>NZ_JBEXYN010000024.1:0-126891 GCF_040630935.1 Streptomyces sp. NPDC005722
GCGCACTTGATGCTGCTGGACGACGTGGAGGGCGCCTTGCTGCTGTCGCCGCCGGCGTTGGTGTTGTCGTCCGAACCGCACGCAGTGAGCATGAGAGCACCGGAGACCGCGACCGCGCCGACGGCCAGGGCGCGGAGCCCGCTCTTACGCTGAAGCTTCACCTTTGGTGATTCCTTCCTGGAGCCCGCCGGTGGACGGCGAAGCAGAGGTATGGATTTCTGCATCCACCCGGCGGCTGCTCGCTCACCGGTAAGGCCGAAATTAGGCAGATCAGGTGAAGTGGTCGACGGCCGAGGGTGAACGCAAGGTGAACCTCGCATATCAGTGCGGTGCTGTAGCCCACACCGAGTGGCGTACGTCTCAGCGTGCCAGGGTCACATGCCCGTTCCGCGCAGGAACGCGTCGAGCACGACGCGGTCCCGCTCGTGGGTGAGCCGGTTGCGCGAGGCGGTCGGCGGCAGCCAGACCATCCGGTCGACCTCGCGGTTCGGGGCGAAGGACCCCTCGCGCGCCTCGGCCGCCCAGTAGCGCACGATCTTCGTGCGCCCCTCGACGAGGTAGGTGGAGGAGGGCAGCACCCGGCCGGGCACGCAGTCCAGTCCGGTCTCCTCCCTGACCTCGCGCAGCGCACCGTCCAGCGCGGTCTCCCCGCGCTTCAACTTGCCCTTGGGGAGCGACCAGTCGTCGTACTTGGGACGGTGGATCAGCGCGATCTCCAGGCCGCCGTCGAGCGGGGAGCGGCGCCACAGCACCGCCCCGGCGGCGAGGATCGGGGTGCCCGCGGTACCGGTGGCGGCGATGGCGGTGCTCCTTTCCGGGCTGCGGGTCGCGGGTCGGGCCGCTCCCGCGGACGGGCAGGACGTGCCGGGCGCGTCAGCGCGCCCACAGGTGGGCGAAGGCGTACCGGGCCGCCTCCGCCTCCAGGCGCTGGTCGGCGTGGAGCACGCCCAGCGCGTAGGCGGTGGCCGGGGCGATCCGCGGGGTACGGGCGGCGGCGGTGACGGCGGCGGCCGCCTCCGCGGCCTCCCGGTGCTGTTCCAGCACCCGCGCCGCGGCGGACAGCCGGGCGGCGGAGTCCCCGTCCTCGTACGCGAGGACCTCCTGGGCGTAGCGGCGCAGCCGCAGCAGCACGCGGACCCGGTTCCACGCGGCGTCCTGGCGCTCGGCGGACAGTTCGCCGGCGAGCGCGGCATGGAGCGTCTCGCCGTTGTACGGGTGGCGTGCGCGGGTCAGCGGCAGCGCCGCCGCGGCCTCGTTGAGCCGGGCGTGGGCCTGCTCCGCCAGCAGCGGCAGCACGGTGGCGGCGGGCTTGCGCGCGGCCGGGGACAGCGGCACCTCGGAGGCGAGCACCGCCACCGCGTCCACGACGGCGTGGAAGCGCGAGGAGCCCATGGCCTGGAGGGCCGCGGAGTGCGCCCGGGTCCGGGCGAGGGTGAGCTGACGCTCCAGCAGGGCGCCGGCCCGGGCCGCGCCCACGGCGAGCGGACCGCTCCCGGCGCCGCCGCGTTCGCCGGCCTGGGCGGGGGCGGGGGAACGACGGGCCCCCGCGGCGAGGGCCGCCGCGCCCACCGGTTCCGGGATCTCGGTGGCCGCGGGCGCGGCCGGGTCGGGCGCACCGGGCACCGGCAGCCACAGACCGAGGTCGTCGTCGGCGGGGACGGGGGCGGTGGGGATGCCCCCGGCGTCCTCGGCGGAGGCCAGCCGCTGGAGAGCGCCGATCAGCCGGCCGAGCCGGGCGGCGTAGCGGTGCTCGCGGCCGAGGGTGTCGGTGAGCCAGCCGAGCTCGCCCCGCAGCGGGTCGGCCCAGGCGGGATCGGTGAGCGAGCCGAAGGTGTGCAGGGTGCCGGCGATGCGGCGGGCCGAGCGGCGCATCTGCCGGCCGGTCTCGGCGGTGTCGTCCTGGGGACGGCCGGGGTCGCCCTCGCGTGGTGCCAGCGCGCGCAGAAAGGCCGTCGCCTCGTCCCGCAGGTACTGTCCGAGGACCGCACCGGCCTCACGGTCGGGGAGCCCGCCGGCGGCCAGGCCGGCGGGCGTCGCTGCCGTGTCAGGGTGTCGCTGGGCCACGCCGGCGCCTCCGCGCATCGATGAGCATCTCCTGGATGTGGGGCAGCGGACGCCCTTCGGCGTCGGTGCTGTGCCGGGTCCAGTCCCCGTCCGGACCGAGCCACCAGGACGAGGTGGAGTCCGAGGTTCCGGTCTCCAGCAGCCGGTTCAGCGAGGACCGGTGCGCCGGGTCGGAGACCCGGACCAGCGCCTCGATCCGGCGGTCGAGGTTGCGGTGCATCATGTCGGCGCTGCCGAGCCACACCTCGGGGTCGCCTCCGTTGCCGAAGACGAAGACCCGGGAGTGCTCCAGGAAGCGGCCGAGCACACTGCGCACCCTGATGTTCTCCGACAGGCCCGGCACCTCCGGGCGCAGCGCGCAGATGCCGCGCACCCAGACGTCGACGGGCACGCCGGCCATGGAGGCCCGGTACAGCGCGTCGATGATCGCCTCGTCGACCATCGAGTTGGCCTTGATCCGGATGTACGCGGGCCGCCCCTCGCGGTGGTGGGCGATCTCCGCGAGGATCCGCGAGACCAGCCCGTCGCGCAGGCTGCGCGGGGCCACCAGCAGCCGGTTGTACGTCTCGCGGCGCGAGTAGCCGGAGAGCCGGTTGAACAGGTGCGACAGGTCGGCGCCGACCTGCGGGTCGGCGGTCAGCAGCCCGAGGTCCTCGTAGAGCCGGGCGGTCTTCGGGTGGTAGTTGCCGGTGCCGACGTGGCTGTAGCGGCGCAGGGTGTCGCCCTCCTGGCGGACCACCAGCGACAGCTTGCAGTGCGTCTTCAGCCCGACCAGGCCGTAGACGACGTGGCAGCCCGCCTCCTCCAGCTTGCGGGCCCACTTGATGTTGGCCTGCTCGTCGAAGCGCGCCTTGATCTCGACCAGCACCAGGACCTGCTTGCCGGCCTCGGCGGCGTCGATCAGGGCGTCCACGATCGGTGAGTCGCCGGAGGTGCGGTACAGGGTCTGCTTGATGGCCAGGACGTCCGGGTCCTGCGCGGCCTGCTCCAGGAACCGCTGCACGGAGGTGGAGAAGGAGTTGTACGGGTGGTGCAGCAGCACGTCCCGCTCGCGCAGCGCCGCGAAGACGTCGGTGGCGTGCGCGGACTCGACCTCGGCCAGGTCGGGGTGGGTGCCGCCGACGAACTTCGGGTACTTCAGCTCCGGACGGTCCTGCCCGGCGATCGCGAACAGTCCCGTCAGGTCGAGCGGCCCGGGCAGCGGGTAGACCTCGGCGGCCTCTATGTTCAGCTCCTGGGCCAGCGTGTCCAGGGCCTGCGGGGCGATCGACTCCTCGACCTCGAGGCGGACCGGGGGCCCGAAGCGGCGCCGCAGCAGTTCCTTCTCCAGTGCCTGGAGCAGGTTCTCCGCGTCGTCCTCCTCGACCTCCAGGTCCTCGTTCCGGGTCACCCGGAACATGTGGCTGTCCAGCACCTCCATGCCCGGGAACAGCTCCTCCAGGTGCGCGGCGATGACGTCCTCCAGCGGGACGAAGCGCTGCGGGCCGGCCTCGAGGAAGCGGGACAGGATCGGCGGGACCTTCACACGGGCGAAGTGGTCGTGCCCGGAGACCGGGTTGCGCACGGTGACGGCCAGGTTCAGCGACAGGCCGGAGATGTACGGGAACGGGTGCGCCGGGTCGACGGCCAGCGGGGTCAGGACCGGGAAGATCTTGTTCCGGAAGAGCGTGAAGAGCCGGGCCTGCTCCTTCTCGGTGAGGTCGTTCCACCGGATGATGTGGATGTCCTCCTCGGCGAGCGCCGGGGCCACGTCGTTCTGGAAGCAGGCGGCGTGCCGCGCCATGAGCTCGCGGGCGCGGCTGAGGATGTTCTCCAGCACCTTGGTGGGCGGCAGGCCGGAGGCCGAGCGCTGGGCGACGCCGGTGGTGATGCGGCGCTTCAGGCCGGCGACCCGGACCATGAAGAACTCGTCCAGGTTGCTGGCGAAGATGGCGAGGAAGTTGGCCCGTTCGAGGAGGGGCGTCTCCGGGTCCTCGGCGAGTTCCAGCACCCGCTCGTTGAAGGCCAGCCAGCTCTGCTCGCGGTCCAGGAAGCGGTTCAGCGGGAGCTCTTCCGCCGGCTCCTCGTCCTCCGCGGCGTCGGCGGGGCGGGCCTCGCCGCTGTTCTCCGCGGGACGCGGCACCGTCGACAGGCCGTCCAGGCGCTTCAGTTCGGGGTGCAGGGGCGGGACGACGTGCGGCCGGCCGTAGGCCGGGGACTGCTCCTCCGGCGTATCGGACTCGGCCGGGGTGGTACCGGAGCCGGACCGCTCGGTCCGGGCGTTCGTCGGGAAATTCATCGAGGCCATGGGTGCGAGCCCTCCTCCGGATCCGGCACGTCGTTCGGCTGGACGGCGGCGCGCGGAACCCGGCCACCGACCATGCCTCCATTGTCCCCGGCGAGCCGGGATACCGGCAGGTCGAGAGGGGGGAGGGAGGTGGCGGCGGGCGTCTGCATTCACAGATGCTCGCAAGCGAGTTTGAATCTCCGGTAACGGGCAGGTGGCGGTCAGGAAATCGCCGTACGTACCGGCCGTGACCGGGCGGTCACCGCGACGGCCCCGCGGGGGCTCCCCGGCGGCCCCCCGCGCCGTCCTGCCGCGGATCCGTCCCGGATCCGTCCCGGATCCGTCCCGGATCCGTCGCGGACCGGCCCGCGGCCGGGCGATGGCCCGTCCGGGGGGCGGGCCGCCCGGCGGCGGGGCTCAGGTCTCCGTGCGGTACATGAGGTCGACCTCGTGCGTGGTGAAGCCGAGGCGTTCGTAGACGGCGAGGGCGGGTGCGTTGTCCGCGTCGACGTAGAGCATCGCGGTGGGCAGCCCTCGGTCGTGCACGAGGTGCCGCAGCCCGGTCAGGGTGAGCGCCCGGCCCAGGCCGCCGCCCTGCTCCTCGGGGTGGATGCCCAGCACGTAGACCTCGCCGAGGCGCTCGCGCGCGTGCACCTTCGTCCAGTGGAAGCCGGCCAGCCGGTCGCCGCGGAAGGCGAGGAAGAAGCCGGCCGGGTCGAACCAGGGCTCGGCCTTGCGGTCGTCCAGGTCGCGCTGGGTGAGGCTGCCCTGCTCGGGGTGGTGCGCGAAGGCGGCGGCGTTGACCGCCAGCCAGGCGGCGTCGTCCCGGCCGGGGACGAAGGTGCGCACGGTGACGCCGGCGGGGTACACGGGCTCGCCCAGCGGGGGCGCGCCGGCTCCCTCCGTCAGCGGGCGGCGCAGCTGCCGCAGCTCGCGGAAGAGGGCGAGACCGAGCAGTCCGGCCAGGTGGCGGGCGGCGGGGTGGCCGCCGTGCGCCCACACGCGCAGCCGCTTGCCGGAGGTGGCGAGCAGGGCGTGACCGAGCGCGCGGCCGTGGCCCTGCGCGCGGTGCGCCGGGTGGATGACCATCTCGGCGGCGGGGGCCTCGACCGGGTCGGTGTCCTCCAGTTGGGCGTACCCGACGAGCGCGCCGTCGCTCTCGACCAGCAGGTGGGTCACGCCCTCACGGGCGCCGCCGCGCAGGTGGAGCCGGCCCTGCTCGGAGACCGCGGCCTGGCCGTCGACCTCCGCGGCCGCCTCGATCAGGGCGAGGACCGCGTCGGCCCGGCCGGGGCTCAGCTCGTCGAGGGTCTCGATCCGGCGGGGGCCCACGGCGGTCTGCTGTGCTGCTGCGTCGGTCATGGGACCGAGCTTACGACCGCGGGGGTGCGGGAGGTGTCCATCGGCACCAGTGCCGCCGCACCGCAGGCCACGACCGCCGCGGCGGCGAGGGCGGGCCAGTAGCCGGTGGCCGAGATGAGGGTGGCGCTCAGTGGAGGGACGAGGGCGGCGGTCAGGTTCTGGCCGGTGTTGTGGACGCCGAGGGCGCGACCGGACCAGGACGGGCCCGCCCGTTCGGCCGTGGCGGTGAAGGACAGCCCGTTGGTGCTGGCGGTGATCCCGACGGACAGTACGAGGGCGGCGGCGGTCAGCGGTGAGGGGAAGGCCGCGGTCAGGGCGGCGGCCGAGACCACCACGGCGGTGAGGACGGCCAGTTGCCGCATCGGCCGCAGCCGGCTGCCGACCCGGTCCGACCAGCGTCCGGCGGCGATCCGGGTGCAGGCCCCCAGTACCTGCGCGAGGGCGATCAGCCGCCCGGCGCCGACCGCCGACCAGCCCCGGGTGTCCACCAGCAGCACCAGGGCGAAGGCTCCCGCCGTGAACTGCGGTACGACCAGCAGCGCGCCCGCGCCGTGGATCCGCCACAAGGTGGCCGAGCCCCGGTAGGGGTTGACGGCCGGGGAGGCCCCGGGAGCGGCCTGCGGGCGTGCCGGGTCGGCGGCGAACAGCGCGACCAGGCAGGCGACGGCCCCGCACACCGCCGCCAGGAAGCCGAAGGCGCCGCGCACCCCGTACGCGGCTGCGAGCGACGGCATGGTCAGCGCGGCCACGCCCATGCCGAGCGGGGTGGAGGTCTGCCGGATGCCCATGGCCAGTCCGCGCTCCCGGGCGGAGAACCAGCCCATGACGAGGCGTCCGCTCGCGGAGTACACCGAGGCCCCCGCGGCTCCGGCCAGGGCGAGCAGCGCGCCCAGTGCCGTCGTGCCGCGCCCGGCGCCCACCGGGCCGGCCGCGAGGGCGAGCAGCACGGCGGCGCCGCCGAGACCCGAGGCGATCACGACGCGTTCGCCGTACCGGTCCGCGGCGGCTCCCCAGGCGACGAGGGCGGCGACCAGCCCGGCGGTGGGGCAGGCGATGAGGAGCCCGATCTGCGGCAGGGTCAGGTGTGCGGTGTCCCGCAACGCGGCGGCCAGGTAGGGGACTCCGTAGACGAAGGCGCAGGCGGCGGTCTGCGCCCCGGTGCCCAGGGCGAGCATCAGCCAGCGGCGGCGCATGGCGTGCACCTCCTCGGTCGGTGGTGGATCCAACTATGCCGCTTGTTTGAATGGCGAGACAGATCCTTCCGAGATGTGAGACGTCATCCCCGGGGATCCGGCATGTACCGATCAGTCGAAACCTGCCCGTAACCGCAAAGCCACTGACAACTACGCGCGTTGACCATAGGCTGCCGCCGTCCTCCGTCCCACCTCGATCGCCCACGTCCATCGCCCACGTCCAAGGGGACCCATGTCTGTGACCCACCCGCGTCACCGTGGCGCACGCCGCGTCGCCGCCGCGACCGCCGGCCTGGCCGCGGTCGGTGCGCTCGTCATAGCGAGCCCGACCGCCCAGGCCCACGAGACCCACCACGGGGGTCACGGCCACGGCAGCCGGACCGTCGACCTCCAGCTGCTCGCCGTCAACGACTTCCACGGCAACCTGGAGCCCCCGGCCGGTTCCTCCGGCCGCGTCACCGAGCTCCAGGCGGACGGCACCACCAAGACGATCGACGCCGGCGGCGTCGAGTACCTGGCCTCCAGCCTGCGCACCGCCCGCAAGGGCCAGGCGCGTTCGCTCACCGTCGCCGCGGGCGACATCGTCGGCGCCAGCCCGCTGCTGTCCGGCCTGTTCCACGACGAGCCCACCGTCGAGGCCATGAACAAGCTGGGCCTGGACGTCACCGGCGTCGGCAACCACGAGTTCGACGAGGGCAAGGCCGAGCTGCTCCGCCTGCAGAACGGCGGCTGCCACCCGGTCGAGGGCTGCTACGAGAAGGGCCGCAAGTTCAAGGGCGCGGACTACCCGATCCTCTCGGCGAACGTCGTCAACGAGAAGACCGGCCGCCCGCTGCTCAAGCCGTACACCATCGAGAACGTCAAGGGCGTCCGCGTCGGCTTCATCGGCGTCACGCTCGAGGGCACCCCCAACATCGTCTCCGCCGAGGGCGTCAAGGGCCTGAAGTTCCTCGACGAGGTCGAGACGATCAACAAGTACACCAAGGAGCTCAAGCGCAAGGGCGTCAACGCCGTCGTCGCGCTCGTGCACGAGGGCGGCTTCCCCGCCTCCTCCGCGTACAACTACAACTGCGACGCGGGCGGCGCCGGCACCGGTCTGTCCGGCCCGATCGTCGACATCGCCAAGAACACCTCGGCGGACGTCGACGCGCTGGTCACCGGCCACACGCACAACGCGTACGTCTGCACCGTCCCGGACCCCAAGGGCCACGACCGCCTGGTCACCAGCGCGGCCTCCTTCGGCCGGCTCTTCACCGAGCTGGACATGAAGTACGACCTGCGCACCCACGACATCGTGCGCGCCTCGGTGCGCGGCTCGAACCACGTCGTCGACCGCACCCAGAGCAAGGCCGCGGACCTGACGGCGCTGATCGGCCGCTGGCAGACGCTGGCCGCCCCGGTCGCGGGCCGCACCGTCGGCTACATCTCCCAGGACATCAACCGGGCCGGCAACGAGTCGCCGCTCGGCGACCTGATCGCCGACGCGCAGCTCGCCTACGGCAAGTCGCTCGACCCCGACACCGACCTCGCCCTGATGAACCCCGGCGGCATCCGCACCGACCTGGTGCACAAGGCCACCGGCAGCGAGGGCGACGGCGTGGTCACCTACGCGGAGGGCTTCGCGGTCCAGCCGTTCAGCAACACGGTCAACCTGCGGAACCTGACCGGCGCCCAGCTGGTCACCGTGCTGCAGCAGCAGGTCAGCGGCGCCAACGCGGCCGCCCCGAAGATCCTGCAGATCTCCGCCGGCCTGACCTACACGCTGGACCTCACCAAGTCCGGTGCCGACCGCGTCGTCGCGGACTCGATCCGCCTGAACGGTGCCCCGATCGACCCGGCGGCCACCTACCGCGTCGCGATGAACAACTTCCTCGCGGGCGGCGGCGACGGCTTCGCCGAGCTGGCCAACGGGACGAACGAGCTCGTCGGCGGCGACGACCTGGCCGCGCTCAACGCCTACCTGACCGCCAACTCCTCGGCCTCCGCGCCGCTGGCGGCCCCGGCGGCCGACCGCATCACGATCGTCCAGTAGTACGCGGCGGGAGCGGGCAGGGCCCGCGACCGCGCACCGCACCGGGGGCGGCCGTCGACACCGACGGCCGCCCCCGGCCGTTCCCAGCCGTTCCCGCCAGGGCGCCCGCGACCCCGCCCTCGTGCTGCGGGCTTCCGCTGCCTACGCTGTGGACATGACGACTACGGGGCGACGGCGGTTCAGGTCCGGCACGGTGATCCTCGGCGGCATGGGCGTGCTCGCCGCCGCGCTGACCGCGTGCGGCTCCGAACCCGACAAGCGCTGCGTCGACCCCGAGACCTACCGGACGCTTCCTTCCAAGGAGTGCGAGGACGATCACGGCCACGGCCGCTACTACTACGGCGGCAGCGTCCGGAGCGGGAAGGCCAAGGGCGGCAGCTTCGACAAGTCGTCGGTGAAGACGGGGGGCTTCGGCGGCCACGGCTCGGGCCACGGGTCCGGCGGCGGCTGATGCGCCGGCACTCCGTCGAGCCGCGGCCCGGCTGGCAGCGGACCGTGGAGGAGCAGGGCGTCGTCTACCCGCTGACCCGCTACCCCGACGGCTCGCTGCGGCCGTACTGGGACGAGAGCGGCTACTACGAGTTCTCACTCCCCGAGGTCGAGGCCCTGGAGGAGACCGTCGGGGAACTGCACGCGATGTGCCTCGCCGCCGCGGAGCACATCGTCGCCGAGGACCGCTTCGCCGAGCTCGGCGTCCACGACCCGCGCCTGGCCGGGCGGATCGCCGAGTCATGGCGGCGGCGCACGGAACTCCCTTCCCTCTACGGCCGTTTCGACCTGCGCTACGACGGGACCGGCCCGGCGAAGCTGCTGGAGTACAACGCCGACACCCCCACCTCGCTGGTGGAAGCGGCCGGCGCCCAGTGGTTCTGGATGGAGGACCGCTTCCCCGGCGCCGACCAGTGGAACTCCCTCCACGAACGCCTCGTCGACGCGTGGCGGCGCCAGGCCCCGCTGCTGCCGCCCGGCCCTGTGCACTTCGCGCACACCGAGGCCGACGAGCTCGGCGAGGACCTGATGACGGTGGCCTACCTGCGGGAGACCGCGGAACAGGCCGGTCTCGACACCCACGCCCTGTCGGTGGAGGCGATCGGCTGGGACGAGCTGTCCGGCCGCTTCGTCGACGACCGGCTGCGCTTCATCCGCAGCTGCTTCAAGCTCTACCCCTGGGAGTGGCTGGCCACCGACCAGTTCGGCGGTCACGTCCTGGACACCCTCGACAACGGCGGCGGCACCGGCACGACCTGCTGGATCGAGCCCGCCTGGAAGATGCTGCTCTCCAACAAGGCGCTGCTGGCCGTCCTGTGGGAGCTCTACCCCGGCCACCCCAACCTCCTCGCCGCGTACCTCGACGGTCCCCGTGAGCTCGCCCGGACCACGGGCTGGGTCGCCAAGCCGCTGCTCGGCCGGGAGGGGGCGGGCGTCACCGTGCACCGGGTGGGCGAGGCCGCGGCGCCGCCCGCCGACGAGCCCTGCTGCTACCAGGAACTGGCCCCGCTGCCCGTGTTCGACGGCAACCACGTGGTGCTGGGCGCCTGGGTCGTGGCGGACGAGGCGGCCGGGCTCGGCATCCGCGAGTCGGCCGGCCTGGTCACCGACACGTACGCGCGCTTCCTGCCGCACGTGATCCGCTGAGCCGGAACGGCGGCGCGGGGTGACCCTTCGGCGACCGCGCGTGGGCTGAAGCGCTTACCCCCTCCGGCGCCGGGGAGTTACCGGCGGGAACACTTTCCTCGGCAGTAACTTGTGCTTCACCATGGGCAGCCCCGTCCCTCCAGACCCATCGATGTGTCCGGGTGGTCCGCCGTGTCCCAGAAGCACCAAGCGCCCGTGTACGAGGAGTTGTCCGACGCCGCCCTCACCGAGCGGGTACGGGCCGGCGCGCCGACCGCCTACCCGGCGACCGAGGAACTGCGCCGCCGCCACCTGCCCGCCGTCGCCTGCTACGCCCGGCTGTGCACCCGCGACGGGGCCGCCGCCGGCCAACTCGCCGCGCAGGCCTTCGCGCTGGCCTGGCAGGAGGTGCACCGCGGCGTCGACCCCCGCGGCCCCTGGCGGCACCGGCTGCTGATGCTCGTCCACCAGGCCGCCGCCGTGTGGGCGGCCGGCAGCCGCCGCGAACGGCTCGGCGACGCGTACGCCGCCTTCATCGACGACATCCGCGGCGCCGAGCAGCGCCTTCCCGGCCTGCCGGGGCTGCCCGTCCACCCCCGGCTCCACCTGGCCGAACGCTTCGTGCCGGCCGGTGCCTTCGCCGCCCTGCCGCAGCACACCCAGGGCGTGCTGTGGCACGCCGTCGTGGAGCGGGAGAGCGCCGCCGGCGTCGCCCTGTGCACCGGCGACCGGCCTTCGGAGCTCGCGGACCTGACCGCCAGGGCCCGGGACGCGCTGCGCGAGGCCTACCTGCGGACGTACCTGGACCGCAGCCAGGACCCCCGCTGCAAGGGCTTCGGCCGGCTCCTCGACGCCGCCGCCCGCCGCGACGACGCCCGGCAGAACGCGGACGTGGACCGGCACCTCGCGCACTGCCCGGGCTGTTCCGGCGCGCTGGAGACGCTGATCGCCCTCGAACGCGACCCCCGGCCGCTGCTGGTCGCGGCCCTGCTCGGCTGGGCAGGGCCCGCCTACCTGGCGGCCCGGTCCGCCCCCGAGCCGCCCGCCACCGCGCCCGCCCCGCCCGCGGCGCCCGGCACCTCCCGCCGGCGCCGGCGGCCCGGCCCGCTGGAGCGGCTGCTGCGGCTGCGCACCCGCTACCCCTCGCCGCTGGTCTCCCTGCTGCTCGTCGCCGTCGCCGCCCTGGCCGCCACCGGTCTGGTCTACGCGACGGGCGACCACCCCGCCCCGACCGGCAACGGCGGGGCGCTGCCCCGGCCGCCGGCGGTCACGGTCACCGCGACCGCCACGCAGACCGTCACCCCGAGCCGCGCCGCGACGCCGGGCCCCTCCCGTACGGCGAGCGCCTCCGGCGGCCCGGGCGGGACGGCGACCCGGTCGCCCGCGCCGCCGACGCACACGCCGGGCACCCGGCCGCCGCGGAAGGTGCCGGGCAGTGCCTACGCCCAGGTCGTCAACGACGCGTCGGGTCTCTGCCTGGACGTACGGGACGAGGAGTTCGACAAGGGGGACGACGTCATCGTCGCCGGCTGCGACGCGGGCTCGGCCTCACAGAAGTGGCGGGTGGACCCGCGCGGCCTGCTGGTCAACGGCGCGGACCCCGCCTTCTGCCTGGACTCGCGCGGCGACACCGACCGCGGCGTCGGCATCTGGGCCTGCTCGTCGGTCGAGGGCGGGAACGCGGCGAACCTGCTGTTCCTGGTCGACTCGCTGGGCCGGGTCCGCCCGCAGATCGACCTCGGCACCGCGATGCGGCCGGACGGCTCGATCCCCGGTTCCACCCTCTCCTTCACCACCGTCGGCACCGCCGACGCCCAGCGCTGGCACGCCGGTTAGCCGGCCGGCGTGCCCTCCGGCGCCTCGGGGGGCGGGGTCCGCGCCCCGGGCAGCCGGACGACCGCCACGGTGCCGCCGCCCTGCGCGGGCTGCAGCGCGACGGTGCCGCCGAGCTGCTGCACCGTACGGGCCACGATCGACAGGCCCAGGCCCGAGCCGGGCAGGCTGCGCGCGGAGGCCGAGCGCCAGAAGCGCTCGAAGACGTGCGGGAGGTCCTCCGGGGGGATGCCCGGGCCGTGGTCCCTGACGGTCAGCTCCCCGCCGTGCAGTTCCACCTCGACCGTGCCGGCCGGCGGGCTGAACTTCACCGCGTTGTCCAGGAGGTTGATCACCGCCCGTTCCAGGGCCGACGGCTCGGCCCGCAGGTACCAGGGGGCCAGGTCGGCGGTGATCTTCAGGTCGGGGCCGGTACGCCGCCGGGCCCGCTCCAGCGCGGCCTCCACGACCTCGTGCAGCGCCACGGTCTGCGGGGGCGCGCCGCCGTGCGCCGCGTCCGGCCGGGACAGCTCCTGCAGGTCGCCGATGAGCGCCGCCAGTTCGCCCATCTGCGCCTTCACCGACAGCATCAGCTCCCGGCGGTCCTCCGCGGGCAGCTCCCGTCCGGTCAGCTCGCTGCGTTCCAGCAGTTCGATGTTGGTGCGCAGGGAGGTCAGCGGGGTGCGCAGCTCGTGCCCGGCGTCCGCGATCAGCTGCTGCTGGAGTTCACGGGAGGAGGACAGCGCGGCCGTCATCGAGTTGAAGGACGCCGACAGCCGCGCGATCTCGTCGCGGCCCTCGACCGGGATGCGGACGCTCAGGTCCTCGGTGCGAGCCACGTGCTCCACGGTGTCGGTCAGCCGGTCCACCGGCTTGAGCCCCGCGCGGGCCACCCCGAGGCCGGCCGCGCTCGCGCCGAGCACCCCTATGCCGCTGACGGCCAGCAGGATCAGGGCGAGGGTGTTGAGCGGGCCGGTCACCTCGTCCAGCGGGCGGCCGACCGAGATGGCGGCCTGCTCCGTCCGCTGGCGGGAGTACTCGATCTGGGCGGGCCGGGTCAGCACCCGCATCTCCGTGCCGTCCTTCGTGGTCACGGTCTGCAGGGACTCCGAGGACTGCCCACGGACCACGGCCAGGTCCGCCTCCGTCACCGGGAGCATCTCGTCGCCGAGCACCCAGCAGCCCGTGCCGTCCTCGGTGACGAGCAGCACGGACGAGTGGTTGGGGTTGAAGGAGAGCGGTCCGTCGGACGTGTCGCTCTGCGGTGAGCTCAGGCACCCGTAGTCGCCGAGCACGCTCCGGGCGGCGGGGGCCGCGTTGCCCGGTGCGCGCAGCGACTCGTCGAGCTGGTCCATCAGCTGCTTCTCCACGATGAACCAGCAGGCCAGCGCACACGCGGCCACGGCGACCGCCACGGCGGCCGCGGTGAGGATCGCCAGCCGGGACCGCAGCGGCAGCGAGCGGAAGCGCGGGATGCGCCGCATCAGCCCTTGCCCTCCGCGGAGCGCAGCACGTAGCCGACGCCCCGCACGGTGTGGACCAGCCGCGGCAGGCCCCCGGCCTCGGTCTTGCGCCGCAGGTACATCACGTACACGTCCAGGGAGTTGGAGCTCGGCTCGAAGTCGAAGCCCCAGACCGCCTTGAGGATCTGCTCGCGGGTGAGCACCTGGCGCGGGTGGGCGAGGAACATCTCCAGCAGGGTGTACTCGGTGCGGGTCAGCTCGACCGGCGCACCGGCCCGGGTGACCTCCCGGGTCGAGGTGTCCATCCGCAGGTCCGCGAAGGACAGCGCGCTCTCCTCGCCGGTGGCGCCGCCCGTCACCGTCGCGTACGCGCTGCGCCGCAGCAGCGCCCGCAGCCTGGCCAGCAGTTCGTCCAGCTCGAAGGGCTTGACCAGGTAGTCGTCCGCGCCGGCGTCGAGACCGGTGACCCGGTCGCCGACCGTGTCGCGGGCGGTGAGCATGAGGATCGGCGTGGTGGTGCCGCCGGACCGGAGCCTGCGGGCCGTGGTGAGGCCGTCCATGCGCGGCATGAGGACGTCGAGGACGATCGCGTCCGGCCGGTAGGAGGCGACCTGGTCCAGAGCGGCCAGGCCGTCCTCCGCCAGCTCGGTCTCGTATCCCTCGAAGGCGAGGCTGCGCCTGAGTGCTTCGCGGACCGCGGGTTCGTCGTCCACGATCAGGATGCGGGCGGGGGCCTCGCCGTTCTCGCCGGGGCTCATGGTCTTCCACCTCGCGGGATGAGGGTCGGGGGCGGTCGGTGCCGCCCGGGGGTGCGGCGGGGTGCTCCGGTTCTTAGCCTCGCACGGCGGCGAGGCGGTGGGCCGCAATCGCCCGGCGCGCGTAGCGGCGCGCGTACCGGCGGGTGGTCGCGATCTCGGGCTCGCGGGCGGCCGGCTCCCGGTAGGGGATCAGCGCGCGGTCGGCGGGGCCGGAGGGGACGGTAGCGGGGTGGAGGGAGGTGCTGAGGAAGACGTTCATGGTGCCCACATCCCTTCGATGCGGTGCGGTCAGCTGTCGCTGCCGCCGTTGCGCAGGGTGCCGAGGTCGGACTTGAGGGTGTTCACCGGGATCGCGAAGCCGAGGCCGACGCTGCCGGCCTGGCCGGTGGCGGAGGAGGCGGCGGAGTACATGGCCGAGTTGATGCCGATGATCTCGCCGCTCATGTTGATCAGGGCACCACCGGAGTTGCCGGGGTTGAGGGAGGCGTCGGTCTGGATCGCCTTGTACGTGGTCGTGGACGGGCCGACGTCGCCGTTGTACTGGCCGCCGCCGAACTCGAACGGCCACCGGCCGGTCCCGCCGCCGGGCCGCTGCCCCTGGCCCTCGCCGGTGGAGACGGTGACGTCGCGGTCGACCGCGGAGACGATGCCGCTGGTGACGGTGCCGGTCAGGCCCTCGGGCGAGCCGATGGCGACGACCTGGTCGCCGACCGCGACCCGGCTGGAGTCGCCGAGCGAGGCGACGGTGAGGCCGCTCACGCCCTCGGCCTTCACCAGCGCGAGGTCCTTGCCGCTGTCGGTGCCGACGACGCTGCCGGTGACCGTCTTGCCGGAGCTGAACGTCACCTTGACCGAGTCGGCCCCGGAGACCACGTGGTTGTTGGTGACGATCTCACCGTCGCCGGTGACGACCACCCCGGAACCCGTCGACTCCCCGGCGGCGGAGGTCGCGCTGATCTCCACGATGCTCGGGCTGACGGCGGCGGCCACGGCCGAGACACCGGTGCTGCCCGAGCTGCTGGTGCCGATCACCTTCGTCGAGGTGCCCGCCGTGGAGGCCGGGGTGGTCGCCCGTCCCACGAGGGCGGCCGTGCCGCCGCCGATCAACGCGGACACCAGCGCCACGGAGGCGACCAGGGCCACGGGACGGCGGTTCCGGCGCTGCGACTGCGCCTGGGGCTGCGGCTGCGCGGCGTAGGGCGCGGGGTGCCCGTACGTCAGCAGCGGCTCGTAGGGCGGCCGGGGCGGGTACCCGCCGGCGCCGGAGGACTGCTGCGGCTGCTGCGGGTCGTGGGCGTCGTTGCGACGGGTGCTCTCGTTCATGCCTATGACTGTTCTCGCCGAACATGAGAGCCGCCTGAGTGTGACCTGAGAAGCGGGGCAGAGTTCCGTATGCCCGATATGAGGAACGAAGCCGCAGGTCAGGGCCTACGCTTACACAGCCCGTAGACGGGCCGCCGACCGGGGCGGGGGCGGGCCCGCCGCGGCCGGCGCCGCGGTCAGTGGCAGCCGCAGCTGCGTCGTACGACCAGCCGGGACGGGAACTGCCGCAGCCGCTCGCGCCGCGAGCCGTTCACCCGCAGCCCGTCGTCCAGCACCAGGTCGACCGCCGCGCGGGCCATCGCCTCGCGGTCCGAGGCCACCGTCGTCAGCGGCGGGTCGGTGAGCGCCGCCTCCTTGACGTCGTCGAACCCGGCCACGGCCAGCTCGCCCGGCACGTCGATCCGCAGTTCGCGGGCCGCCCGGAGCAGGCCGATGGCCTGGTCGTCGGTGGCGCAGACGATGGCCGTCGGCCGGTCGGGCCGGGACAGCAGTTCCAGGCCGACCTCGTAGGCGTCGTAGCGGTTGTACGAGGACGAGAACAGGCGGCCGTCGACGGGGATGCCCGCCTCCTGCATCGCCCGGCGCCAGCCCTCGATGTGGTCGGTGACCGGGTCGCCGTGCTTCGGGGTGATCTCGGTGCCGCCGAGGCAGGCCACGTACGCGTGGCCGTGCTCCAGCAGGTGCCGGGTGGCGAGCTGGGCGCCGCCGACGTCGTCCGTCACGACCGCGACGTCGTCGATCGCCTCCGGGCGCCGGTGCATCAGCACGACCCGCGCGTCCCAGGCGTCGATCTCCGTCGCGGCGTGCTCGCTGAGGCCCTGGCTGATCAGGATCAGCCCCGAGACCCGCATGCCGAGGAAGGCCCGCAGGTAGTGCACCTCGCGCTCGTCGAGGTAGTCCGAGTTGCCGACCAGCACCATCTTGCCGCGCTCGGCGGCCGCCCTCTCGACGGCGTGCGCCATCTCCGCGAAGAACGGCTGCCGGGCGTCCGGCACGATCAGCCCTATGAGGTCGGTGCGGCGGCTCGCCATCGCCTGGGCCACCCGGTCGGGGCGGTAGCCCAGCTGTTTGATCGCCGCGAGCACGCGCTCGCGGGTGGCCGGTGCGACCGGCCGGGGTCCGTTGTTGATGACGTAGCTGACGACCGCGGTCGAGGTCCCCGCAAGCCTGGCCACATCGTCACGCGTCACCTTTGCCACGGGCCGAGTCTACGCGGGTACACCCGCGCGTCCCACCGTCTGTCCACAGGCGTGACCACCGCGTGATCACCCGTTCCTGGAGGCGGTCACGGCCGACCCCTGCGCGGGTTCCCGCCCGGTCCGCGCGGGCGCCGTCTCCTCCGTCGCCCGCTCGCCCTTCTCCGGGGTGACGAAGCGGTAGCCGACGTTGCGGACGGTGCCGATCAGGGACTCGTGCTCGGGCCCGAGCTTGGCGCGCAGCCGCCGTACGTGGACGTCCACGGTGCGGGTGCCGCCGAAGTAGTCGTAGCCCCAGACCTCCTGGAGGAGCTGGGCGCGGGTGAAGACCCGGCCCGGGTGCTGCGCCAGGTACTTCAGCAGCTCGAACTCCTTGAAGGTCAGGTCCAGGACCCTGCCCTTGAGCTTCGCGCTGTACGTGGCCTCGTCCACCGACAGGTCGCCGTTGCGGATCTCCATCGGGCTGTCGTCGACGCCGATCTGCTGCCGGCCCATCGCCAGCCGCAGCCGCGCCTCGACCTCGGCGGGCCCCGCCGTGTCCAGCAGGACGTCGTCGATGCCCCAGTCCGCGGTGACGGCCGCCAGGCCGCCCTCGGTGACCACCAGGACCAGCGGGCAGCCGGGCCCGGTGGAGCGCAGCAACTGGCACAGCGAGCGGACCTGCGGCAGCTCGCGGCGGCCGTCGACGAGGATCACGTCGGCGCCGGGCGTGTCCACCAGCGCGGGGCCCTCGGCCGGGGCCACCCGTACGTTGTGCAGCAGCAGCCCGAGCGCCGGGAGCACCTCGGTGGACGGCTGCAGCGCGTTGGTCAGGAGGAGGAGTGAGCTCACCGGCCGCTCCCGTCGTCCACCGTCCGGTCATGCGTGTTCCGCTTGCCCATAGCGACCCTCCTCGGTCCTGCGAGGACGTGTGCGTGCGCCGACGTGTGCGCTCCGGTGCCCCGGAAAGCACGAAAGGACCCGGGGGCGACGCTGCCCGGATCCTCTTGACCAAAGAGAATAGCCCACATGGAGTCCGTGAGTGAGTCCGCCGCCGTGCGGTCGAGTGTCCCGTCGATCGTCTCCGGGGGGCTGCGGGCCGTCCTGACGGCCGAGGACCGGGTGCCGATCGACGCCGCGTACCTGCCCGGGACGACGCCCGGGGGGCTCGCGATCGTCGTGGCGCACGGCTTCACCGGCGCCCTGGAGCGGCCGGCCGTGGTCCGGGCGGCGGAGACCTTCGCCCGGGTGGACGGCGTCGGTGGCGTGGTGACCTTCTCCTTCCGCGGGCACGGCCGCTCGGGCGGGCGCTCCACGGTCGGCGACCGCGAGGTCCTGGACCTGGACGCCGCGGTGCGCTGGGCACGGCGGCTCGGCCACCCCGCGGTGGCCTCGGTGGGCTTCTCGATGGGCGGTTCCGTCGTCCTGCGGCACGCGGGGCGCAAACCGGCGCACGAGGGGGCGCACGTTGACGCCGTCGTCTCCGTGAGCGCGCCCGCGCGCTGGTACTACCGCGGTACGGCGCCGATGCGCCGGGTGCACTGGGCGATCACCCAGCCCGTGGGACGACTGGTCTCCCGGGGACTGCTGCACACGCGCATCCACGACCGGGACTGGGACCCCGTGCCCGTGCCGCCCGTCGAGGCGGTGCGCTCCATCGCGCCCACACCCCTGCTCGTCGTGCACGGCGACCGCGACGGCTACTTCCCGCTCGACCACCCGCTCTCCCTCGCCGAGGCCGCGGGCGGCGCCGCCGAACTGTGGATCGAGCCCGGGTTCGGCCACGCCGAGAACGCCGCGGCGCCCGACCTCCTGCGCCGCATCGCCGTGTGGACGGCCGCCCGCACCCGCGCCGCCGGCCCGCCCCGCCTGACCCCGCCGGCCCGCCCGCCGCCCGCACGGACCGGGCCCGGCCGCCGTGCCCCGCCCGCGCTGCGCCATCATGGACCGCGGCAGGACCCGCACGGGCGAACGGAAGGACCGCTATGGCGGCACACGGAACCATCCGGTACTGGGCCGCGGCCAAGGCCGCCGCCGGCGCCGCGGAGGAGCCGTACCGGGAGGGCACCCTCGCCGAGGCGCTGGACGCGGCGCGCGAGCGCCACGCGTCCCGCCCCGAGTTCGCCCGCGTCCTGGCGAACTGTTCGTTCCTGGTCGACGGGAACCCCGTCGGCACCCGGGACCACACCGGGGTCCGGTTGGCCGACGGCGGCACCGTCGAGGTGCTCCCGCCGTTCGCGGGAGGATGAGCACGTGACCGACAACCACGACTGGTACGACCGCGGCGCGGGCCCGATGCCCGCGCACGACACCACCGCCCTCCTCCCGCCCGTGGACGGCGCCCCGGAGCCGCCCCCCGGCGGCGGCCGCGCCGCTCGGCGCCGGCAGGCCTCCCGCACCGGCTCGCCGATCATCGCCCCCGGCATGCAGCCCGCCCTCGTCACGGCCGCCCTGGCGCTGCTGCTGGCCGGCGGAGCGCTGCTGGGCCGCCCCGCGCTCGCCGCCGCGGGCGTGCTGCTGCAGGCGGTCACCGCGGCCGGCTGGTTCCGGCTGAACGGCATGTGGCCGGCCCGGCAGGGCATCGTGCTGGCCTTCCTGGCGGGCGTCACCGCCGAGGTCGCCGTGCTGGCCGACGGGGTGGACAACGCCCCGGCGGTGATCATCGGCACCCTCGGCGTCTGGCTGCTGCTCGTCCTCGTCCTGCAGCTGCGCCACCGCGGCACCCCCGAGGAGCGGCTCTCCTCGCTGACCGCGACCTCCGCCTCGACGCTCATCACGATCCTGGCCACCGGATTCCTGGCGACGACGGCCGACCCGCGCGGCACCGACGCCGTCGTGACCGCGGTGGTCGCGGTCGCCGTCGCGACGCTCGCCCGGGCGATCCCGCTGCCCGGCGTGGTCTCGGTCCTCGTCGCGCTCGCGGCCGCCACCGGCAGCGGCGTCGCCCTCGGGCAGCTGGAGACCTCCGACGCGGCGCCGGTCGCGCTCGTCGCCGGGATCTGCGCGCTGATCGGCCTGCGGGCGGCCAGCTACGACTTCCCGTCCCGGTTCGTGCACTTCACGGCGGGTGTGGCGCTGCCGCTGACCGCCGCGGCCCCGGCGGTCTACATGACCGCCCGGGCACTGCTGGGCTGACACACCGACTAGGGTCGGTCCGAACACCGACTCGGGGGTTGTCGCATGCGCACTCTGAAGGTCCTGCTCGTCCTCTTCGTGCTCCTCGGCGGCCTGTTCGTCGCGGCGGACCGGATCGCCGTGCACTTCGCGGAGTCCGAGGCGGCGGACCGGGCGAAGACGACACTGGGACTGACCTCCCCGCCGGGGATCGACATCAAGGGCTTCCCGTTCCTCACGCAGGTGCTGGCCAAGAAGCTCGACGACGTCGAGGTGACGGCGGACGGCGTGCAGGCCGCCGGCACCGGGGGCGAGACGCTGCGCGTCGCCCGCTTCCGGGCCGACCTGCACGGGGTGAGCCTGGGCGACGGCTTCAGCAGCGCGGTCGCCGACACGGCCGAGGGCACCGCCCTGGTCAGTTACGAGGACCTGGCCAAGGCCGCCCCCAGCGGCGTGACGATCGGCTACGGCGGCACCTCGGCGAACGGCAAGGGCCAGGTCAAGGTGGGGGTGGAGGTCTCCACCCCGGTCGGCACGATCAAGCGCAGCGTGGTGAGCGAGGTCGCCGTGGCCGGCAAGGGCAAGATCAAGCTGACCGCGGGCAAGATACCGGGACTGGACTCGCTGCCCCCGGTCGTGGAGGACCTGATCCGCGAGCGGATCGACTTCACCCGCGCGCTGACGGGCCTGCCGGAGGGCATCGAGCTCTCGTCGGTCACCGCGACCGCCGACGGCATCGACATCGCGGCGACCGGCAAGAAGGTCGTTCTCGCCCAGTGAGACGTCGGCGTCCGCTCCGCAGCCGACGCGGCGGCCGGCTGGCCCCGGGCCACCGGGCGGAGGTGCGGCACCCGATGTTCATCTCGAAGTACGGACAATCTCATCTCGGGATACGGACCGCCGGTGACACCGGCCGGTCCCCTTCCCTACGATCGAGGCCATGAAGCGACAGGCGGACCTCACGAAGCGGCGGGCAGTCGACCTGTGCCGTGTCGCCGCCATGCTCTGTCGCGTCCCCTAGGGGCCCCGCGCCGTCTCCCGGCGCCGCACTCCGCCCCACCCTTCCCCGCGCTCACGCCGTGGCGCGCCCGCGCAGCGCAGCCCGGCCCCCGTGCGCACCCGTCCGTGCGCCGTGACATTCCGCAACTGCCCCGGAGGAGACAGCAATGAGCCGCAGTGACGTCCTGGTGGACGCCGACTGGGTCCAGGCCCGGATCGACGACCCGAAGGTGGTCATCGTCGAGGTCGACGAGGACACGTCGGCGTACGACAAGAACCACATCAAGAACGCCGTCCGGATCGACTGGAAGCAGGACCTCCAGGACCCGGTGCGCCGTGACTTCGTCGACCAGGCCGGCTTCGAGAAGCTCCTGTCGGAGAAGGGCATCGCGAACGACGACACCGTCGTCCTCTACGGCGGCAACAACAACTGGTTCGCGTCCTACGCGTACTGGTACTTCAAGCTCTACGGCCACCAGGACGTCAAGCTCCTCGACGGCGGCCGCAAGAAGTGGGAGCTGGACTCCCGCGACCTGGTCGACGGCTCCGAGGTCCCGTCCCGCCCGGCCACCGAGTACAGGGCCAAGGCCCAGGACACCTCGATCCGCGCCTTCCGCGACGACGTGCTCGCCGCCATCGGCAGCCTCAACCTGGTCGACGTCCGCTCGCCCGACGAGTTCTCCGGCAAGCTGCTCGCCCCGGCCCACCTCCCCCAGGAGCAGTCCCAGCGCCCGGGCCACGTCCCGACAGCCCGGAACATCCCGTGGTCGAAGTCGGCCAACGACGACGGCACCTTCAAGTCGGACGACGAGCTGAAGGAGCTGTACGAGGGCGAGGGCGTGGACCTGGCGAAGGACACCATCGCCTACTGCCGCATCGGCGAGCGCTCCGCGCACAGCTGGTTCGTGCTGCACGAGCTGCTCGGCCAGCCCAACGTCAAGAACTACGACGGTTCCTGGACCGAGTACGGCTCCCTCGTCGGCGTGCCGATCGAGCTCGGCGCCGCGAAGTAAGCCCCGAGACCCGAGACCCCGACCCGGAGGAATCAGCACCATGTGTGGAGCGAAGGCCGGCGGCCCGGACCTGGCCGGCATCGACGTGGCGACCGAGACGATCATCCAGGGTTCCGTGACCCGCGACGGCGAGCCGGTGACCGGTTACGTCCGGCTGCTGGACGGCGGCGGCGAGTTCACGGCCGAGGTGCCGACCTCGGCGACCGGCCAGTTCCGCTTCTTCGCGGCCCCCGGGACGTGGACGCTGCGCGCCCTCGTGCCGGGCGCGACGGTGGACCGCGCCGTCGTCGCCCAGCAGGGCGACCTCACCGAGGTCGCCATCGCCGTCTGACCCACGGCAGCGCGTACGACGAAGGGCCGCACATTCCCACCGGGCCACCGACTGGGAGTGCGGCCCTTCGGGTCGTACGGTGGAAGGGTGTCCACGAGGCGTCGTCGTCGCTGGTATTACGCCATGATGGGCAGTTGCGTCCTGCTCTTCGTCCTGGCGTGGAGTCTCGTGCGCCTGTGGTCGGTGCCGGTGGCCGTCGGGATGTGCGTGGTGGCCATGGTCATCCCGCCGATCGCCGCCGTGGTGGCCAACCGCAGGGGCCCGGACGAGCACTGGTGGGACGAGACCGGGGACGCGACCTCCGACGAGTGGTGGCGCGAGCTGGACCGCCGCGACGACCACCGCGACCAGCGCTGACGCCCCGGGGCGCCCACGCGCCCACCGCACCTGGTGCGCGCACGCGGGGCGCGGCGGCTCAGTAGACGAGTGCCTGCGTGCCGTCGGCCATGGCCTCGCTGACGAAGACCTGCGCACCGGCGATCCGGACCCCGTCGAGCACGTCCTCCTCCGTGATGTCGCGGCGCGCCGCGCACTGCGTGCACAGTGTGATCCGGCCCCCCGCAAGGATCCCCTCGATCAGCTCGGGCAGCGGCGCGGCGTGCGGCAGCTCGAACTCGGCGGCCCGTCCCGGCAGCGCGAACCACGAGGACTCACCGGTCAGCCAGAGGGACACCTCCACGCCGCTGGCGACCGCCACCGCCGCCACCGTGAACGCCTGGGAGCAGCGTTCGGGGGCGTCGGCACCTGCGGTTACCTTGATCACGAGCTTCTTCGCCATGGTTCATACCTTAGGGTGGCCGGTCGCACAGGAAAAACACTGGGAGCGTTTGCCGACGCTCGACAATAATGCGTTCGCCGCGTAGGCGCGATCAGCGCGCCTGCTGCGGATTTCTGCCCGGGGGGGCTTGTGGAAGCGCGTACTGAATCGCGTACCGGCGTCGTGATCGCCACGATTGCCGGACTTGTCGTGATCGCGACATTGACTGCCGGGGCCGTCGTGGCGTTCGGCTCATCGTCCTCATCGCCGTCCGCGTCCGCGTTCCCGGCCGATACCGCGTCGAGCAGCGCGGATCCGGGAACCACAGGACCGGGGACGCCGTCGCCGACGGCCTCCCCGAGCCGGAGCGCGACGGCCTCGCCCTCGCCCGCCCACACCCTCAAGGGCACCGTGGCCGACGGCAGGCACGGCGGGGACCTGCGCTACTTCCTGCTGACCCCGCCGGCCGACGCCGAGGTCTACGGCGACGAGCAGGGCACCGAGCTGTCCCGCTCGGAGGTCGCGGACTCCGTAGACGTCAAGCGGGCCCTGGCCGCAGGCGGCTTCAAGGCCGCGGCCCAGCGGACCTACCTCACCGGTGACGGCGACTACGAGGTCTCCGCGCAGCTCGTCCGCTTCGCGAGCGCCGGCTCCGCCACGGCCTACTACGACGGCTTCTACTACGAGGGCACCCGGATCACGCTGCCGTCCTCGGGCACCCCGGGCAAGGCCTACCGGCTGTCGTCCTCCTCCGCGGAGAGCACCGGCTCGGTGATCGTGCTGTCCCACCAGGGCGACGTGCACATCACCCTCTCCGTCACCGGGGCGAAGACCCCCGGCAAGAACCTGCTCGCGCGGCTCCTCGACCAGCAGTACCGACGCCTGAAGACCGGCCGCTGAGCCGAGCCGCACGGCACACCGAACGTACGGGCCGGCCCGCACGCCGGCCCCATCCACCCACGAACACGCCAGTGGAGAACCCCTTGTCCCAGGACACCCCCGTCCCGGAACAGGACGCACCTGTTCCGGACGGGCCCCCCGTCCGCCCGCCGCGCAGACGCGGCCGGACCACCCTGCTGATCGCCTGCGCGGCCGTCCTCGGCGTCCTCGCGGGAGCCGGCACGGGATACCAGATCCAGTACGACCGCCCCGAGACCCCGCTCCCGCCGCTGGCCCAGCACAAGCTCGTGCAGCCCACGGGCGCCGCCCCCGCGGCGAAGCCGCTCACGGCCGCCGAGGACACGCTGGTCACCTCCGACGGGGACCTGCGCAAGCTGCTGCTGAAGCGGCCGAAGGGCGCCAAGGACCTGGACGGCCAGACCGGCAACGACCACTGGATGTCGCTGTACGAGTACGCGGACAGCTTCGACGAGCCGGACTACATGTTCAGCGAGCTGAACAGCAACGACTTCCGGAGGGCCGCCGTCTCCGTGTGGCGGACGGGCGGTTACGCCACGACCACCACCACCGAGGTCCGCCTGATCCAGTTCCGTGACGAGAGCGGCACGTACACCGACGACATGCTCGACGGGCAGCAGAGCTACATGGCCGAGAAGAAGTACGCGGGCAACACCGGGTCCGCCATCCCCGGCGCCTTCGACGGCAGGGTGTGGGTCTACTCCAAGCCCTGGACGAAGGCGGGCTACCTGCCCCTGTACACGGCCCGCGCCCTGGCCCGGAAGGGCACGGTCATGATGGACATCTGGGTGAACTCGGAACGGCCGATCAAGAAGTCCACCATGATGTCCCTGGCCGAGCGGCAGTGGGAGCGGCTGTGAGCGACGAGAACACCCCTGTCCCCGTGGAGTCGCAGCCGGAGTCCCAGCCGGAGCCGGAGCCGCAGCCGGAGCCGCAGCCGGAGCCGCAGTCCGAGGGCCGTGCCGACGCGCCGACGGCCCCGTCCGAAGCGCAGCCTGCGCCGGTCGAGGGGCCCGAGCCCGTGGACGGGGCCACCGCGCCGGAGACCGTCCCCGTGCCGGTTCCTGTGCCCGCGTCCGAGTCCGAGTCCGCACCCGCACCCGCGCCCCGTCGTGGCCGTCGCGGCCTCGCGCTCGGCATCGCCGCCGCGCTGGTCGCCGTCGTCGCGGGCGGCGGCCTCGGCTTCGCCGTGCTCCAGCACCAGAAGGACGACGGCAAGCAGGCGAGCCACCAGACCTGGAAGGCCCCCGAGCCGAAGAAGACCGGCGAGTACGGCACCCGGTCCGGCGGCAGCCACTACGGCACCCTCGGCAAGCTGCTGCTGCCCGTGCCCGACACCTACATGCCGGGCCCGGACGTCGGGGAGTTCGGCAACGACGCCGAGTTCACCGGCAAGGAGGCGGTGGCCGTGTTCGAGGGCGACCTCGCCGGGCTGCCGAAGAAGCAGCGCGACCGGCTGCACAAGACCGTGGCGGGGCTGCACATCCAGGGCGTCGGCCTGCGGACGTACCGCGAGGCGATGGGCGCGGCCGTCTTCGAGACGCAGATCGTGCAGATGAAGAACAAGCGCGCGGCGCGCGCCGGAACCGAGTTCTTCACCGAGTTCACCAAGGCGCTCGGAGTCTTCAGGAACGGGCCGAGGATCGAGGGCCACGACAAGGCGCGCTGCGTACTGCCGCCGAAGAAGCCCGGCGCCGAGCTCGACACCATGATCTGCGAGGCGACCGAGGGCGACCTGACCATCCGCATGTCCGTCTCCGGCACCTCGCCGCTGGAGAAGGACGACGCCGCGGATCTGTTCAAGCAGCAGCTCGACCGCGTACAGGACCCGGGAGAGGCCGCATGAGCGAGCAGACCCAGAGAGACGACGTGAAGGTCCCGGCCCAGTCCGCCGCCCCGGCGGCGGAGACCCTCCCTGACGCCGGCCGCGTGGCCGCCCCGGCGGAGGGCGCCGAGCCGGCAGCCGAGCCCGACGCCGTCGCAGCGCAGGCCTCCGCGGAGGCCGCGGAGCCTGTCGTGGCGCGGACCTCCGTGGAGGCTGTGTCCGCCGAGGCCGCCCCGGAGGCCGTCGAGCCCGAGCCCGAGCCCGCGGACGGGGTGCCGGCCGAAGGCGCCGCCCCGGAGGCCGTGTCCCCCGGCACATCGCCGGCAGCCGAGCCCGAGCCCGAGCCCGTGCCCGCGGACGGGGTGCCGGCGGAGGCCGCCACCCCCGAAGTCGCCACCCCCGAGGCCGTCGCCCCCGTTCGGCGGAAGCCGCTGCGGGAGCGGCGGGTCCTGCGGGCCGCGCTGCGGTGGACGGCCGCCGTCGTGGTGTTCGCGGCCCTCGGCGGAGCCACGGCGTACGCCGTCACGCAGCCCGAGCGGACCGAGATCCCGGGTCTGGAGACCCCGGACGACGGCCGCTGGACGTACCCCGCGCTGAAGCTGCCCAAGCTCCCCGCGGGGGAGCCCCGGGCGCTGGACACGGAGCGGAACCGGCCCCGCCGTCACTACGCGGACGTCCGCACCCTGCTGCTCCCGGCCCCCGCCGGGGCCAAGGTCGACAAGGACTTCCCGGGCGCCACCGGGTGGCTGCCGACCGGCGACTTCCTGGAGCTCTACCCCAAGGGAGACCGCAAGAAGCTGGGCGCGGCCCTGGAGCAGAACACCCTCCGGCACATCGCCGCCCGCGCCTGGACCATGGGCGACGGCACCCGCGCGGAGGTCTACCTGCTGCAGTTCGCCACCGAGGGCTACTCGGGCGACGCCAAGGACACGTTCGTCGTGGACGGCACCCCCGCGCAGGTGGATTCGGCCGACTACGACAAGGAGTGGGAGTCGACCTGGCTCGACGACCCCGAGCTGCACCCCTCCCTGTTCGACGAGGACACACCGCGCGGCGCCGAGCACGTCCGCTACGGCTACGTCCAGGCCGGCGACGTCCTGGCGGTGGTCGTCCTCTCCAAGGCCGGCACCCAGCCCGCCGTGCCGTTCCACCAGACCGTGCTGCTCCAGGCACAGCTGCTCGGCTGACCGGGCCGTACGCGGGCGACCGGGTGCGGGCGCGGCGCGTGGGGAGACCTCACGCGGCCGCGCCCGCACCCGCCCACTAGACTCGTAGCCGGCCCCACCGGGCCGCCGACCGTCCGCGCATGCCCGAGGAGCACGCTCGTGAGCCCCCTTGAGTTCTTCTTCGACACCCTGCTCGTCCTGGTCTGCCTGGGCGTCATCGCGTTCTCGGCTCTGGTCGTCAAGAAGCTCTACCAGGGACAGCGCTGAACATGATCGAGATCCCCTCCGACCTGCACCCCGACCTGGTCCCCCTGGCCTTCCTCCTGGGCACCTGGGAGGGCGCGGGCGTCTTCGACTTCCCGGGCGACGAGAAGTGCAACTTCGGGCAGGAGGTGATCTTCAGCCACGACGGGCGGTCGTTCCTGGAGTACACCTCCAAGACCTGGGTGCTGGACGCCGAGGGCAAGCCGGCGAAGCCGCTGGAGAGCGAGTCCGGCTTCTGGCGCGTCGACAAGGACCGCAAGGTCGAGGTCACCATGACCCGTGACGACGGCGTCATCGAGATCTGGTACGGCGAGCTCGCCGAGGCCAAGCCGCAGATCGACCTCGTCACCGACGCCGTGGCCCGGCTCGCCGACGCGCCCCCGTACAGCGGCGGCAAGCGCCTGTACGGCTACGTCAAGAGCGACCTGATGTGGGTCGGCGAGAAGGCCACCCCCGAGGTGCCGCTCCGCCCCTACATGTCGGCGCACCTGAAGAAGGTCGTCAACCCCAGCGAGTGGGCGAAGGACCTGGGGGACCTCCCGGACGACGGCATCGCCTTCTTCCGCTGAGACGTCCGGCCGGAAGGCCGCCGAGGGGGATCACGACGCCGTGATCCCCCTTTCCCTTGCCTAGACTGTCCTCGTGGTCACCACGGACTGGAAGAGCGACCTGAGGCAGCGCGGCTACCGACTGACGCCGCAGCGGCAGCTTGTCCTGGAGGCTGTGGACGAGCTGGAGCACGCCACCCCCGACGACATCCTGACCGAGGTGCGCAAGACCGCCTCCGGGATCAACATCTCCACGGTCTACCGCACCCTGGAGCTCCTGGAGGAGCTGGGCCTGGTCAGCCACGCCCACCTCGGACACGGCGCCCCGACCTACCACCTCGCCGACCGCCACCACCACATGCACCTGGTGTGCCGGGACTGCGAGTCCGTCATCGAGGCCGACGTCTCCGTCGCCGAGCCGCTGACGGCCCGGCTGCGCGAGACGTACGGCTTCGAGACCGACATGAAGCACTTCGCGATCTTCGGCCGTTGCGCGGACTGCGCGGGGAAGCCCCGAACGCCTGAGGGTTCAAGTAACCGGACGTAGGGTGGTGGGCATGCAGCGCCAAACAACGACCAGTCCCCTGCTGTCGCTCCCCGGTGCCGTCCCCGCGGAGGGCCCGGACGAGGGAGTGGCCGCGCACTACGGAGACCTCTTCCGCGAACAGCGCGCGCTGGCGGGCGGCGACGGCTTCGTCGACCTCTCCCACCGGGGCGTCGTCGCCGTCACCGGGCAGGACCGCCTCGCGTGGCTCCACCTGCTGCTGACCCAGCACGTCAGCGACCTCCCGCCGGGCCGGGCCACCGAGGCGCTGGTCCTCTCCGCCCACGGCCACATCGAGCACGCCCTCTACCTCGTCGACGACGGCACGACCACCTGGATGCACGTCGAGCCCGGCACGCAGGGCGAGCTCATCGCGTACCTGGAGAGCATGAAGTTCTTCTACCAGGTCGACGTCTCCGACCGGACCGGCGAGTACGCCGTCGTACACCTGCCCGCGGGCAGCATCGCCACCGTCCCCGGGGACTGGCCGGTGCGCGAGGTCCCGTACGGCCGCGAGGTGTTCGTGCCGCGCGGCGAACTGGAGGACCTGCCGCGGCAGCTCGGCACCCCGGTGGGCGTGCTGGCCCTGGAGGCGCTGCGGATCGAGGCGCACCGCCCGCGGGTCGGCCTGGAGACCGACCACCGCACCATCCCGCACGAGCTGGGCTGGCTGGACACCGCCGTCCACCTCGACAAGGGCTGCTACCGCGGCCAGGAGACCGTCGCGCGCGTGCACAACCTCGGCCGGCCGCCGCGCCGCCTGGTCTTCCTCCACCTCGACGGCAGCGAGGTCAAGCTGCCCGGCCACGGCGCGCCCGTACGGCTCGCCGCGGACGGGCCCGACGGCCGCCCGGTCGGCACCGTCACCTCCTCCGCCCGGCACTGGGAACTGGGGCCGATCGCCATCGCCGTGATCAAGCGCAACACCCCGGTGGACGCGACGCTGCTCGCGGACGGGACGGCGGCGAGCCAGGAGACGGTCGTCGCGCCGTGAGGTGAGGGGCGCGCCGTGAGGGGCCGGCCCTGAGGGCCCCGCCTCACATCTCCAGGACGACCGTGAACGGGCCGTCGTTCGTGAGCGAGACCTTCATCTCCGCTCCGAACCGGCCCGTCTCCACATGGGCGCCCAGCGACCGCAGTTGCGCCACCACCTCGTCCACCAGCGGCTCGGCGACCGGGCCGGGCGCCGCCGCGTTCCACGTGGGGCGGCGCCCCTTGCGGGCGTCACCGTAGAGGGTGAACTGGGAGATCACGAGCAGCGGCGCGGCGATGTCCGAGCAGGACTTCTCCCCGGGCAGGATGCGCAGCCCCCACAGCTTCCGGGCCAGTTGGGCCGCCTTCTCGGCGGTGTCGTCGTGCGTCACCCCCACCAGCACGCACAGGCCGGGACCCGCGATCTCGCCGACCGTCTCGCCGTCCACCACGACACTCGCTTCGCTCACCCGCTGGGCCACCGCACGCATGCCGCCATTGTCCCGGCCCGGCGGGGGCGCGCGGCACCCGGGCCGTACGCCCGCTTGGACTCACGCACAACTGTCCGGAGCCGCCGTTCGGGTGCAGGTGCCTGCGCGACGCAGCTACTCGGTGGCACGATCGAAGTCTGCCCGACGTGGGGGACGAGGGGACGGACAGCGATGAAGCACAGCATCACGACCGGTACGGCGGAAGGCGATCGCATGCTCAAGGCACCGGGCCCGCGCTCCCCCCTCACCGCCGGCACCCCCCAGCCCGACCTCGCCGGCCTGACCCTCGACGGGCTGCGCACCGCGCGCCGCGAGGCCCAGCTGGAGGAGGCCGACCTCTCCTACCTGCGGCGGCTCCTGCAGGGCCGGATCGACATCCTCCGCGCCGAAGTCGCCCGGCGCACCGCCCCGGACGCGCCCGTGCTCGACCGGCTCTCCGAGATCCTCACCGACACCCCGTCCCGGCACCGCTCCTCCGCCCGCCACGTCACCCTGGGCACCCCGCACAGCGAGCGCTACCGGCAGCTCGCCGAGGAGATGCTCGCCGAGGTCCAGCTCTCCGACCTCGAGGCCCGCACCGACCAGGAACTCCACGACGCGATGGGCCGGCTGGTCCGCCACGAGCAGCAGGTCTCGCGCTGCCGGCAGTCCCTGCAGCGGACGGTGGACGGCTGCAGCACCGAGATCGCCCGCCGCTACCGCGAGGGCGAGGCCCGGGTCGACGACCTGCTGGCGGGCGACTGACGGCCGCGTGGCGAAAACCGGATGCGGCCCGGGCCGGGGTCCGCCTACCGTGCCGGACATGAGCCTTGAGGTCCGTACGATCGGCGAGTCCGACTTCCCCGGCTGGCTGCGCGCCGTCAACACCGGTTTCCACCGGCCGCCGTCGGTGACCGAGGAGGAGATCGCGCTCCGCCGCTCCCAGACGGACCTCGACCGTACCCAGGGCGCCTTCGACGAGGGCCGCTGCGTGGCCACCTTCCGCAGCATGCCCCGCGAACTGACGGTGCCCGGCGGCGCGGTGCTGCCCGCCTCGGCGATCACCAGCGTCTCCGTCACCGCCACGCACCGCCGCCGCGGCCTGGCCTCCCGCATGATGGCCGCCGAACTCGACGCCTCCGTGCGCCGTGGCGAGCCCGTCGCGATCCTCGTCGCCGCCGAGTACCGGATCTACGGCCGCTTCGGCTTCGGCCCCGCCGCCGGGATCACCGAGTGGGAGGTCGACACCGCCCGCGCCGGCCGCCCCCAGGGGCCGCCGTCCGACAGCGGCCGCGTCGACCTGTCGGACCCGTCCGAGGTCCTCAAGCTCGGACCGCAGCTCCACGACCGGGTGCGGCTGCGCCACCCCGGCGCGATCAACCGCACCGAACGCAACTGGGAGTACGCCACCGGGACGGTGGTCAACCCCTCCTTCCCCTGGAAGGAACCGATCTTCGTCCTCTACCGCGACGCCTCCGGGCGGGTGGACGGCCTGGCCGCGTACACGGCCGAGGACACCTGGCACGGGATGTTCCCGAAGGTCCCTGTCACGGTGCGGGAGTTGATCGCCGCGACCCCCGAGGCCGAGCGCGCCCTGTGGCGTTACCTGCTCGCCGTCGACTGGGTCGCCACCGTCCGCACCGGCTTCCGCGGCCAGGACGACGTCCTGCCGCTGCTGCTGGACGACCCGCGCGCCGCCCACGTCCACTCCACGAGCGACTTCCTGTGGCTGCGGCTGCTGGACGTGCCCCGGGCGCTGTCCGCCCGTACGTACGCGGCCCCGGGCTCGGTCGTCCTCGACGTCGCCGACCCGGACGGGTACGCCGCCGGCCGCTTCCGCCTCGAAGCCGCCGCCGACGGCACCGCCACCGCCGAGGCGGCCCCCTCCGCCGCCCCGGACGTCTCCCTCACCGCGGTGGCCCTCGCCTCCCTCTACCTCGGCGAGGAGTCCGCGGCCCGCCTGACCGTCACGGGCGCCGTCACGGAGTCCCGCCCGGGCGGCGCGGCCCGTGTCGACGCGCTGTTCCGTACGGCACGCAGGCCCTGGCCGATCGACACGTTCTAGCGGTGGCTAGCGGTGTCCGTACGACACCAGCACCAGCAGGACGAGCACCCCGCCGACGCACATCGCATAACGGGAACGCGCCCTGCGCCCGGCGGCCACCAGCAGTACGCCCAGCCCCATCAACGGCCCGTACTGCCACGCCAGGTACTGCTCCAGCAGCGCCGCCGTCAGATGACCCCACAGCATGACCCACCCCCTTCCCAGGTGGCCGACCGAAAGCCGCGGGTCCGCTGCCGCACCGGCCCTACTGGGCCAGCAGCAGCGCGATCACCGCGAGTCCGACGCACGTGAACGTCGTGTTCCGGGCCTTGTGGCCCACCGTGAACAGTCCGACGGCGAAGGCGCCGGCCGCGCCGTACCGCCACTGGACGAGCTGCTCGAACGCGAAGGCGCACAGAGCGAGAGCGGGCATAGCGATTCACTCCTTCGGGGCGCGTTGGATCGATCCCTCCGCGCGTAGACCGCGAAGGGGGCAGATTTGACCCGTAGGTCGGCAGGTGGCTGAGCGGAAGCGTGGTGCTGCTGATGCGTGCGAAGCGTCGTGGCGCTGCACTCTCAGCCGCGGTCATCCCCGGCGCGTCGTCGGGACGGAGAGGCTGCGGCCCCCGATGGCGTCAACTGGTCCAACTTGATTGTCCGCTGGACCAGTTGACTGCATTCCTCTATGGTCATGTTGCCGCTGACTGCAGATCGCTAAACTCCATGCAGTCAACTCCACTTGCCTGGCGTGAAGCTGTAGTGTGGGTCACGTGAGCAACGACCGCACCGTCGGCGGGGCCAGGCGTGAGTACGAGCGCGTGGCCGATGCGTTGCGTCACGAAATCGAGGGCGGCGCCATCGAGGTGGGCGACCAACTCCCCACGCACGCCGAACTGGTGGACAGGTTCGACGTCTCCCGCGCCACCGTCCAGAAGGCGATCAAGGCGCTTGAGGGCAAGGGTTACGTGGAGTCGGCGCAGGGCAAGGGCGTATTCGCCCGGGACTGGCGGAAGTCCGCCGTCACCTCCCACGCCAACGGGACCGCCACGGCGACGGTGGAAGCCGGCAGCATCGAGCTGGACGACGCCATCGCGGAGGCGTTCGAGGCGGATCACGTCACGATCGACGCGTACTGCCTGACGGCTGAGTCTCTGAACGGGGCCATCATGCCCCAGGCGCGCCGGATCCTCCGTGAGGAGATCCAACCTCAGTCGATCCGGGTTCGGCTCCTGCTGGCCCGTCCCGGTGCGCACTTGGCGATCCCCCGCATCGTGGGGGACCCGGATGACACCCGGCCGCTCGACCGGTTGTCCGAGCTGATCGAGCGCCACGCGTTCACCCTGCGCAACCTGCTCGAGGACCTGAGCAGGCGGAAGGTCGATGTGGCCGTCGACGTACGGACCGTCCCCATCACGCCGGTGGCCAAGTACTACTTGCTCAACGGGCATCAGGGGCTCATGGGCTTCTACAAGGTCGAGGCGAACACCGTCGAACTTCCGGACGGCCAGAGCGTTCAGATTCACGACGTCCTGGGTCTGGGGGCACGTCTGTACCTTCAGGGGACCGAGCAACGGGCGGACTGTCAGCAGTGGTTCGACTCCCTGTGGGACACAATCGCCGAATCGGTGTGACACTCACTGAATGGCTTCGATCGACCCTGAGTGGCTCCTGAGCCGAGTGCGAGGCGTCAAGGTCGTCCTCTTCGACTTCGATGGGCCGCTTTGTGACCTGTTCGCCGTGTACACGGCGGAAGCAGTTGCCGAGCGCATGAAGGACTACCTGCGCCGTGAGCGATGGCTGCTATCGGAATTCGCCTCGTACACGGATACGCATCAACTGCTGTACGACGTTGCGGCACACGACGACATACCCGGCGGTGTCCGCCGTGGCCTGGACGAGGTGCTTGTGGAGGCCGAAAGGCAGGCCGCGAAGGTGGCGCGCCCCACGGACGGTGCGGCCGAACTCGTGGAGTTCCTGGCCGGCGCAGAGCTGCCGATAGCGATCACGACGAACAATTCTGCGGCCGCTGTCCGGGTCTACCTGAAGAAACACGGGTTGGAGCCGCCATTCGGCGAAAGAATCTTTGGCCGGAAAGCTCCCCGGCTCATGAAGCCGGACCCTCATTGCCTCTTGGAGGCCATGCGCTACCTCGGGTTCGAGGGTGACCCGGGCAATTGCCTCATGATTGGTGATTCCGTGCGCGACTTGAAGGCCGCCCGCAGTGCCGGGGTCAGATTTCTGGCATATGCCGTCCCGGATGAACGGGACCCACAGCGCGGGGAGCGCCTTCTGGGTGACGGTGCGGATTTCCTGGTCAGCGACATGGGGCAGGTGACGGAAGCTTTCTCCCGGGCCGATCTCGACTGTCGGAGCGCTCGTGTGAGGGAGTGAGGCGCAGGAATTTCGATTGACAGAACTCGAAGTTTCGATTCGCTTCACGCGGGCAACCGTTATAGGCTCAGCCCCCATCCACACCGTATCAAGTGGTGATTCCCTGCTGGATCGATCTCAAACGGTCGGTGCAACTTATGACCATGACTGCGCCTGCGAGTGCCCGGGCTGCCGGCACAACGCCGCCCCGTCACATCGTGCGCAGTCGGCTGCACAAGCATTTCGTGCGCTGGCACTACAACCGCCGGAAGCGTGACGGGGGGTCCTTGACCCTGACGGGTCACCATAATTCCAACGAAGTGGTGACGCTGGACAAGCGGCTCGCCTGGCTGGCCCAGGTGACGCTGGACGAGGCCGCACGCATCAAGCTGCGGGTGCCGCTCGCGACGCCCAAGGTCGTCATGCGCACATGGTCGGACGAGGCCGAGGTCCTGGCGGCGCTGAACGAAGCCGTCGGAGGTCAACGGCTCCGGCCGAACTTCGGCATCCCGCAGTGCCTGGTCACCTTCGGGCGGGCGTCCCTGCACCGATTCGTGGATGGGAAGGCGCTGTCCCAAGACGCACCCGCCGGTGCTCCGATCGGCGAGAAGCGGCTGCGGGACATCGCTGAGGTCTTCGCCTACGCGGCGACGGTCACGCGCGAGCAGTTGCCGAAGCTGCCGGCACGATGGCCGGACGAGAAGGACAGCGACAGGTTCCTGGACGTCCTGGTCGAGCACGCGGAGCAGGTCCACCAAGAGCACCGTCCGGTGTACGGCAGCCTCTTCGACGCCTTCGGTGTTCCGGTGGACGCGCTGGACGGTTTCCGGCAGGGGGTGCGGAAGCGGGTCGGGACCCTCTACGCGCGGCCCTACTCGTTGCTGCACACCGATCTTCACCGCGACAACATCGTTCTGCTCGAGGACGGGAGCCTGTTCATCCTCGACTGGGAACTCGCCACCTACGGTGACCCCCTTCACGACCTGGCGACCCACCTGGTCCGGATGGAGTACACCGACCGCGAGCGCGAACGGATGAAACGGCAGTGGGAGAGGACCCTCAACCTGCGGGGCCACTCGGCGATGACCGCCGGGATGGCCAGGGACCTGCAGGTCTACGTGGACTTCGAGTACGCCCAGTCCGTCTACGCCGATGTCGTACGGGCCGCCCTCAGGCTCGGGGACGTTCCAGGGAAACCGCTTCTCGGTCCTTCCGTCAGCCTGGTCCTGCGAGCGCTGCAGCGAGCACAGGTCCCCTTCGGCCTTGCATCCGTCCCCGGGGAGCCTGAGGTCGAGGCCGCGCTGAACGAGTGGCATGCCCGGCGTTACCCCGAGCGGCGCCGGAGGTGGGGTTTCGCGGAGAGGCAGGCCCGCGGCCAGGCCCGTGCCTTCTAGCGCCACGGCTCCGGAAGCCGTCGAGGACGTGTCGGACCTGCTGGAACGCGCGCATTGCGTCCTCTTCGACTTCGACGGTCCTCTCGCGGACCTTTTCGCCTGCCACCCTGCTGCCCGCATCGCTGAGGCTCTTCGGGGCCGGGCAGTGGAGCTGGGTTTGCAGCCGGAGGAACTGAGCAGCGTCAGCGATCCCCTACGCGTCCTGCGGATCACCTCGGAACGCGACACCTCCGGTCGGATCACGGCGGAGCTCGAAGAGCGTCTGGCCCGGGAGGAGGTCCGGGCTGCGGCGACGGCCCTGCCGACACCGCATGCCGGCCGTCTCGTGCGCTCCCTTGCCGAGAGCGGCCGGAGGGTCGCCATCACCACCAACAACTCGGCTGAGGCGGCCACCGCCTATCTGGACCGAAGCGGGCTGTCGCGGTACTTCGGCACTCATGTGTACGGGCGCGCGGCCGACCCGGGCCTCTGGAAGCCGGATCCCCACTGCCTGGTGCGTGCCATGGCTGGTACGGAGGCGCCGCCCGAGAGGTGCCTGATGATCGGGGATTCCCCGAGCGACCTCCGGGCCGCCGAACGCGCAGGCGTGCAGTTCCTCGGCTTCGCTCGTGACGAGCCCAAGTCGCGGAACCTGTACGGGGCCGGAGCCGAGTACGTCGTGACGTCGTTGGGTGAGCTGTCGGCAGTCGCAGTGTCCGTGTGAGTGGTGGGCCAGCCGCGTTGACCCAAGCCGGGTTGACGCTGGAGTGGAGCTCACAGCCCGTACGACATCCAGTGCCCCGGTTCCGACAGTGCGGTGAACCCCACCTTCTCGTAGACCCCGTGCGCGTCGTGTGTGGCCAGGAGGACGAGGCGGACGCCCAGGCCCTCCAGGTGGTCGCGGGCGGCGGTCGCCAGGGCCGTCGCCAGGCCCCGGCCGCGGGCGGCGGGGGTGACGTAGACGTCGCAGAGCCAGGCGAACGTCGCGTGGTCGGTGACGACGCGGGCGCAGGCGACCTGGGCGCCGGAAGCCCTGTCGTACGCGCCGAAGTTGAGGGAGCCGGCGATCGCGGCGTCCTGGACGGCGCGGGGGCGGCCGAGGGCCCAGTAGGCGTCGGTGGAGAGCCAGTGGTGGACCAGGACCGCGTCCACGCGGGCGGGGTCGGCCGATATCTCGTACTGCTCTTCGGCGGTCGTCATGCGCGGAGGGTAGCGGGGGCCAGGCCGGTCGGGAGGCGCCTTCATGCAGAAGCGCTTACCGGTGCGATGAAGGACTATTAACTGGACCTTGGGGGTGCCCTGGGCCCACGCTCGAGGGCATGGGTATTCACGTACCGCTCATCACCCCCTTCGACGGGGCCGGCCGTGTGGACTCCGGCGCCCTGGAGCGCCTGGCGCACGAGGTGGCCGACGGAGGCGTCGCCGGGCTGGTGGCGCTGGGGACGACCGCCGAGGCGGCGATGCTGGACGAGGCCGAGAAGGCGGTCGTCCGGGAGACCGTGGGGCGGGTGTGCCGGGAACGCGGGCTGCGGTTCACCGTGGGGGCCGGCGGGACGGACACGCGCAGGGCCGCGGCGGAACTCGCGGAGCTGGACGCGGACGCCGCCCTCGTCTCCGTGCCGTCGTACGTCAGGCCCTCCCAGGACGGCGTCGTCGCGCACTTCGAGGCCCTGGCCCGGGCGTCCGCCGTGCCGCTGGTCGTCTACAACATCCCCTACCGCACCGGGCTCGCCCTCACCGCGGACACGGTGCGCCGGCTCGCCGCGATCGACGGGGTCGCCGGCTTCAAGCACGCCGTCGGCGGCATCGACCAGGACACCGTGCTCCTGGTGGGGGAGGTGCCGCTGTACGCCGGGGACGACGTCTTCGCGCCCGCGCTGCTCGCCCTGGGCGCCGCCGGGGCGATCAGCGCCTCCGCGCACCTGGCCACCGAGCGGTGGGCGGAGCTGGCCCGTTCCCACGATCCGGCGACGGGGCAGGCGCTCGCGCGGCTCGCCGCCGCCCTCTTCGCCGAGCCCAACCCCACGGTGATCAAGGCGGTGCTGCACGCCCAGGGACGCATCCCGACCCCTGACGTGCGGCTGCCGCTGCTGCCCGCCGGGCGCCCGTCCCTCGGGACGGCACTCCGGGCACTCGCCGCATCGGGGGATACTCGGGACCGTACGTACGCACTGATCGGAGAGACCGGATGAGGATCGGAATCGTCGGAGCCACCGGCCAGGTCGGCGGTGTCATGCGCAAGGTGCTGGCCGAGCGCGACTTCCCGGTGGAGCAGCTGCGGCTGTTCGCGTCGGCCCGTTCGGCCGGGCGCACCGTGCCGTGGAAGGACGGCGAGGTCACGGTCGAGGACGCGGCCACCGCGGACTACTCCGGTCTCGACATCGTGCTCTTCTCGGCCGGTGGCGCCACCTCCAAGGCGCTGGCCCCGAAGGTCGCCGCCGCGGGTGCCGTCGTGATCGACAACTCCTCCGCCTGGCGGATGGACCCCGAGGTCCCGCTGGTCGTCTCCGAGGTCAACCCGCAGGCGATCGCGGACCGCCCCAAGGGCATCATCGCCAACCCGAACTGCACCACCATGGCCGCGATGCCCGTGCTGCGCCCGCTGCACGAGGAGGCGGGGCTGACCGCGCTGGTCGCCACCACCTACCAGGCGGTCTCCGGCTCGGGTCTGGCCGGTGTCGCCGAGCTCGACGGCCAGGTGCGCAAGGTCGCCGACCGGGCGACCGGGCTGGCCTTCGACGGCGCGGCCGTGGAGTTCCCCGAGCCCGCGGTCTACCAGCGGCCCATCGCGTTCAACGTCGTCCCGCTGGCCGGGAAGATCGTCGACGACGGCCGCTTCGAGACCGACGAGGAGCAGAAGCTCCGCAACGAGTCCCGCAAGATCCTGGGCATCCCGGAGCTGAAGGTGTCCGGCACCTGCGTCCGCGTGCCCGTCTTCTCCGGCCACTCGCTGCAGGTCAACGCCCGTTTCGAGCGTCCGGTCAGCGTGGAGCGCGCGTACGAGCTGCTGGCGGAGGCCCCCGGCGTGGAGCTGTCCGAGATCCCGACCCCGCAGCAGGCCGCGGGCAAGGACCCCTCCTACGTCGGCCGGATCCGGGTGGACGAGACCGTGGAGCACGGCCTCGCGCTCTTCCTCTCCAACGACAACCTCCGCAAGGGCGCCGCGCTCAACGCCGTCCAGATCGCGGAGCTGGTCGCCGCGGAGCTGCGCGGCTGACCGCCGCTTCCCACGGATGCCCCGGCGCGGTCGGCGCCGGGGCATCGGCCGTTCCGCCTTGACCCTCACACCGTGTGAGGCGCTGGACTCGGAGGCGTCATGTTCGGCATCGGAGACTTCGCCAGGCACGGCCGCGTGTCGGTCCGCATGCTGCGTCACTACGACGCCATCGGGCTGCTGCGCCCCGACCGTGTCGACCCCGCCACCGGCTACCGCCAGTACGCCGCCGGGCAGCTCGCCCGGCTCAACCGCGTCATCGCCCTCAAGGACCTCGGCTTCACGCTCGAACAGGTGCGGTCGATCCTCGACGAGGAGGTGAGCGTGGAGCAGCTGCGCGGCATGCTGCGCCTGCGCCGCGCCGAGCTCGCGGCGGCGATGGCCGCCGACGCGGCCCGGCTGGCGGGCGTCGAGGCGAGGCTCCGGACGATCGAGAGCGAGGGACGGATGTCCACCGACGACGTGGTGATCAAGAAGGTGCCCGCGGTACGGCTCGCGGAGCTGACGGCGACCGCGGCCGGGTTCGAGCCGGCGCAGATCGGGCCCGTCATCCAGCCGCTGTACGACGAGCTGTGCCGGCGGCTGGACGCGGCGGGGGTGCGGCCCGTCGGGCCGGGGATCGCGTACTACGAGGACGCGCCGGAGGGGGAGGGGGCGATCCTCGTCCACGCGGGGCTGCAGGTCGCGGTCGGGCCGGACGGCCGGTACGACTTCGCGGTCGTCGACCTGCCGGGGCTGGAGAGCGCGGCGACGATCGTGCACCGCGGCTCCATGGACGACGTCCTGCGTTCCGAGCAGGCGCTGGCCCGCTGGATCGACGCCCACGGCCACCGGTCCCTCGGCTACCCCCGGGAGCTGTACCTGGAGTGCGAGGGGCGCCCCGACACGTGGGTGACGGAGCTGCAGGAACCGGTGGCCCCGGGAGCGTGACGGGTCAGCCCATCGGCTTGCCCTGCTGAGCCGCCTCGGCGACCAGCTCGAAGGCCGTCCGGCCGTCCAGGGACTCGCGGATCACGTCCGCGTGGCCGGCGTGCCGGGCGGTCTCCTCGATGAGGTGGAGCAGGATCCAGCGGGCGCTGACCTTCATGCCGGGCGGGTTCCAGGGCGCGTCCGGCAGCGGCACCACGACGTCCAGGTCGGGCAGCGCCAGGATCGCCTCCTCGGTCTCCCGGCCGGTCCTGGCGTACGCGTCCAGCCAGCCGGCGAGGGTCTCGCCCTCCACCAGCCGGAAGCCGTCGAGGTAGTCCTCCTGGGTGCCCTTCTTGTCCTCGTGGCCGAGCAGCAGGCCCTGCACCCACGACTCCTCGGTCCTGGTGACGTGCTTGACCAGCCCGGCGAGGTTCATCCCGCTGACGCTGGGCCGTGAGGCGGCCTGCTCGTCGGTGAGCCCGAGCACCGCGCGGCGCACCCCGCCGCGCTGAGCCTCCAGGTACGCCAGCAGCGCGTCCCGCTCACCCGTCTCGTTCCTTACCACCGTCGGCATGCGCTCCCCTTGGTCGTCCGCTCGGACGCCCCCTTGGACGTCCGCGCCGGTCGTGGCGCCGGGGTGTTCCGGCGTCCTTCACGTCTTCGACGGTACGCACCCTTGCGGTCAGTTCCGGTCCTCGATGGTCCGGGAGGAGGTCTCCGAGGAGGTCCCGGAGGAGAAGGCTCCCCCGGAGAGCACGGGGACGACGGAGGCCGCGTCGAGCTCCGTGGCGATCGCGACGTCCTCGGGGAAGCCGCCGCCGGCCAGCTCGCGTCCGGAGGCGCAGGCCACTACGGCTGCGGCGACGTCGGGGGTCCCGCTGCGGGCGGCGGCCGCGGTGCGGGCCTCGGGGGACAGCGTCACCGCGGGGGCGTGCCCGCGCAGCGCGGCGAGGACCGCGCCGGCGCCGAGCAGGTCCTCCAGCGCGGGCCGCAGGCTCCCGTCGGGCCAGCGCTCGCCGGCGGCGACCACCGCGACCGGCCGGTCCCGGACGCCGTAGCCGTGCTGGGCGAGCCACGCGCCGACCGCGCCCGCGTTGCGCAAGGAGGCGGCGACCACGGTCGCCGCCTCCCCGGCCGCGGCGGCGATCGCCGACCCGTTGGGCGAGGGCAGCACCAGCCGCGGGGTGAAGGGCGCGCGGCGCAGGGCGGCGGGGGACAGCGACCACGGCGAGCGCTCGGTCACCTCCCGTCTCCCCACGGCCAGCCGCGCCCCGACCCGCCGCGCGTAGGCGGCGGCCGTCGCGTCGCGCCAGGCGTACGGGTGCACCGCGGTGCCCGCCTCGACGGCCACCGTCACCGCGGTGGTGAAGGAGAGGACGTCGACGACGACCAGGCACGCGACGTGCGCCCCGACCCGCCGGGCGCCCTCCGGTCCCCAGTCGAACCGCACCCCGTGACCTGTCTGCAGAAACCATTCCTCACCCATGGGCGAGGACTATGCCGCCGCGGCTGCCTGCTGTACATCGGCGACCACGCAACTCACGTTGTCCGGACCGCCGGCGGCGTTGGCCAGCCCGACCAGCACCCGCACCGCTTCCCCCGGCCCGGCGCCGGAGGCGAGGACCCGGTGCAGCTCTTCGTCCGGCACGACGGCGGACAGGCCGTCCGTGCACAGCAGGTAGCGGTCGCCGGGCCGCGGATCGTGCAGCCGCAGGTCGGGCAGGCGCCCGGCGGGACGGGTGCCCGAGCCCAACGCCCTTACGAGCAGCGACCGCTGGGGGTGCGAGGCGGCCTCGGCCTCGGTCAGCCGGCCCTCGTCCACCATCGACTGCACCATCGTGTGGTCGTGCGTGATCCGGAACAGCTCGCCGGCGCGCAGCAGGTACGCCCGCGAGTCGCCGATGTGGACGAGGGCCAGCCGCTCCCCGGACCACAGCAGCGCGGTGAGCGTGGTGCCCGAGTCCGCGAAGCCGCGCACGGTCTCGTCGGCCCGGTCGAGGGCGTCCTGCAGCACGTCCAGCAGACCGCCGCCCGCGGCGTCGCCGGACTCGAGCTCCCGCAGCGCGTCGACGGCGGCGGCACCCGCGGGCGCACCCTCGCCGCCGAAGCCGTCGGCCACCGCGAGCAGCCGCTCGCCGGCGTAGGCGGTGTCCTGGTTGCCGGGCCGGACCAGGCCGGCGTCGGAGAGGGCGGCGTAGCGCAGTTCCAGGCGGTGGTTCGGGTTCGTGTTCGTGTTCGCGTCGTTCACGGCGGAGTCCTTCCGGGACAGGTGATCGACGAGGAAGGCGGCCAGGTCCTGCCGCGCCCCGTGCGCGGCCTCGGCCTGCGCCCAGTACGCCCGGACCTCCCGCGCGGCGGCGGGCGCGTCCAGCGCGCACACCTCCCGTATGCGGGCCAGCGGCATCCCCAGCCGCCGCAGCCACGCCACGAGCCGGGCGCGCTCCAGCTGGGCGGGTGCGTAGTGGCGGTAGCCGGTCTGCGGATCGACGCGCGCGGGCGTCAGCAGCCCGAGCTCGTCGTACAGCCGCAGCGCCTTCGGCGACAGCCGGGACGCCTTCGCGAAGGCCCCGATCGTCAGCGAGTCCACGGCGGGCTCCCCTCCCTCGGGCCGGGCACGCCGCCCGGCCGCCTCGATGCTGCGGCCTGCCCCAAGGTCAAGGTCAACCGGCCGTCCCGGCCCGTTCACAGGGCGATCGGCCGGTAGGCGAGCGCGGCATCGACGATCTGTTCGGGCGAGGCGTCCTCGAGACCGGCCGGCGGGTGGAAGACCAGGTCGCAGGCCCTGGGATGCAGGGTGTTGCTCTGGAAGAGCAGGAGGTAGTAGTCGGTGTCCTCGCCGGCCGGGTCGGCCGTAACGCGGCGGACGATCTCGACGAGCTCCTCGCGCGTGACGTCCGGCACCCGCGGCCGTGCGGGCCGGGCGGCCTCCCGGGCGAACTCCTTCAGTCCACGGGCGGCGTCGTACCAGGGGAAGTCCGAGGGCAGGTAGGCATGGCCGGTCCGCTGGTTGAACGCGGCCACCGCCTCGTCGAAGGGCCGGCCGGACCCGGCCAGGTGAGCGACGCGCTCGATCTCACGGGCGAGCTCCGCCAGTCGTTGCGGGCTGACGGGCGGCGGGAGGAGTTCGGCACGCAGGTCCACGCAGGCATTGTGCGCGCCGGGGCTGACAACGGGCGCGTGCGGGACAGGTCCGCCAGGCGCCCGGCGGCACCGCTCCGGCCCGCGCGCAGGGCCGCTGCGGCAGGGCTGGGCCGGGAGAGGGACGTCACATCGCCGTAACGAGACTTTTGCAAGCACCTTGCTTGCAAAAGTTAGCACCGGGCGGCATGCTCGGAGACATGGCTTCACTGAACGTCGGCACCCTCGGCGAGTACCTGCGGGAGCAGCGCCGCAACGCGCAGCTGTCCCTGCGTCAGCTCGCCGACGCCGCCGGGGTGTCCAACCCCTACCTCAGCCAGATCGAGCGCGGGCTGCGCAAGCCCAGCGCGGAGATCCTGCAGCAGCTCGCCAGGGCGCTGCGCATCTCCGCCGAGACCCTGTACGTGCAGGCAGGGATCCTCGACGAGCGGGACCAGGGCGACGGCATGGAGGTGCGGACCGCCATCCTGGCCGACACGGCGATCAACGAGAAGCAGAAGCAAGTCCTCGTCCAGATCTACGAGTCGTTCCGCAAGGAGAACGCCGCAGTGGAGGAAGCTCTTGACGAGCAGCCCGCTGCGCCGCGCGAGCACGTGGCGAAGAAGGCGGCGAAGAAGGCTGTCGCCGTGCTGAAGCCGAACGCGAACGGACCGGCCGGACCGGGCAGCGGCGGCGACGACGCCGCTGCCGCCGGGTGACCGGCCGCGCCCGGTCGCGCGGAACGAGCGGACCCAACTGACGTAACCGCCACCATCCTCAAACGGGAGAAACCCTCATGGCGATCACCGAAGACATCGTCAAGACCCTCAAGGACCCGACCCCGCTGTACGCGCTGGCCGGGACCGCGGACCTCGCGGCCGAGAAGCTCAAGGAGGTCCCGCCGCTGATCGAGAAGATCCGCGCCGAGGCCCCCGAGCGGATCGAGAAGATCCGCGGCACCGACCCCAAGGTCGTGCAGGAGAAGGTGACCGCGCAGGCCAAGGACGCCCAGACCAAGGCGCAGGCCAAGGTCAACGAGCTCCTCGGCACCATCGACGGCGACCTGCGCAAGCTGCGCGACTCCGCGCAGGACTTCGCCCTGCAGCAGGTGGGCCGTGCCGCCGAGTACGCCGTCCGCGCCAAGGAGGCGTACGACGGCCTGGCCGAGCGCGGCAAGGACGCGGTCGCCACCTGGCGCGGCGAGGCCGCCGAGCAGGTCGAGGACATCGCGGTCGCGATCGAGCCGGAGCCCGTCCCGGCCGCGCGGCAGGCGCCCGCCTCGGACGCCAAGCCGGCCCCGGCTCCGGCGCCCGCCCCGGCTCCGGCCCCGGCGCCCGCCCCCGCATCTGCCTCCGTGCACGACGGCCAGGGCAAGAAGACCCCGGCGCCGGCCAAGAAGGCCCCCGTGGCCAAGAAGCCCGCGACGCCGGGCAAGCCCGCTTCCTGAGCGTCCGGACATCACGGGCCGGGCACGCGCGGCGTGCCCGGCTCGTTGTGCGGGTACGGTGGGAGCCGATGACGGAGGTGGACGGCAATGCTGGTGCAGGGCTTCTACGACCTTATGGGCTGGATCTCCATCGCCCTGCTGGTCTTCGCGGTGTTCGCGCTGGTCGACGCCGCCATCCGGCGTGAGGACGCCTACCGGGCGGCGGACAAGAAGACCAAGGCCTTCTGGCTGATCATCCTGGCCGTGGCGGCGGCGCTGATCGCGATCCTGCCGATCATGTCGTTCCTGCCGGTCATCGGCCTGATCGCGGTGATCGTCTACACGGTGGACGTGCGTCCCGCCCTCAAGCAGGTCTCCGGTCCGCGGCGGCGCGGCGGCGGCAGCAGCAGCGACGGCCCGTACGGCCCCTTCAACCGCTGAGACCCTCCCCGGGCCTGCCCTTCCCCGGCCGGCTGACCGGCCGGGGCCGTCGTGTCAGGCGCCCGACTCCAGGAGCATCAGGGCGACGTCGTCCGTCAGCTCCTCGCCGTTGAGCCGGCGCACCTCGGTCATGGCCGCGTCCAGCAGCTCCTCGCCGGTGAGCCCGGCGGACAGCTGCCGTCCGACCAGCTCGACCATGCCCTCCTGGCCCAGCCGCTGCGGACCGGGGCCGATCCGGCCCTCGATGAGCCCGTCGGTGTAGAGCATCAGGCTCCACGACTCTCCCAGCTCGAAGCGTGCGCCCTCCCAGCAGTCCTTCTGCGGCAGCAGCCCCAGCGCCGGGCCGCCGTGCTCGTACGGCAGCAGCTGCGGGGCCATCCCGGACAGCGACACCAGCGGGGCCGGGTGCCCGGCCAGCCAGAGGTCGGCGGCGCGGCCGTCCGGGCTGATGTCGACCTGGCAGAGGGTCGCGAAGATCTCGTCGTCGGAGCGCTCGTGCTCCAGGACCTGCTGGAGCGTGCCCAGCAGGGCGGCCCCGCACAGTCCGGCCAGCGTCAGCGCGCGCCAGGCGATGCGCAGCTCCACGCCGAGGGCGGCCTCGTCCGGGCCGTGGCCGCAGACGTCGCCGATCATCGCGTGCACGGTGCCGTCCGGGGTGCGCACGGTGTCGTAGAAGTCGCCGCCGAGCAGGGCCCGGCTGCGGCCGGGCCGGTAGCGGGCGGCGAAGCGCAGGTCGGCGCCGTGCAGCAGCGGCGTGGGGAGCAGCCCGCGCTCCAGCCGCGCGTTCTCCTGGGCCAGCAGCCTGGTCTCGGTCAGCTGCCGCTGCGCGACGTCCGCGCGCTTGCGCTCCACGGCGTAGCGGATCGCCCGGGTCAGGTGGGACGGGTCCAGGTCGGCCGGGGTCAGGTGGTCCTGGGCGCCGACGCGGACGGCCTCGGCGGCGCGCTCGGCGTCGGTGTCGGTGCCCGCCGTCAGCACCAGGACGGCGGTGCGCGGGGCGAGCCGCAGCAGCTGCCGCAGGCTGTCCATCGCGTCGGAGGCGCCCTCGGCGGCGCGCGCCGAGAGCTCCAGCAGGATGCAGTTGACGTCGTCCCTGAGCAGCCGCTCGGCCTCGGTCAGGTTGCGGGCGCGGCGGATACGGACGCGCGTGCCGGAGACGTCCAGCAGGTCGGGGACGGTGAAGGCGCCGACGGGGTCGTCACCGATGACGAGCAGGGTCAGGGCAGGGGAGGTCCGGCCGTCGGCCAGGGGTGTTTCCTGGCGAGGCCCCGGCACGGCGGCGTACTGGTCGGTGCGCCGCCCGGTCGCGGACATCGGCGACATCGGACAATTCCTTCCCTCCCCCCGAGGGCAACGTCCCGGAGCGGTCGATCGGTCGGATCGGTTGCTCGGCTCCGAGCACACTGAAGGGCGACCATAGCGGTAGCGCCCGGCGGCGCGGGAGGCCCCGTTGGTAAACCGCCCGTGTCATATGCGGTGCTGAGCTGCGGATTTCGACTGCGGTGGGATGAAACGGGCATGACCAACGTCACGTTTGGTCCGTCGCGGGGTGGCGCGCGTCACGCGGTCGCCGTCACAGGGCGCAGGTCACAGGGCGCAGGACGCAGGTCGCGGCGGGGCGGTGCTCCGGCGCGGCGCGCGTCCGCTCAGCCGGGGCGCACGACCCCCAGGACGGGCATCGAACCGGCCCCCGCCATCGTGATCCGCCGTCCGGGCCGCGGCGCGTGGACGATGGCGCCGTCGCCCACGTAGATGCCGACGTGGCTCGCGTCGTCGAAGTAGACGACCAGGTCGCCCGGGCGCATCGCCGCCACCGGCACGTGCGGCAGCAGTCGCCACTGCTCCTGGGAGGTGCGCGGGATGCCGACGCCGGCGGCCTGCCAGGCGGCCCGGGTCAGCGCGGAGCAGTCGTACGCCGCCGGGCCGTCCGCTCCCCATATGTAGGGCTTGCCGATCTGGGCCGCGGCGAACGCGACGGCGGCGGCGCCCTGCCGGGAGGCGCCCGCGGCGTCGCGGCGCAGGCGGGTGGCGGCGCCGGTGCGCAGCCAGGCGATCTGCGAGCGGTAGGCGGCCTCGTCCTCCAGCCGTTCCAGCCGGGCCCGTTCGCGGGCCTCCAACCCGGCGAGCAGGCGCTTCGCCCGGGCCAGGCGGGCGGTGACCTCCCGTTCGGCGTCGGCGGCCGCCTTCTGGCCGGCCATGAGGCGCTCCCAGGCGACTGTGGCGGAACGGGCGTAGGCCCCCAGTTCCGCGGTGGTCGCGCGCAGCTGCTCGATGGTGGCGTCGGCCGCGTGCGCGCCCCGGTCGGCGAGGGCGAGTCCGTCGAGGAGGGCGTCCGGGTCGTCGCTGAGCAGCAGGTCGACCCCGGGGCCGACGCCGCCGCCGCGGTACTGGGCGCGGGCGAGGGCGCCCGCCTGGGCGGTGAGGGTGCGCAGCCGGGTCTGCCCGCGGTCGATGAGGCGGGCGAGCCGGACGATCTGCCGCTGCTGGGCGAGGACCCGTTCGTGCGCGGAGTTGTAGGTGTCGGTGGCGCGTTCGGCCTGCCGGTAGAGGGCGCCGACCTCGGCCCGTACGTCCTGGAGCGTGCGGCGGGGGTGGGACGGATCGGCGTGCGCGGACGGTACGGGGGCGGCGAGGAGCAGCAGCGCGGCGCAGGCGAGGCAGGCCGTACGCTTCATGCGGGCACCTCCGCAAGGCATCTGACGGATCGTCACATGGCTGTGGATGCTGCCACGGAAGACGTGAATCGGCCAGAGCCGTGCGCTGCTGCGTCACGGGTCGGCGCCGCATCGGCCCGGCCCGGGACCGGTTGCCGGTGCCGAGTGGCCTTCTCGGCGTCGGGCCGCCGGGAGTCCGGCTGCCGGCGCGCGTACGGCTCGCCCCGGGCCTGTGCGGCCGGCGGGCCGAGCGACGCCCTCGGTTCCTCGGCGGGAGCGCGTCCGGGTCAGCCCCGTGCCGGGGCCAGGGCCTCCCAGCGGACGGTCACCTCGCCCTGGCGCCAGCGGGCCGCGGTGTCGGTGACCGGCCAGCCGCCCGGGCCCGCGAGGCTGCGTACCGTGCGGATCCAGCGCTGCCGGGCGCCCAGCGGGGCGAAGGGCGCGGCGGCCGCCCACGCGCGGTCGAAGTCGCCGAGGAACGCGTGCACCGGTTCGCCCGGCACATTGCGGTGGATCAACGCCTTGGGCAGCCGTTCCGCCAGGTCGGAGGGGCGTTCCAGCGAGCCGAGCCGGGTGGCGAAGGTCACCGTGCGCGGTCCCTCGGGGCCGAGCGCGACCCATACGTGGCGGCGGCCGATCTCGTCGCAGGTGCCCTCGACCAGCAGCCCGTCCGGCGCGAGCCGGGACCGCAGCCGGCTCCACACCTCGGCGACGCGCTCCTCGTCGTACTGGCGCAGCACGTTCGCCGCCCGGATCAGGAACGGCCTGCGGCCGTCCGGGAGGGGCACCTCGAAGCCGCCGTGCGCGAAGGAGAGCCCCTCACGGGCGTACGGCCGGGCGGCGGCCACCCGGGCCGGGTCGATCTCGATGCCGACGACCTCGGCGTCGGGGCGCGCGGTGCGCAGCCGTACGAGCAGCTCCAGGGCGGTCCAGGGCGCGGCGCCGTAGCCCAGGTCCACGGCGAGGGGGTCGTGGCTGCGGCGCAGGGCGGGTGCGTGCTGGGCGGCGATCCAGCGGTCCATGCGGCGCAGCCGGTTGGGATTGGTCGTCCCCCGGGTCACCTCGCCGACCGGCCGTGTCGCACGCATGCGACGAGCCTATGCGAGCCGGCGGGCGCCGGATCCGGGCCCCGTGGACGGTCACGCTTTGGCAAAGCGGAAATGGATCTAGGCCCTCCACCGGTTGCCCCTGTTGATGGGTGGCTTCCGCTCCGCCGCCCGTGGAGAAGTGGAGGACGCGACGTGAGCCAGTACGTGGCGAAGGTCCTGGCCGGCGGTGCCCATCGCCGGCTGCGCCGCCATCCCGGCGGGCGCCGTCCGCGGCGCGTGGCCATGCTCAGCGTTCACACCTCGCCCCTCCATCAGCCCGGCACCGGGGACGCGGGCGGCATGAACGTCTACATCGTCGAGCTGGCCAAGCGGCTCGCGGAGGGTCCCGGTGTGGAGGTGGAGATCTTCACCCGCGCCACCACGGCCGCCCTGCCGCCCACGGTCGAGCTGGCCCCCGGGGTCCTGGTGCGGCACGTGGACGCGGGCCCGTACGAGGGCCTGAACAAGGAGGACCTGCCCGCGCAGCTGTGCGCCTTCACCCACGGCGTGATGCACGCCGAGGCCAGCCACCGGCAGGGCCACTACGACCTGGTGCATTCGCACTACTGGCTCTCCGGGCACGTCGGCTGGCTCGCCGCCGAGCGCTGGGGCGTCCCGCTCGTCCACGCCATGCACACCATGGCCAAGGTCAAGAACGCCGCGCTCGCCGAGGGCGACACGCCTGAGCCGACGGCCCGGGTGATCGGCGAGACGCAGATCGTGGACGCCGCCGACCGGCTGATCGCCAACACCGATGAGGAGGCGGACGAGCTCATCCGGCACTACGAGGCCGATCCCCGCAAGGTCGCCGTCGTCCACCCCGGGGTGAACCTGGAGCGCTTCCGGCCGGACGCCCACGGCGGCCGCGCCGGGGCCCGCGCGCGCCTGGGCCTGCCGCAGGACGCGGTGATCCCGCTCTTCGCCGGCCGGATACAGCCCCTCAAGGCGCCCGACATCCTGCTGCGCGCCGCGGCGATCCTGCTCGCGGAGGACCCGTCGCTGCGCGACCGCCTCGTCGTCCCCGTCGTCGGCGGGCCGAGCGGCAGCGGGCTTGCCAAGCCCGAGCGGCTGCACAAGCTCGCGGCCCGGCTCGGCATCTCCGACCTCGTGCGCTTCCAGCCGCCGGTCGCCCAGGACCGGCTCGCGGACTGGTACCGGGCCGCGTCCGTGCTGGTCATGCCCTCGTACAGCGAGTCGTTCGGGCTGGTCGCCATCGAGGCCCAGGCCTGCGGCACGCCGGTCGTGGCGGCATCGGTCGGCGGGCTGCCGGTGGCCGTGAAGGACGGCGAGACCGGCTTCCTCGTCGCGGGCCACGAGCCGGCCGACTACGCGCGCGCCCTGCGCCGCTTCGTCGAGCACCCGCAGCTGGTGCCCGCCATGGGCGCGGCCGCGGCCAAGCACGCGGAGTGCTTCGGCTGGGACGCGGCGGCGACGAGGACCGCCGAGGTGTACGCGGGTGCGATGGCCGAGCGGCGGCGTCGCCTACGATCGCCGCATGGGTGAGCGGGAGCAGACGGCGGCGCGCGCGGCGGTCGAGCAGGCACTGACGGACGCGGAACTCGGCTGGGAGACCGGCGCCGGCGGCGAGTACGTCGTCACGCTCCCGGGCACGCGCAAGCTCTCCACGACCGTCGCCCTGGCCGTGGGACGGCACACCCTGACGGTGAACGCCTTCGTCGTGCGCCGCCCCGACGCCAACCACGAGGCGTTCTACCGCTGGCTCCTGGAGCGCAACACCCGGCTGTACGGGGTGGCGTACGCCATCGACGCGCTCGGCGACGTCTACCTCTCGGGCCGGCTGCCGCTGGTCGCGGTGACGCCCGAGGAGGTCGACCGGGTGCTGGGTTCGGTCGTGGAGAACGCCGACGGCAGCTTCAACACGCTGCTGGAGCTGGGCTTCGCCGAGGCGATCCGCAAGGAGCACGCCTGGCGGATCGCGCGCGGCGAATCCACGCGCAACCTCGACGCGTTCACACATCTGATCGGCAAGGCCGACCAGGGCGCCGAGTAGCGCGGCATCGCCGTGCGCGCACTTTCTCGGGTGCGCAGGAGTGACCGGGAGTCACCGGGTTGTCATGTCCGGGTCTTCCCAGGGGTCGTCGCGCCATGACACCCTCATGCCCGTCGCACATCTGAATGTTGTTCAGATACGTGAAAGGCGGGTCCTGTTCATGGCCATCAGCCGCAGACGCATCCTGCAAGCCGGCGGCGCCCTCGCGTTCGTCCCCCGGCCCACCGCCGTCCCCACCGCCGCCCCGGCCGCCGGACGGCCGGGCCCCTCCGGACCGGCGGAACGACTGTGGGCGGAGTTCGCCCGCGCCCCGTACACCCACCCGCAGATCCCCTGGGTCGGCCAGGCCGGCCACGCGGGCGGCAGCCGGCACTTCCCCCGGCGCCCGGTCCGCGCGGACGTCCGGCGCTACGGCGCCCGCCCCGACGGCAGCGCCGACGCCGCGCCCGCCATCAACCGGGCGATCGAGCACGTCGGCGCGAGCGGCGGCGGCACGGTCCTGGTCCCGGCCGGCACGTACCGCATCGACGACGTCGTCCGGCTCGGCCACAGCGGCGTCACCCTGCGCGGAGCGGGCAGCGGTGCCACCGTGCTGCGCGCCGGGCGGTCCCTCACCGAGATCATCGGCCCCTACGGCAGCCGCTACGGCGGCACCAAGTCCGCCTGGTCGTGGGCGGGCGGCCTGGTCTGGGTCTGCCCCACCGACCGCTACCGCACCCTCACCGACGCCATCCGCGCCCAGGACTGGCCGTTCGAGGGCTGGACCGGCAACCGCCGCGACGAGTGGCGCCCGCTCGCCCGGATCACCGGCGGCGCCCGCCGGGGCGACCGCACCGTCACCGTGGACACCGCGGGGGCGCTGCGTCCCGGCGACCGCGTCATGCTGCGGCTGTCCGACCCCGACGACCACAGCCTGCTCGACCACATGGCGGGCGACGTCGAGGGCACCGCCGCGTACGACTGGTCCGACAAGAGCAAGGTGCTCAGCTACGTGCCCTACGAGTGGCCGGTGCGGATCGGCGCCGTCCACGGCCGGCGCGTCACGCTCGCCCAGCCCCTGCCGCTGGACGCCCGTCCCGCGTTCGAACCCGTGCTCACCACGCTGGTCACCCCGGTCGTCGGCAGCGGCGTCGAGGGCCTCACCATCGAACTGCCCGACATCCCCCAGGCCCCGCACCTGCTGGACACCGGCTGGAACGGACTGGCCCTGCAGTGCGCCTGGGACTGCTGGGCCGACGACGTCGCCGTGGTCAACGCCGACAACGGGTTCCTGCTGGTCGCCACCAAGAGCGTCACCCTGCGCCGCACCCGCGTCTCCGGACGCGGCGGTCACCACCCGTACGCCTGCCGCGAGGGCGCCCACGACAACCTCGTCGAGGACTTCGTCATCGACCCCCGCACTGCGCCGGCCCCCGCGGGCACCCAGCTGCACGGCATCAACGTCGAGGGCCTGTCCAGCCACAACGTCTGGTCGCGGGGGCGGATGGCGACGGGCACCTTCGACACCCACCGCGGACTGCCCTTCGCCAACGTCCGCACCGGGATCACCGTCGACAACGACGGCTCCCACGGCGGCGACGCGTCGGCGGGGCCGCTGTACGGGGCGCGCTTCGCGCACTGGAACGTCACCGTCACCAACGGGCGGGCCGGCTGCGTGAAGATCGACGACGTCGCCCCGTGCAGCGCGACCGTCGGCATCTCCGAGGTCACCGCCTTCGGCCAGATCGACGTCCCGGACTTCACGGGGCCGCTGAACTCGCGGCTCGTCTCGTACGGGAACCCGGCGGTCACCCCGCCGAACCTGTACGAGGCGCAGCGCGCCCTGCGTACGACCCGCTAGCAGTCCGCGGTCGGCTCCGGCTGCGGCACCAGCGCCTTGGCCGGGGCCGGGGCCGGGGGCACCGTGTCCACCGGCTCGGCGCGCGGCCCGCGTTCCCGCAGCAGCGTCCAGTAGCCCGCGCCGGCGACCGTGCCGACCACGGCGCAGGCCCCCCAGACCACGCCGCCGCCCCACCGGTCGAGCGCCACGCCGCCCAGCAGCGGCCCGGCGAAGGACGCCGCAGGCCAGGCGAGGGAGTACATGCCCTGGTAGCGGCCCCGGGCATGGGCCGGCGCCAGGTCGGCGACCAGCGACATCGAGGCCGGCGCGTGCAGGATCTCGCCGATCGTCCACACCGCCACGGTCAGCGCGTAGAACGGGACCGAACCGGCGAACGCGGTGAGCCCGAAGCCCCAGCCCATCAGCAGCGTGCCCGCGGTGAGCAGCGCCGCCACGCTCCGCCGCTCGACGAGCCGGGTGAGCGGGAGCTGCAGGAGCACGATGAGCAGCCCGTTGAGCCCGATGACCAGGCCGTACTCGCTCGCGGAGAACCCCTGGCGGCCCATGTCGACCGAGAGCGTCGTCGAACCCTGCTGGGTGACCGTGCCCAGCAGGAACGTCAGCGCGACGAACGCCATGAAGCGCCGGTCCTGCAGCACCACCCCGAGGCCGATCCGGGGCTCCCCGCCCCCGCCCCCGGCGGCCGCTGCCGCCGCCGCTTCCGTCTCGCGGCCCGGCATCGACTCCGGCACCTTGGCGTAGATCACCAGCGCGCAGAGCACCGTCATGAAGGCGTCGCCCAGGAACAGCCAGAGGTAGCCCTGCGAGGCGATGAGGCCGGCCGCGGCCGAGGAGACGGCGAAACCGATGTTGATCGCCCAGTAGTTGAGCGAGAACGCCCGCACCCGGTCCTCGGCGGGCACCACGTCCGCCATCATCGCCTGCACCGCGGGCCGCGAGGCACTGCTGGCCACGCCGATCACGGTGGCCACCGCGGCGATCTCCGCCTGCCCCTGCACGAAGGCCAGCGTCGCCGTGCCGGCCGCCGCCGCGACCTGCGCCAGCAGCATCGTCCAGCGCCGCCCCACCCGGTCGGTCAGCACCCCGCCGACGACCGCGCCCACGGCGCCGCCGAGGCCGTACAGGGACGCGACGAGCCCGGCGTAGGTGGCCGAGTAGCCCCGGTCGAGGGTCAGGTAGAGGGCGAGGAAGGTGACGACGAAGGCGCCGAGCCGGTTGACCAGCGTGCTGGTCCACAGCCACCAGAAGGTCCGGGGGAGTCCCGACACGGTCTCCCGTACGGCACGTCTGACATCGGGCACGGCGGCTGCTCCTCGCGGCGTTCGGGGCGTCGTAGGCGTAATGGGCCAGGGTGGCGAGCGCAGCTTACAGGTGCCCTCCGGAGGGCACCAAGGGGTTTTCTCCTAGACTCCATGGCATGGCAGATGCTCCCTACAAGCTGATCCTCCTCCGCCACGGCGAGAGCGAGTGGAACGCGAAGAACCTCTTCACCGGCTGGGTTGACGTCAACCTCAACGAGAAGGGGGAGAAGGAGGCGGTCCGGGGCGGCGAGCTGCTGAAGGACGCCGGACTCCTCCCCGACGTCGTCCACACCTCCCTCCAGAAGCGCGCGATCCGCACCGCGCAGCTGGCCCTCGAGGCCGCCGACCGGCACTGGATCCCCGTCCACCGCAGCTGGCGCCTCAACGAGCGCCACTACGGCGCCCTGCAGGGCAAGGACAAGGCGCAGACCCTCGCCGAGTTCGGCGAGGAGCAGTTCATGCTCTGGCGCCGCTCCTACGACACCCCGCCGCCGCCGATCGCCGACGACAGCGAGTTCTCGCAGGCCGACGACCCGCGCTACGCCTCCATCCCGCCGGAGCTGCGCCCGCGCACCGAGTGCCTCAAGGACGTCGTCCAGCGCATGCTGCCGTACTGGTACGACGGCATCGTCCCGGACCTCCTCACGGGCCGCACGGTCCTGGTCGCCGCCCACGGCAACAGCCTGCGCGCCCTCGTCAAGCACCTCGACGGCATCTCCGACGCCGACATCGCGGGCCTGAACATCCCCACCGGCATCCCGCTCGCCTACGAGCTCGACGCCGACTTCCGCCCCGTCACCCCGGGCGGCCGCTACCTCGACCCCGAGGCGGCCGCGGCGGCGATCGAGGCCGTGAAGAACCAGGGCAAGAAGAAGTAACCCGACGCGATCAAGCCCCCTACCTGCGGTTTCCCCGCGGGGAGGGGGCTTGTTGCCGCTCCGGGGCCGTCCCCGGGCCGTCAGTGAGTTGATCGGGCCGTGCCCAGCCCGTCGGCGACCCCGGCTCCGGCCGTTCTCCACAGGCGTGCCAAACGGATGCGCGAGGGCACAGCGGGGCCTGGTCCTCTGTCTTCCGACCCGGGGCCGACAAGGAAGGCCCGGTGGCCGGATCCCTTGGGGTTCGCACCGCGCCGGCCGCGTGGCACACTGCCCGCCATGAGACACAGCCGAAAGGGACATGCCGCGTAGGCGCCCTTCCCGCCTCCGGGCGGACAGCAGACGCTTCGCCGCAGATCGTGGGCGTTACTCGAAGATCGGCCGGCTCTCGGGCCCGGCGCAGGCGCAGGTGATCGCGCTGGAGCGAACACGGCTCCGGCCGGGCCTGGTGGGGCTGGCACTTTCGCGTTGGGCGGCCATCGCGCGGGCACCGATGGATCGCCTTCCCCGGCCGTTCCACGACCGGTGCGGGGTCTCGGACTGTTGCCCCGAACCGGCGGACGAACGCGACCTTCTGGAACTGGCGATATGTGCCCTGCCCAGGAAGGCGGCACGCGAGTTGCGCAGCATCGTGGAGCCCCTCGACCGAAGAATCCTTCGGCGGCCGGATGCCGTGCCGTACGGCGAGCCGTCACATCGCTGGTGGCGCGACGCCTTCTGACCTGACCGTCCTTGCCGCGCTCCCGGGCCCTCCGCGGCTCGCTGCGCGTGCGGGGGCGCCCCGCAGCGCGTTGCTGCGGGGCGCCCTGAGGGGGGCTAGTCGACCATCTGCCCGTCGCCCGTACCACCGACGCACTTCATCCCGACCACCTTTCCGCCGCCGTCCAAGCACTCACCCGGGGTGAGGCTTTCGGTGTGGGCGGTGGTGGTGGCGTTGTGGGTGGCGGCCGTGGCGGTGGCGGCGCCTGTGAGGCCGAGTCCGGCGAGGGCTGCCGTGGCGATGACGGCGGCGGAGATTCGTCGAATGCGCATGTGGTTCCCCTTTCACGGATTGCCTCGGACGGGGCACTAGCCAGCTTGATCTTCACCCATGACGGTGGCACGTCGTGCTGGGCCATTCGGGTGAGGGTCCTCGCGGACGCAGGGGCGTTGACCTGCGGAAACGCGCCGTGAGGGGCTGAGCGGCGCCGGGCGCCACGGACGCCGCACACCCTGCTCGGGGTCCGCGGGAAGGGGCGTCCGACCCCAGGCGTGGGCACCGAGGCCGCCGTTCAGGAGTGGAAGCCGCGGCCGAACTCCTCGGGCGGGTAGCCGAAGTCGTCCGGGCGCTCCCGGCGCAGTTCCTCGTGGCGGGCCGCGACCAGGTCGATGGCCTCGGGGATCGAGCAGCCGAGGGTTTCCCGGATCGTCCGCAGCGCGAACATGATCCGGTGGTCGAGGATGTCGCGGTCCACGCTCGCCGGCAGTACGGTCACGGGCCCTCCCAAGTCTCCGTCCCGGCAACGGAGTACAGCGACCACGCCCGGCCGCCGTCAACCGGATTCGCCCCGGCCCGGAGGAGAAGACCCCGCGGACGGCGCCCCGACACGGCCTAGGGTCGTGGCCCGTGACCGACCCCACCCCGCACTCCGTCTCGACGGCCGGTGCCTACGACTCCGTCGCCGTCCTCTACGCCGAGCTGTTCGGCGACTGGCTCGGTTCGCTCCCGCTGGACCGCGCGCTGATCACGGCCTTCGCCGACTCCGTCCGGGCCGCCGGCGGCAGGACCGTCGCCGACCTCGGCTGCGGGCCGGGGTACGTCACCGCGCACCTCAGGGACCTCGGGCTGGACGCGTTCGGCGTCGACCTGTCCCCCGAGATGATCCGCCTCGCCCGCGAGGCGTACCCGGAACTGCGCTTCGACGTCGGCTCGATGGACGCCCTGCACGACGTCGCCGACGGCGGGCTGGACGGCATCCTGTCCTGGTACTCCGTCATCCACACCCCGCCGCGCGACCTGCCCCCGTACTTCGACGAGTTCCGCCGCGTCCTGGCCCCGGGCGGCCACCTGCTGCTGGGCTTCTTCGAATCCGGCGGCGGCCCCCTCGACGCGTTCGACCACAAGGTGACGACGGCCTACCGCTGGCCGATCGACGACCTCGCCGCCCTGGCGGTGTCCGCCGGCTTCACCGAGACCGGCCGCATGCTCCGCGAGCCCGGGCCGGACGAGCGCTTCCGCAGGGGCCACCTGCTCATGACGCGAGGACCCGGGGAGCCGCAGGGGCACCGATGAGTTTGCCGCGCCCGGACCGTCCCCAGGACGTACGCGCCCGAACGCCGGGCGCACCACGCGTCAGGAACGAGGAGGCAGCGATGACCACCGACGGATTCACCACGTGCCTGTGGTTCGACGGGAAGGCCGAGGAGGCGGCGGAGTTCTACGTCTCGGTCTTCAAGAACTCGGCCGTCGGCACGATCGGCCGGTACAACGAGGCCGGGCCCGGGCCCGCCGGGTCCGTGATGGCCGTGGAGTTCACGGCCAACGGGCAGAAGTTCGTGGCGCTGAACGGCGGCCCGCACTTCACCTTCAACGAGGCGGTCTCGTTCCAGATCCGCTGCGCCGACCAGGCCGAGGTCGACCACTACTGGGACAAGCTCACCGACGGCGGCGAGGAGGGCCCCTGCGGGTGGCTCAAGGACCGGTTCGGGGTGTCCTGGCAGGTGTTCCCCGAGGTGCTGCTGGAGATGCTCGGGGACGCCGACCCGGAGAAGGCCGGGCGGGCCACGGCGGCGATGCTGTCCATGAAGAAGATGGACCTCGCCGCGCTGCGCCGGGCGTACGACGGCGTGTGACCGGGAGAACACGGCGTCGGGGGCCCGTCCGGACGGACGGGCCCCCGAGCGTGCAGAACGCGGGTGGCGTGGAACCGGTGGAGTCAGCAGCTGCCGCCGCAGCGGCAGGGCGCTCCGGACTGGCAACCGCATCCGCAGCCCGATCCGCAGCCGCACGCGCCGAGCAGCGGCAGCTCACGGATGCCGGGGGACTGCGGGGTCCCCTCGGGGGACGGCTGGTCGCGGGCGGTGGGCGATGTCGGGGACTCGGGCATGGGTACCCTCCTCTGCCGTTGGCGACGGCTGCTTGCATGCCTGTCACCAGTGAACGACACCGCACCCCGGCGCATCAACGGCGCGCGGAAGCGTTCCGCGCCGGGGGCGCACCCGCCCCGCGCGCCGCGTAGCGCCGGCAAGGCCCTACCGGAGAGGCCGGCAAGCCGCACCGGACGGGAGGAGTGCCTAGTCCGCCGGCATCGGGGTGGGCGCCGGGGACAGCTCGTCCGCGTGCTCGCCCGTGACCAGGTACACGACGCGCTTGGCGACGGAGACCGCGTGGTCCGCGAAGCGCTCGTAGTAGCGGCCGACGAGGGTGACGTCCACGGCCGTCTCGATGCCGTGCTTCCAGCGGTCGTCGAGCAGGTGCTGGAAGAGCGTGCGGTGCAGCTCGTCCATGCGGTCGTCGTCGGCCTCCAGCTGCAGCGCGTCGTCGACGTCCTTGCTGACGATGACCTCGGCGGCCTTCGCCATCAGGCGCTGCGCGAGCTGGCCCATCTCCAGGATCGTGCTGTGCAGGTCGCGCGGGACGGCGGTGTTGGGGAAGCGCAGCCGTGCGAGCTTCGCCACATGCCGGGCGAGGTCCCCGGCGCGCTCCAGGTCCGCGCTCATGCGCAGGCTGGTGACGACGATCCGCAGGTCGGTCGCGACGGGCTGCTGGCGGGCGAGCAGCGTGATGGCCCGGTTCTCCAGCTCGCGCTGCAGGTCGTCGACCTTCTCGTCGGCGGCGATCACGCTCTCCGCGAGCTTGAGGTCGGCGTCGAGCAGTGCCGTGGTGGCCCGCCCGATCGCGGAACCGACCAGCCGGGCCATTTCGACCAGGCCGTCACCGATCGAGTCGAGTTCCTCGTGATATGCGTCGCGCATCGCGTTCCTTCCGTTGCCACTCGAGTCGTTCGAAAAGAGGATTGTCCTCCCACGCTGACACGCTCCCCAACCTCGCGGGCGCACGCGTACCGCCCGAGCATCCGGAATGAACCGGTACTGACACCACGGTGAACTCTTGGCAACGCCCGTTCGAGAAGACGCTCCGACCCTGTGGGCCACTCATTTCGTCCCCCTAACCTGGGTGTATGGACGTGAACGCGGCAGTCGCCGCAGCCAGTGCGATCGCCGGGCTCTGCACCGGTGTGATCGCTGTGCTCGCGTTCCGCTGGAGCGAGCGGGAACAGGCCCGCCCCACACGCACATCCCTGCGGCCGGACGCCGCAGCCGTACTACCGCCGGGCGTGGACACGGTGCTCTCCGTGCTGCGCTCGTCGGCCGTCGTCCTCGACGAGGGCGACACGGTGGTCAAGGCCAGCTCGGCGGCGTACGCCCTCGGACTGGTGCGGGGCGGCAGGCTCGCCGTCGACCAGATGCTGCAGATGGCCCGCGAAACCCGGCGGGACGGCGAGATACGGCAGGTGGAACTCGAACTGCCACGTCGCGGCGCCGGCCGCGGCGAGGGCCTGGCGGTCTCCGCCCGGGTGGCACCCCTGGGGTCCCGCCTGGTGCTGCTGCTGGTCGAGGACCTGACCGACGCCCGGCGCATCGAGGCGGTACGGCGCGACTTCGTCGCCAACGTCAGCCATGAGCTCAAGACCCCGGTCGGCGCGCTGTCGCTGCTCTCCGAAGCGGTGATGGACGCCAGCGACGACCCCGAGGCCGTGGAACGCTTCGCGGGCCGGATGCAGATCGAGGCCGCCCGGCTGACCAGCCTGGTCCAGGAGATCATCGAGCTCTCCCGGGTCCAGGACGACAACCCCCTCGACGACGCCGAGCCGGTCGCCGTCGACGACCTCGTCGCCGAGGCGGTGGACCGCTGCCGCCACCCGGCGAACGCCAAGCAGATCACCATGGCCACCGGCGGTGCCCCCGACCTGTTCATCTGGGGCAACCGCGGCCAGCTCGCGGCCGCGCTCGGCAACCTCGTCGAGAACGCGGTCAACTACAGCCCGGCCCGTACCCGTGTGGGGATCGCGGGCCGCAGGGTCGCCGCACCCAGCGGCGACCTGATCGAGATCTCCGTGACCGACCAGGGAACCGGCATCTCCGAAAAGGACCGGGACCGCATCTTCGAGCGGTTCTACCGGGTCGACCCGGCGCGTTCGCGCGCCACGGGCGGCACCGGTCTCGGTCTGTCCATCGTCAAGCACGTGGCCGCCTCCCACGGCGGGGAGGTCACGGTGTGGAGCGCCGAAGGCCAGGGCTCCACCTTCACCCTGCGGCTGCCCGAAGCCGCGGCGACCCGGGACGGCCGGGACCGCTCCACCGCCGTGGCGGCGGAGGACGGGGAGCCCGAGCCAGGCTCCGGCTCCTCCTCCGCGCTCTACGAGACGTTTCCCGATCACATCCCCGCCCCGGAGGTCCTCCCGTGACCCGAGTACTCGTCGTCGAGGACGAAGAGTCCTTCAGTGATGCCCTGTCGTACATGCTCCGCAAGGAGGGCTTCGAGGTCGCCATCGCCGCGACCGGGCCCGACGCGCTGGACGAGTTCGAGCGCAACGGCGCCGACCTGGTCCTGCTCGACCTGATGCTGCCGGGCCTGCCCGGCACGGAGGTCTGCCGCCAGCTGCGGTTGAAGTCCACCGTCCCGGTGATCATGGTCACCGCGAAGGACAGCGAGATCGACAAGGTTGTCGGTCTCGAAATAGGAGCGGACGACTACGTCACCAAGCCCTACTCCTCCCGCGAGCTGGTCGCCCGCATCCGCGCCGTGCTGCGCCGCCGCGGCGAGCCCGAGGAGATCTCCCCCTCGGCGCTGGAGGCCGGCCCGGTCCGCATGGACGTCGACCGGCACGTCGTCACCGTCGGCGGCGGCAAGGTCGACCTGCCGCTCAAGGAGTTCGACCTCCTGGAGATGCTGCTGCGCAACGCGGGCCGCGTCCTGACCCGCATGCAGCTGATCGACCGGGTCTGGGGCGCCGACTACGTCGGCGACACCAAGACCCTCGACGTCCACGTCAAGCGCCTCCGCGCGAAGATCGAGCCGGACCCGGGTGCGCCGCGTTACCTGGTGACGGTCCGTGGCCTGGGCTACAAGTTCGAGCCGTAAACCGTCCGCGGCCAGGGTTGCCGGACGGAGTCCGGCGCAGCGCTGCGAAGCCGGTGAGGCCCCTTGGGGCCGAGCGGCCGGACCCGGGTGCCGCCGGACGTGAAGAGGCCCCGGGAGCGATGAGCTCCCGGGGCCCCTTCGTGTGCCGGTGCGCGGGCCTCAGCCGGCGGGCGACTCGGTGATCGTCTCGGTCTCGGTCGGCGAGGCCGTGACGCCCTCGGCGGGTGACTCGCCGGGGCTCGCGGTCTCCGTCGGCGAGGGCTTCTCGCTCGGCCCGAAGGAGGCGTAGTAGCCGGCGGCGGGGAGGGCGAGGCTCTGCAGCGCGACCTCGCCGGTCTTGCTGAAGTCGAAGACGACGTTCTTGAAGTCGCCGTCGTTCTTGCTCTCGGAGCCGCCCTTGAAGACGGCGGAGGGGTTGCCGTCGCCGCCGAGCAGCACGGAGCTGTGGGCGGGCAGCGAGATCGGGCCGGACAGCTCGGCGTCGAGCGAACCGACCTTCACGGAGTCCAGGGTCTGCTGCTCGTCGCCGTTGTTGAAGATCTTGGCCGTCACGGAGGAGGAGCCGTCGGAGGTGGCCTGGGTGAGCACCACGACGTTCTGGACCTCGATGTCGCCGACGCTGGTCGCGGCGTTGTCCGGCCTGACGCGCAGCGTCTCCGCGCTGTTCCCGGCAGCGCAGGCGGCGAGCGGGAAGAGCGAGAGTGCGAGGGCGGCGGCGAGAGCGCCGCGACGAAGGCTGCTGCTCACGGCGGCGGCATCTCCTTGGGCGGGGTACGGGCGTACGAAGGTTCGGACGTACGGGACTTACGGCTTACCTGGTGCGGGATTAGGTTACCGAGCCCGTCCGGCGTGCCCGCACCGGCCCACCCCCCGGCGGGGCGGGGCTTCACCCGCCCGGGTGTCCCGGAGGCGTCACAGGGGCCGCCCGGGGCCTTCCGCGGGGCCGCCGGACGGGCCGGCCCGGACCCGGCGGAATCCATTACCGGAATCCGCCGAACGATTCCCGCCACAACGGCAAGATCCATTTAACGTTCATCCGCCGGACGGAAATCCGGCGTGGTGCGAAAATGGATCACATCAAGCCCGCGGCGGCCGAACGGAGTAGCGGGAGACCCCCCGCAAGAGAGCGACAAACCGGGATGTTCCTCCTCTTGTCCTGGCCCTCCAGGGGGTGTAACGGGGGCGTTTCAAGGCCCCTCGGCACCCGCTCCGACCTGCGAATTCCGCCCTCCGCTCCCCCTTCGCAGCACGTTCCGGCCGCACTTGTCAAGCCCCGAGATATGCCCTGACCTGCGAAAACGCCATTCAGAACCAGCCGTTCCCGTGTTACCCTGGATAGCCACGGAAGGGGTACCTGTCACATGACGTTCAAGGTTGGCGACACCGTGGTCTATCCCCATCACGGGGCCGCGCTGATCGAGGCCATCGAAACTCGCCAGATCAAAGGCGTGGACAAGACCTACTTGGTGCTCAAGGTCGCCCAGGGCGACTTGACGGTACGCGTGCCCGCGGACAACGCGGAGTTCGTCGGCGTGCGCGACGTGGTCGGTCAGGAAGGGCTGGACCGGGTCTTCGAGGTGCTGCGCGCACCGTACACCGAGGAGCCCACCAACTGGTCCCGCCGGTACAAGGCAAATCTGGAGAAGCTCGCCTCCGGCGACGTCATCAAGGTCGCGGAAGTCGTGCGTGACCTGTGGCGTCGTGAGCGGGAGCGCGGGCTGTCGGCCGGCGAGAAGCGCATGCTCGCCAAGGCCCGCCAGATCCTGGTCAGTGAGCTCGCGCTCGCGGAGAACACCAACGAGGACAAGGCCGAGACCCTCCTCGACGAGGTCCTCGCGTCCTGACGCGGATTTCCGCCGTGGTGCCCGGTGCGTTCCCTACGCCGGGCACTGCGGCATGCCGGGGCGCCCTCACGGTGGCCTGGCACTTCGACGACGCCGAGGATCCCCCTCGTCTTCGTTCGCGCGTCGCTTCCCCCTGCATACTGGGTGCCGGGCCCGGGCAGCTGGCCCTGTCGGTGTCACGGAAGGGTCCGACAGGGGCTTCGCGCCCGGCACGTTGAGGCGATACCCATTTCGGCCAAGGACACAAACCTGACTACCGCGGCAGTCATTCCCGCCGCCGGACGTGGAGTCCGGCTCGGCCCCGGCGCGCCCAAGGCGCTGCGCACCCTGGGCGGCGTCCCGATCCTCGTGCACGCCGTACGTGCCATGACCCGCGCCCGCGCGGTGTCACTGGTCGTCGTCGTGGCGCCCCCGGACGGGGTCGCCGAGGTCAGGGCGCTGCTCGACAGCCACGGCCTGCCCGAGGCGAAGGACATAAGGATCGTCGCCGGCGGCGAGAGCCGGCAGGACTCGGTACGGCTCGGCCTGGCCGCGCTGCCGGACGAGGTCGAGGTGGTGCTCGTGCACGACGCCGCCCGCCCGCTGGTGCCGGTCGACATGGTCGACGCCGTCGCCGCCGCCGTGCGGGACGGCGCCTCGGCCGTCGTGCCGGGACTGCCGCTCGCCGACACGGTCAAGGAGATCGACCCGGCCACCGACGCCGTCGTCGGCACCCCGGACCGCTCGCTGCTGCGCGCCGTCCAGACCCCCCAGGGCTTCGACCGGGCGACGCTGCTCAAGGCGCACACCACGGTCACCGGCGCGGTCACGGACGACGCGAGCATGGTCGAGCGGCTCGGCGTCCCGGTGCGGGTCGTGCCGGGGCACGAGGAGGCCTTCAAGGTCACCCGCCCGCTGGACCTGGTCCTCGCCGAGGCCGTGCTCGCCCGCAGGAGGGCCACCGATGACTACTGAGCCGACCGCCGCCCCGGCGCCGTACGTCCCCGTGCTGCCCCAGGTGGGCATCGGCACCGACATCCACGCCTTCGAGGCGGGTCGCGAACTGTGGGTCGCGGGCCTGCTCTGGGAGGGCGAGGGGGACGGCCTGGCCGGGCACTCGGACGCCGACGTCGTCGCGCACGCCGCCTGCAACGCGCTGTTCTCCGCGGCCGGCATGGGCGACCTGGGCGCGCACTTCGGCACCGGCCGCCCGGAGTGGTCCGGCGCCTCCGGTGTGACCTTGCTCACGGAGGCGGCCCGGATCGTCCGCGAGGCGGGCTACGACATCGGCAACGTGGCCGTCCAGGTCATCGGCCCGCGCCCCAAGATCGGCAAGCGCCGCGACGAGGCGCAGAAGGTCCTCACCGACGCGGTGGGCGCCCCGGTCTCGGTCTCCGGTGCCACGACCGACGGCCTCGGCTTCACCGGGCGCGGCGACGGACTCGCGGCGGTGGCCACCGCACTGGTGGTCCGCAGGGCGAAGTGAGGGGCGGCGGTGGCGAGTTGCCACCGCCCTCCCGGGCCGTGCCGTCCGCCGTACGGGTGAAGCGGCCGCCCGCCGGGCGGGCGGTGCCACGGCCCCCGTGAGCGTCACAACACCGTGAAGCTCGCGCGGAGCGGACGGCGCACGCACCCGGGGCCACTACCCTTGATGCGTGACCATTCGCCTGTACGACACCGACGCACACCAGGTCCGTGACTTCACCCCGCTCCGGCCGGGCTGCGTCTCGATCTACCTGTGCGGCGCGACCGTGCAGGCAGCCCCGCACATCGGGCACATCCGGTCCGGGCTGAACTTCGACATCATGCGCCGCTGGTTCGCCTACCGCGGCTACGACGTGACGTTCGTCCGCAACGTCACCGACATCGACGACAAGATCATCGCCAAGTCCGGCGAGCAGGGCCGCCCCTGGTGGGCGATCGGCTACGAGAACGAGCGCGCCTTCAACGAGGGTTACGACGCCCTCGGCTGCCTGCCGCCCACGTACGAGCCGCGCGCCACCGGCCACGTGCCCGAGATGATCGAGATGATGCGCGGCCTCATCGAGCGCGGGTACGCCTACGAGTCCGAGGGCAACGTCTACTTCGACGTCCGCTCCTTCCCGGACTACCTGGAGCTGTCCAACCAGGAGCTCGACAACCTGCGCCAGCCGGAGAGCGAGGGTGAGACCGGCAAGCGGGACTCCCGCGACTTCGCGATGTGGAAGGCCGTCAAGCCGGGCGAGCCGTCCTGGGAGACCCCCTGGGGCCGCGGCCGTCCCGGCTGGCACCTGGAGTGCTCGGCGATGGCCCACAAGTACCTGGGCACCGCCTTCGACATCCACGGCGGCGGCATCGACCTGATCTTCCCGCACCACGAGAACGAGATCGCCCAGGCCAAGGCCTTCGGCGACGACTTCGCGCGGTACTGGGTGCACAACGCCTGGGTCACGATGAGCGGCGAGAAGATGAGCAAGTCGCTCGGCAACTCGGTCCTCGTCAGCGAGATGACCAAGCGCTGGCGGCCCATCGTGCTGCGCTACTACCTCGGAACCCCGCACTACCGCTCGATGATCGAGTACAGCGAGGAGGCGCTGCGCGAGGCCGAGTCGGCCTTCGCGCGGATCGAGGGCTTCGTGCAGCGGGTCGTCGAGATGGCGGGCCCGGTCGAGCCGGCCGCCGAGGTGCCGCCGGCCTTCGCCGAGGCGATGGACGACGACATGGGCGTCCCGCAGGCGCTGGCGATCGTCCACACCACCGTCCGGCAGGGCAACTCGGCGCTCACCGCGGACGACAAGGAGAGCGCCGTCGCCCGCCTCGCCGAGGTGCGCGCCATGCTCGGCGTCCTGGGCCTGGACCCGCTGGACCCGCACTGGACCGGCGACGGCCGCGGCGAGGACCTGCACGGGGTCGTCGACTCCCTCGTCCGGCTGGTGCTGGAGCAGCGGGAGTCGGCCCGCGGCCGCAAGGACTACGCGACCGCCGACGCCATCCGCGACCGCCTCCAGCAGTCCGGCCTGGAGATCGAGGACACCCCCTCCGGTCCGCGCTGGACGCTCGGCTCCCGGTAGCCGGGCGCCCGCGTCATCATTGACACGTACGTACGTTCACGCAGTAGCAGCAACAGCAGCAGGAAACAGGTGACCCATGGCCGGCAACAGCCAGCGCAGGAACCGCCGCACGTCCAACAAGAAGGGCGCCACGGTCGGTAGCGGCGGGCAGCGGCGCAGGGGCCTGGAGGGCAAGGGCCCCACCCCGCCCGCGGAGGCACGCAAGGGGCACGCCAAGCAGCGGGCCGCCAACGCCAAGGTGAAGCGCGCCGCGTCCACCCAGTCGCGCCGCCCCTCCGGCCGGGGCTCCAAGTCGACCTCGGAGCTGGTGGCCGGGCGCAACCCGGTGGTGGAGGCGCTGCGCGCCGACATCCCGGCCTCGGCGGTCTACGTCCAGCAGTTCATCGACAACGACGAGCGCGTGCGCGAGGCGATCAAGCTCGCCACCGACCGGGGCATCCCGCTGATGGAGGCCCCGCGCCCCGAGCTGGACCGCATCACCAACGGGCTGAACCACCAGGGCCTGGTGCTGCAGATCCCGCCCTACGAGTACGCCCACCCCGAGGACCTCGCCGCCGGGGCCCTCGACGCGGGCGAGGACCCGCTGATCGTCGCGCTGGACGGGGTCACCGACCCGCGCAACCTCGGTGCCGTCGTCCGCTCCGTCGCCGCCTTCGGCGGTCACGGGGTCGTCGTGCCCGAACGCCGCGCCGCCGGGATGACCGCGGGCGCCTGGAAGACCTCGGCCGGCACCGCCGCGCACGTCCAGGTCGCCCGGGCCACCAACCTCACCCGGACGCTGGAGGCCTACCAGAAGGCGGGCCTCACGGTCGTCGGCCTCGCCGCCGACGGTGAGGTCGACCTGCACGAGCTGGAAGCGCTGGCCGGACCGGTCGTCGTCGTCGCCGGCTCGGAGGGCAAGGGCCTGTCGCGGCTCGTCGGCGAGACCTGTGACCTGCGGGTCCGCATCCCGATGCCGGGCGGCGCGGAGTCGCTGAACGCGGGCGTCGCCGCGGGCATCGTGCTCTACGAGGCGTCCCGTCGCCGGGCCTGAACCCGCACGCGCCCCCGGGCGCGCCCCGGCGACAACCCCTGATTGACGGGCCTCGGACACAACGGGGCCCGTCACACAGTGTCCTTATCGGGTGTCACTCGGTTAGATGAGTGTGGACACCAGAACACCCCGCACTCCTCCGGGGGGACGGTCGTCGTCGATCACCGACGAGCCTGTGCTCAACATGCTCAAGGTCTCCTCCGACCCCGCCCAGGTCATCGTCAATCACGCGAGCTTCCGCGTGCAGCTCGGCGCGACCTCGGGCCGTGCCCTGACGAGGACCCAGCGCGTCCCCGTCATCCCCACCTCCGTCCGCCCCTCCGCCGCCGCGCAGCGGCGCGGCGCGCCCCTGGTGTGGTCCGGGCGCAGCGAACCCGGCGACGCCGCCGCCACCCAACTGCTCGCCGCGGTGCGCCACGGCCAGCAGGACGGCCTCGACCTCGGCGCCGCGACGCAGGTGCTGCCGCGGATCGAGGAGCCGCCGCAGCCCGTCGTCGGCCCGCCGCGCCGGCCGCCGGCGCCCGGCGAGATGCTCGGCGGCATCCGCCCGGCGCGCGGTGCCTACGACGACTACCTCGACTCCGAGGACACCAGCGAGTTCGCGTACACCGCACCCCCCGCCGGTCCCGCCGACGAGGACCCCGACTTCGACCCGTACGAGGAGCCGGGCGAGGAGCACGGCCTCGGCCGCAACCGGGACCGTGCCGATCCCATCCGGCACGCCTACTACCCGGGCCGCCGGATGAACCTCGGCATCGTCCTGCTGCCGCTGCGCATCTTCCTCGGCTTCATCTCCATCTACGCCGGCATGGGCAAGCTCTGCGACCCCGTCTACTTCGACGGCGGCAAGCGCGGCTCGATGGTGACCTGGCTCGCCTCGCTCCATCCCTGGGGAATGGCCGAGCCGCTGCGCGACCTCGCCCTCGCGCACCCCATCGGCGCCGGGCTGACGGTGGCCTTCCTGCAGGTCATCGCCGGTGTGCTGACGGTCTTCGGGCTCTGGCAGCGGTTCGCCGCGTCGGTCGGCGCCCTGCTGTCGGTGGCGCTGCTGGTGACGGTGAGCTGGCGGACCGTCCCGGCCTACGACACGCCCGACATCATCCTGCTCGCCGCCTGGAGCCCGCTGGTCATCGCGGGGGCGCCGGTCTACTCCGCCGACGGGCGCCTGGCGAGCGAGGCCTGGCGCAAGCTCGGCCCGCGCGCCCCGCTCGGGGAGCTGCGGCGCCGGGTGCTGCGCCGCGGCGCGGTGCTGGCCACGGTGCTGGTCGGCATCTCGCTCGTGGTCGGGGCCACCCTCGGCACCGCCGTACGGTCCACCAGCCCGCGGTCGCAGCTCCCCGCCCCGACCGACCTGCCGACCAACGACCTCGAGGGCTCACCGCTGCCCGAGGTGCCCGGCGAGAAGTCCTCCCGGCCTTCCGCGACCCCCTCGGCGGGCCGCTCCGGCGGTCCCTCGTCCTCGCCGTCCTCCTCGCCGTCCGCCCCGGGTGCGGCGTCCTCGGTGCCGAACACCCGGCAGTCGCGTCCGGGGTCGTCCTCGGCCAACACCGGCAGCGGCGGCGGCACCGGCGGCGGTCCCGCGCAGACCGTGCCGTCCGTCCCGTCCCGCCCCACGGTGCCCAACAACCCGCCCACCCCGGGCGGCGGCAGCGGGGCCGGCGGCAACGGCGGCGGCTCCTCCGACAGCGGCGGCGCGCTCGGCGGCCTGCTGGGCAGCGGGGAGACCTCCGGCTGGCTGCTCGGCGCCCCGGCGCGGCACGGCTCGGGGAAGGTCGCGTAACGCCCGTACGGGACACGGGAAGAGGCGGCCGGAGGTTCCTTCCTCCGGCCGCCTCTTCGTGCCCGGTGCGGGCCGTCCTGGGCCGTCCCGGCCCGTTGCGCGGTGCTGCGTCCGTTGTGCGGTGCTGCGTCCGTCGTGCCGGCCGCGACCCGGCCCGTCGCGCTCAGGTCCGGGAGGCGAGTTCCTTCGCGGCCTCGGCCAGGTCCTTGGCGGTGTCGATGGCCCGCCAGTACGCGCCCTGGGGCAGCGGGAAGCCCGCGAGCCGCCGTTCGCGGGCGAGTTGGGGGAAGGTCGTGCGCTCGTGGTCACCGCGTTCCGGGAGCAGCCCGGTGAACTCGGGGGAGAAGACGTATACGCCCGCGTTGATGAGGAACGGCGAGGGCGGCGACTCGATGAAGTCCAGGACGTGGCCGAACTCGTCGGTCTCCACGGCGCCCCACGGGATGCGCGGGCGGGCCAGCGCCAGCGTGGCGACCGCGCCCCGCTCGACGTGGAAGGCGGCCATCTCCCGCAGCGAGAACCGCGTCCAGATGTCGCCGTTGGTGGCGTACCAGGCTTCCTGCGGCCGGGGCAGGGAGGCGGCGGCGTACCTCAGGCCACCGCCGCGGCCGAGCGGTTCGCGTTCGACGACCGTGGTCACCCGCAGCGGCAGGTCGGCCGCCGCGCCCGCGAGCCACTCCTGGAGGACCTCAGCGAGATGGCCGCACGAGACAACGGCGTCGGTGACGCCCTCGGCGGCCAGCCAGGCGAGTTGATGGCCGATGATCGGGATCCCGGTTCCGGGGATCTCGATCATCGGCTTGGGGCGGGTGTCGGTGTAGGGCCTCAGACGGGAGCCCTGTCCTCCGGCGAGGAGGACAGCCTGGGTCACCGTCTGGGAGGTCGCGGGCGTGCCGGTCATGGGCGCACCCTACGTGACCCGCGCGTCGGGTCATCCGAGCGAGGCCACGCCCGTCGCGAAGGCGGTGTCGCAGACCGGCCGCGACCAGGCCTGGGCGCGGTGCACCGAGCCGTACTTGGCGACCGCGGCACGGCCCAGGGACCGGGCGATCGAGCCGCAGTACTGCGCCAGCGAAGGCCGCTCGTTCATCTCGCGCTGCAGGTGCGTCAGGGCGATGCCGGGGTTCTTCTCCTGCAGCTCGCCCAGCAGCTTGCGGCGGAGCACCTCCTGCGGGGCCGACCGCTGGGACGCCGCCTCCTTCTGGTGCGAGGCGGTGAGGACTTGGGCCTCGGACGCCGAAGTCGCCCACGGGACGCGGGTGACGGCGAGGGTGCCGGAGAGCACGAGGACGACCGGGAGGACGAGGGCGAGTGACTTGCCGATGCGGCGGGCTACCTGGTTCACGGCAGTGATGGTAGCGAGGAGTGATGATTTGGCGACATTTAGCCACTCTGATGAGTGATGAATGCCCCTTGATCGACTACGGGAGCATTGACGAACATGGTCGAAACGCCATTGTATGACCGGAAATGAGGGGTGATCCGGCCCCGGAACGGCCGTGATCCGGCGCGAACACCGGGGCCCGGTTCCGCGAACACCGGGGCCCGGCCCCGGGAACGACCATGGCCCGGCCCCCCTTGCGCGGGGGCCGGGCCACACGGGTCCTCAGCGGTGGGGCGACCCTGCGGTCACCGTCCGGCCGCTCAGTCGCTCAGGCGCTCACCGGTGGAGGTGGAGAAGACGTGGCTCTCGCCGGCGCGCGGCACGACGCGCAGCACGGAGCCCTTCTCCGGCACCTGGCGGCCGCCGACGCGGATGACCAGGTCCTTGTGCTCGCCGCCGACCTCGGCCGAGCCGTAGACGAAACCGTCCGCGCCCAGCTCCTCGACGACGTTCACCGTCACGGCCAGACCGGCCGGCTCGTCCTTCGACAGGCCCGCGTCGCCGTCCACGATGTCGAAGTGCTCCGGGCGGACGCCGACGGTGACCGTGCGGTCGCCCTTGTCGGCTGCGGCCTGCACCGCGTCGCGCTCGACCGGGACCACCGAGTTGCCGAACTTCACGCCGCCGTCGGCGATCGGCACCTCGACCAGGTTCATCGCCGGGGAGCCGATGAAGCCCGCGACGAAGAGGTTGGCCGGCCGGTCGTACATGTGGCGCGGGGTGTCGACCTGCTGCAGCAGACCGTCCTTGAGGACCGCCACGCGGTCGCCCATGGTCATGGCCTCGGTCTGGTCGTGGGTGACGTAGACCGTGGTGGTGCCGAGGCGGCGCTGCAGGGAGGCGATCTGCGTACGGGTCTGGACACGGAGCTTGGCGTCCAGGTTGGACAGCGGCTCGTCCATGAGGAAGACCTGCGGCTCACGGACGATCGCGCGGCCCATCGCCACACGCTGGCGCTGACCACCGGAGAGCGCCTTGGGCTTGCGGCCCAGGTACTCGGTCAGGTCCAGGATCTTGGCGGCTTCCTCGACCCGGGTGCGGATGTCCGCCTTGTTGACGCCCGCGATCTTCAGGGCGAAGCCCATGTTGTCCGCGACGGTCATGTGCGGGTAGAGCGCGTAGTTCTGGAACACCATGGCGATGTCCCGGTCCTTGGGCGGCAGGTGGGTGACGTCCCGGTCACCGATCCGGATGGCGCCGCCGTTGACGTCCTCCAGGCCGGCCAGCATGCGGAGCGAGGTCGACTTGCCGCAGCCGGAGGGGCCGACGAGGACGAGGAACTCGCCGTCCTCGATGTCGATCTGGAGCTGGTCGACGGCGGGGCGCTCGGACCCGGGGTAGATCCGGGTCGCCTTGTCGAAAGTGACAGTAGCCATGGTGCAGTGGTCCCTTCACCGGCAGGAACGTGCCGGACGATCCGAGTAAAGGAATGAGGTCTAGTCCACAGGGTGTGGACCTTCCGTGACGCTACCCGCCCAGCCCCGCTTTGTCAGTACCCTCCCGGCGCCCAATTCCCCGACCCTCCCCCCTCCCCGCCTGGGTACACTTCTCATGGCCCCACCCGTCACCCGGGCACCCGGAGCGGGGACGGTGCCGTGCCGCCTTAGCTCAGCTGGTAGAGCACCGCTCTTGTAAAGCGAAGGTCGTCGGTTCGAACCCGACAGGCGGCTCTTTCCATGACCTGCACCAACGCCTCCCGTGACGGATGTCACGGGAGGCGTTGACGGCAGATTGTGACGGCAGTCACCTCTAACGGCGCCGCTTGAGCAGCCGGTCCATGTGACTCATCGCCTCCCGGCGGCTGTCGTCACTGACGTGCGTGTAGACGTTCATCGTGACCGCGATCTGCGAGTGGCCCAGGATCTCCATGACGGTGCGCGGTGCGAGGCCGGCCGCGAAGAGCAGGTACGCACAGCCGCGCCGCGTGTCATGGTCCAGGACTTGCTGAGGTGCTGGACCGGCATGTGCACCACCTGCGGCCGCCCTCTCACCCCGAACAGAAGCAGAACCAGAACCCATCCAAGCTAGACGCGATCCTGGAAGACGGTGTACCAGGGGTACGTGCCCGCCACGGTGCCGTCGGCCGTCACGGCCTCCAGCGTGTAGAAGTACGTGTTCCCCTTCGTCGCCGTGGTGTCCGCCCACGTCCGGGCGTCCGCCGGGAGTAGTCCGCCGTGTTGGGGCTCGTACGCCTTGGTCGCCGGGTTCCACCGGCTCACGCGGTAGCCGGTGACCGTGGCGCAGCGGGCCGTGTCGGTGCACTGCCAATCGACGGACGGACGGGTGGCCGTCGCGTTGTGGCTCAACCTGCCGAGGTTCCAGTCCCGGGTGACGGTCACGGACGGCCGGACGTCGAGCTCGGTGGCCTCGACCATGGTGACCTTCGGGTCGCTCGGGTGCAGCGTGTTGCCCCAGCGGTCCATGGCCATCACCGCGTACACGTGCGTCTCGCCGGCCGGCAGGTCGCCGCAGAGGATCGCGAGCGGATTGCTCGTACCCTCCGCGCAGGTGTCGGGGCCGAGCCACTTGACCGTGCCGTCGGCCTGCCGGACGCCCTTCCACACCACGTACTCGTCGATGTCGTCCTCAGGCGAGGCGGCCCAGCTCACCAGCATGCCGTCGGCGCGCGGGGTGACCTTCACGCCGGTGACCCGGCCGGGCGCCACGGTGTCGCCGGTGCGGACGACGAGCGGCGCGGAGTACGCCGACTCGTTGCCGTCCGGGTCCACCGCCGTGACGGCGTACGTCACGTACGTGTTCACGGGCATGTCCAGGTCGACGCACCGGCCCCCGTTGCCCGCCTCGTCGCTTCCCTCTTCGGCGCAGGCCACCTCCGTGCGCGCGGCCGGGTCGAAGGTCTTGCCGGGCGAGCGGTACACGCGGTAGTGCCCGCCGTTGTCCCAATCCTCGACCCAGCGGCCGCCGGGCGCCATCCAGTTCACCGACGTGGAGGCGGGAACGGCGTAGGAGTTCAGGCCGGTCGGGGACTCCGGCGGCGTACGGTCGACGCCGTCGCCGGTGACCGTCGCGTACGCCCCAGGGTTGCCGAGCGCGTCGACGCCGCGGACGCGGTAGTAGCGCGGGGCGTTCGGGGGCGCGTCGGTCCGGTACGACGCCGTGGTCGTCGTGCCCAGCAGCTCGAACGGGCCGATGGCCGCGGACGAGGCGTACACCTCGTACTTCGCCGCGTCGGCGACGGCCTGCCAGTTCAGGGCGGCCCACCACGCGTCGCTGACGACCGTGAGACCGGTCGGGGGCACCGGGCCCGTGCGGTCCACGGTCGTCGCCGTCACGTCCGGGCTGCCGGCGGACTCGCGGCCCGCCTTGTCGACAGCGCGAACCTCGTACAGGAACGTCTGGCCGGTCGCGGACGTCGCGTCGACGAAGGACCGGGAGGTGAGCAGTGACGAGCCGCTGACCTTCGCCCAGCTCGTGGCGCTCAGCCGGCGGTACACGCGGTAACCGGCGAGGTCCATCTCCTTGTTCGCGGCCCAGCGTAGGGTCGTCTTGGCTGTGTCGCGGTTGTACGCGGCGGTGAGGCCGGTCGGGGCGAGCGGCTTGACCGTGTCAACGGCGGCCTCGGTACGCGGGGCGTACGTGAAGGCGGCGTTGGCGACGCCGGTCCATGCGACGTAGTCCACGCGGAGCGTGTGCTTGCCGGCCGGGATGCTCAGGTTGACGGTCTTGCGGGCGGTGGTGGAGACGTTCTTCCACAGGTCGATCTTCCGCGCACCGTCGACGTAGATGCGCATACCGTCCTGCGTGGCGGCGGAGAGTCGGAAGGGACCGCCCGAGCCGAAGTCCCGGGTGAGGGACCAGCGGACGGAGAAATTGTCCTTGGGCAGCGTGACGCCGGCCGGGTCGCCGTACCCGTAGTTCTCGCTGATGGCGGAGTCGCAGGCGGTCAGCTTCGGCGTGCCGCTGAAGGTGGAGTTGCCGAAGTACTGCGCCCTCCAGACGGGAGAGGTGCAGGTGACCGCCGCGGAGGCGGGGGCGGCGGTGATCAGGCCGCCGGTGGCGGCGAGCGCCGCCGTCGCAGCCAGCGTGGACAGCCGGGTACGAGTCATCACAGAGAGTGGGCCCCTTCTGGACCAAGGGAAAGCAGTGAGACGGTGACGCCTGTGTGACTCATGAGGCGGGAGCAGGGTTGCCCCGCCCGCTCACCATTCTTCACGGACGTTCGCCGGCGTCGGCCGTACCGGTGGACGTCAGCCGTAGCGGCGCCGCGCGCATGTTCCCGTCCGGCAACCGCTCGGCCACCAGCTGGATCGACTTGCGCCGGCCACATCCCTCCGCCATGCCTCCGACCAGCCGAGATCAGCAGACCTCACGAAGCACGACTGGTGTTGGCAGTCCCGGATCCTGGTCTTGGGTTGGCCCCGCAAGCCCGACCGTGGATCGCCCGTCTGACGGCAGACTCTGACGGCAAGATGGGTGCACGTGGCTGGGCGACCAAGACCGCCATGGTGTGACGACTTCCTCGCCGACGTGCGCTGGTGGCCGGACATGCACGTGCGGGGCCGCTCCCTCTTCCGCCTCGGCCCGGTCCTGTACGGGTACGGGGTTGCCTGCGCGATCCACGGGGACCCGGCAGGAACGGACTTCGATCCCGTGGGGCCGTTCAGCGAGTGGTTCTGGCCTCGGCTCGGCCTGGGGTACGAGTGCTCACTCGGCTGGACCGTCGAGGTCGAGCGGGCGGGTGGGGCGGCGGGCGTCCCGCGCCTGGACGGCGTCGTGCCTCCTTGGGCCTGGACCGGTCGGCGGCCCGGCATTTGTGACTGACATCGACGTCGGCAGTTCCGTAGACTGTCCGGCCGGTGGGAAACCCTTGCGAGAAGGCGGAGTCGGCAGCTTGAGCTACCCCTATGCACTGGACGGCGAGACGCTCTGGGACGCGGGCTACGCCAGCGGTCGGCTCTACTTCTCCCTTGCCCAAGGTGCGGCCGAGTACCTGGACGTGCCGAGCGGCTTGATCGAGAACGCCCGGCTGGGCGGCTGTGACGTGGTTCTGCCGACCTTTCGTGTGTTCGTCGAAGGCTTGTACGCGTCGTACTCGTCGACCGAGCACCGGGTACTGCACGGACTCTCACGCGGCCTGCTGGTCACGTCGCTCGTTCTTCTGGACATGGCAGGGTCGTCGCTCACGCTGAGGGCCGAGCACGAAAATGCCCTCCGGAGCGAGATGGCCTCCTTCGGACGCGCCATGGGCTGACATCCGTTGCCGAGGCGCCGTGGATCACGGCGGTCGCGTTCTCCGGCAGCAAGTCCCAGCCCTCGACCATGGTCCGCTCCGGTCCTGCGGGCACGTTGGACGTGGGCGCCGACAAGGCCGGGCGTCCCTGGGCCCCCTCCTTGCGCGTGGTCACCCGTCGAGCAGCCGGTCGAGTTCGCGCTCGGCCTCCTCGTACCCCGCGTCGGCGATGCGCTGCAGCTCGCGCAGGTCGCCCGCGGCGCAGGCGCGGCGGGTCAGCAGGAGGCCCGCGCGCGTGGAGCCCTCGTCGAGGAGGTCGCTCAGCTCCTCGGTGTTCCCGGCGGCGTCGGCGAGGTCGGCCAGCCGGTCGAGGGCGGTCTCGTTCCCGGCGTCCGCCAGTTCGCGCAGGGTCTCGCGGTCGAAGTGCGTGTTCACCATGGCGCCATGGTGCGGCCCTGCCCCAGGGGCAGGGTCAAGTGCCACGATGGCCGGGTGATCACCATCGGACAGCTCGCCGGCTACGTGGGGGTGTCGGTCAAGACCGTCCGCGTCTACCACGCCAAGGGGCTGCTCCCCGAGCCCGGCCGCGATGCGTCCGGCTACCGGCGCTACGGCGCGGACGACGTCGTCGCCCTCATCGGGATCCGTACGCTCGCCGAAGCCGGCGTCCCCCTGGCCCGCATCCGGGAACTGAGGGCAGCCGGCGAGGAGGAGTTCCGCAGGGCCCTGGACGACATCGACGGACGGCTGATCGAGCGGATCCGCGGACTGCAGGCCACGCAGGCACGGCTGCGCGCGCTCGCCTCCGGGGAGCCTGCGCTGCTGCCCGCCGGGGTCCACGGGCGTCTGGAGGCCCTGGAGCGGTGGGGTTTCACCGCCCGGTGGGTCGAGCTCCAGCGGGACCTGTGGATCCTGGTCTTCGCCACCCACCCGGACGGGGCGGCCGAACTCTTCCGGGACCAGGGCGAGATGCTGTCCGATCCCGCGCTGCGGGGGCTCTTCCTGCGCTACGACCAGGCGTACGGCCTCGACCCGGAGGATCCGCGCGTCGAGGACCTCGCCCGGCGGATCGTCGAGGAGACCCGGCGCCGCTACGGCTCGGGCCCGCCGCCCCAAGGGGACGCGGCTTCCGGGATCCCCGCCCTCGTCCAGGACAGGGTCAACGCGGCCTCCCCGGCCTGGCGGCGGCTGGACTCGCTGATCCGGGCAGGGCTGGGGGTGGGGCGGTGAGTCGCGCAGGCCTGCCGCGTTGACCGGCGGCGGGGCGCTCGCTGCTGCGTACGCGGCCGTGATCGACTCGGAATTGAACGCGTTCAAGATTGCTGTCAGGATGGCGTGCGCAGCGGATGCCGCCTCGGCGTGCCGCTGATTCGTGGTGCCACGAGGGGGACGGCTGTGGATACCGACACGCCCTGGCGCAATCTCCGGTTCGTCGGGCTGCGGCTCGGCGATCTGGTCCTGCGCTACGCCGTGACCTACGCGCTCACCTGGGTGGCGGTGGACCTCCGGCTGCCCGGGGAGGGGGAATCGCTCTGGGCGCCCTGCATCCCCCTGATCGCGATCCCGTCACTCCTGATCAGCGCCTACTACGCGCTCCTCAACCCGCGGACCAGCCTGCAGTTCCGGCTTCCGCTGGCCGTCCTCCTGCTTCTGCCCACCTGGTTCCTGCTCTTCCAGAACTTCGAGGAGCAGCTGGTCATCCCCGTGTCGGGCCAACTCGCCTTCGCCCTGTGCGTGATGCGGGTACCGCTGCTGGGACCGGCACGGCGGTCGCGGAGGGAACGCGGACGGCCGCCCCTCGACCGACTGCCGTGAGGAGCCACGGTCGTGGCCCGCGACAGGGGTGCCCGCGCGGGCGGGCACCCCTGCGGGGTCAGCGGACGGTGACCTGGGCCGTGCCCGTCACGCCGCCGCTGGTCACCGTGATGGTCGCGGTGCCGGAGCGGTGGGCGGTCAGGGCGCCGGTGGACGGGTCCACCGAGGCGACCTTGGTGTTGCTCGAGGTCCAGACGTGGGACGCGGGGTCCGCGATCGGGATCGTGAGCGGTGCGATGTTGTCACCGGCGATCTGGTCGCCGGTCGCGGTCAGGGTGACGCGGTCGCCGCGGGCGATCGGGTCCTTGGGTCCCGTGACGTCGATCGAGGCCAGCGCGGGCTCGACGGTGTACTGCAGGTCGCCGTCGTCGCCGATCCGGACGAGACCGAAGTGGTAGATGCCACCCTGGTCCGCCGGGGCGTAGGCCGGCATGCCGAGGTCGGCGAAGGTGAACTGCGGGATGCCGCCGTCCTCGGTGCTGACGCTCCGGCCCTCGGGGTCGAGGATCTGCTCGGCGAAGCCGCGCGCGTGGCCGTACATCATGACCACGTGCTGCTTCGGGTGCGTCTCCTGGTAGCGCTGCACCAGGCGCAGGTACATCCGCGCCTCCCAGCGGTCCGTGAACTGGCTGTTCGCGGCCGGGTGCGGGTCGTAGGCCGGCATGTGGGTGATGACCAGCACGTCCTTGGCGGTGGCCTCGGTCAGCTGCTGGACCAGCCACGGGTACTGCACGCCCTCGGGGTTCTGGAACGGGTCCGAGGACTGCAGGCTGCCGTGCGAGTTGTCGGTGACGATCAGCCGCGCCGCGCCCTGGTCGTACGCGTAGTGCGTCTCGCCGAACGTGTCGCTGTAGTTGCCGTTCTCCGCGTCGGCGCCCTGGGTGATCTCGTGGTTGCCGACGATGTCGCGGCCGGGGACGCCGAGGGCGTCGATCTTGGACTTGGCGTACTGCAGGTCGGCCGGCTTGCCGTCGTCGGGCATGTCGCCGAGGAACTGGGCGGAGTCCGGGCGTGCCTGCGGGGTCAGGGTGGGCAGCCGCCGGGCGATGGAGTCCATCACGTTGCTGCTGACCGAACCCGGGTCGCTCGCGAGCAGGTGCGCGTCGTCACCGGTGAGGATCGTGGTGCCGCGCTTGGCGAAGTCGGCGGAGTCCTCCTCGAAGGAGAGCCACTTCGGGTTGTCGGGGATCGCGTGGTACTCGGGCACCGTGACCGGACGCGGCGAGTACAGGGCCTGCAGGCCCGCGACGTTCAGCGAGCCGCTGTAGGCGGTGCTGGGGCTGATCGCCAGGAAGTCGATGAAGCTGATGGTCAGCGGGAACTGCATGCCCGCCGGCAGCTGCGCGACCGCCAGGTGCCAGTCCTTCCACGTCACGAACGTCGGGTACAGCGTGGTCGACGAGCCGTTGACGCCGATGTACTTCTCGGCGAGCTCGATGCCGTTGCCGTCACCCTTGATCCAGACCCCGATGCCGGTGGGCACCTGGCCGCCCACGGTCTCGGTCTTCAGCGTCGTGCGCGGCGAGAGCACCAGCTGCTTGACGCCGGAGCCGGCCGGCATCGAGTAGTCCAGGCGCAGCGAGCCGGACTCGGTGGAGCCGGGCGGGAGGACGCCGGGGTCGGCGGCGAGGGTGGCCGGCTGGCCGGTGGTGTTGTTGCTGAGCCGCCAGACGTCGAGGCTGGTCATCGGGTCGATGACCTTGCTGACGCTGCCGACGGCGACCGAGGTGGTCGTGGTGGTGCCGGCGACCTCGGCGCTGACCTCGGCCAGACCGCCGACGTCCGCGCTCGCGGTGAACAGGCCGTGCGCGTCGACGGTGCCCAGGTCCTCCGGGGTGACCTTCCACGTGGCGGCCTCGGCGGGGATCTGCACCGCGCCGCCGTCCTTGACGGTGCCGGAGAGGGTCAGCTGCTGGGTGGCGCCGTTGCCGAGGTCGGCCTTGTCGGGCGAGACCGTGAGGGTCTTCAGCTTGCTGACGACCTCGAGCTTCTCCGAGGTGGAGACGCGGCCGTTGGACGCGATGATCCGGCCCGAGCCCGTACGGTGCGGCGTGAGCCTGCCGTTCTCGTACGAGGCCAGCGACGAGGGCTCGACGCGGACGTGGACCTGGCCGGCCGCCGGGTTCGCGAGCCGGTCGACGGAGTGCACCGCGAGCGGGACGGTGCCGCCCGCGACGGTGGTGACCTGCTCGCCGCCGTTCACCACGACCTCGGCGGCCGGGCCGGCCTCCTTGGCGGTGGAGTAGAAGAAGATGCCGTTGGCGACCGGACGCTCGGTGTTGCCGGGCTGGTCGGAGGGCGTGTTGACGATCTCGGCCCGGTCGGCGCCGGGGGCGCGGCTGACCATGCCGGTGGAGCCGCCGCCGTCGAAGAGCATGGCGTCGTAGGCGCCGTGGGCGACCATGTAGCCCGCGACCTGGTCACGGGTCACGCCGAAGGCCCTGGTGGCGCCGCCCTGGCCGTCGACGGCCACGACGATGGCGTGCTTGCCGTCCTTGGTGACGCCGACCGCGGTCTCCGGGTTGGCGCCGCTCGGCGGGGTGCCGGTCGGGTCCTTGTAGACCGCGCCGTCCTTCACCAGCGTGTCAACACCGCTGATCAGCTGCGTGACATCGTTGTCGGGCGAGAGTGCGGTGGCGATGCCCACCGTGTCGCCGCCGTGCAGGGTGTCGGTCAGCCACTGTCCGCCGTCGCCGGCGCCGAGCAGACCCAGCTGGTCCGTGGAGAGCCGCGGCACGGTGGTGACGCCGGTCCGCACCTCGTCGACGACGAACCCGCCGTCGGTGACGTGGCCGAGCACCAGCGTGGAGGGCTTGGACAGGCCGGGGGTCTCGCCGAGGTCGGGGGTGACCTCGGTGATGCCGCCCGCCGTCAGGTCGTTCACCGTGTTCACGGAGGTGAGCGCGCGGGTCGCGGAGCCGGCGGTGATCGTCCCGGAGAAGGTCTGCGGGCCCATGACCATCGTTCCGTCGGGCTTGACGCCCAGCTGGGAGGCGAAGCCCGGCTTGGGGCTCTTCAGCAGGCGGCCGTCGGTCATGATGCCGCCGAGCGGGCGTCCGCTGGCGTGGATCTCGAAGTAGTCGCCGTTCACGCCGGCCACGGCGCCGGTGCGGTGGGCCATCGAGGACGGCGTCTCGTCCGCCGGGTCGGTGATGGTGTCGCCGGCCTCGACCATGCCGACCCGGAGGTTCGGGTCGCCGAGGTCGGCGCTGAGCACCTGGACGTGCTGGCGGCCGCCGACGGTGTCGTACGTCTCGCTGAAGTGCTGCAGACCGCGCGTGACCGTCTCGGCGGGGGTGCGGGTGTAGTCCACCACGAGCGGCCAGTTCTGCGGCGTCTGCGGCAGCCAGTCACGGTCGGGCGAGTGGCCCTGGACGGCCTCGTCGCCCGCCGGCGCCGAGGCGGTGGCCACGGCCCCGCCGACGGCGCCGGTCAGCGCCAGCGCCAGCGCGGTGACCACGGCGGTCCGGCGTGCGCCGGTCCCCGCGGCTCTGTTCCCGCGAAGTGTCATTGCGTGTTCCTTACCAGTGATGGGCCGGCTGGGCGCCGGCCCGTGTCCACCCGACACCTGTTCGGCGAAGCGCGGGTTTCCGGTGGTGGATGCGCAGGTGGCCCGGAGGGGGTGCGGTGTTATGGATTCGGTCAAGTCGTCCCCGCGGCGCCGCCGTACCCGGCCGGACGTGCGGAACGCCCCGGCCGTCGAACGGCCGGGGCGTTGCGCGGCGGGACCCGCGGGTCAGGCGCGGACGCCGGTCACCAGGGGGCGGGTCCCGGGGGCGCCACGACCGGGGGACGGTCGTCGCAGGTGATGGTGTTGGGCAGCTCCCACGCGCCCAGCCAGGGGCCCGTCGTGCCGCCGCCGTCGTTGCCGCCGAGGTCGGTCAGGGAGAACTCGGAGCCGGTGGCGGGGAAGTTGAAGGAGCCGCAGTTGTTGACGCCGACCGCGCCGACGTTGCGGGCGTCGACGTTCTCGAAGGTGGCGGAGCCGGCGACCCGGGCGCTGACGACCGAGGTGCCGGTGCCGTCCACCCGGATGTCCTTGAAGTGCACGTTCGTGATCGAGTAGGTGTCCTTCACCGGCCAGTCGGCGACCAGCATGACCGCGTTGTAGGTGCTGTCGAGGAAGTGGTCGCCGGTCACGCGGATGTCGGCGTCGATGTTCCGTTCCAGGGCGTAGAACCAGATCGCGCCGAGGCCGATGTTCCAGTTCAGCTCGTACGTGCCGGCCCGCACCGTCGTGTTGCCGGTGATCCACAGGTGCCCGGTGAACGGCTCGGCGCCGAAGCGGGAGCCGACCTGGAGGGCGCTGCCCTCGCGGATCGGGTCGGCGATCAGGTTGCCGGAGACGGTGTTGTCGGTGCCGCCGTAGATCGCGATGCCGTTGGCGAGCACCGGCGTCTGCACGGTGTTGCGGTCGAAGGTGTTGCGGGCGTTGCCGGTCTTCTCCGACCACATCGCCAGCCCGTCGTCGCCCGAGTTGCGGACGAAGTTGTTGCGCACGACGGAATCCGTCACGCCGGTGTGGAAGTTGAGGCCGTCGGCGATCTGGTCGGTGATGACGTTGCCCGTGATCCGCAGGTTCGACATCGGGCCGTCGAACCACATGCCCACCTTGGTGTGGTGGATGTACAGGCCCTGGATCGTGGAGTCGCTCATGGCACCGCCGATCCCGTTCACCTGGTCGGTGTCGATGCGTTCGCGGACGTCGCCCTCGATCGCGAAGCCCGACAGGTGGACGTCACGGCTGCCGCCGGCGGACGCGTCCTTGCCGTAGAAGCCGACGCCGGTGTGGACGGAGTTGTCGGGGGCGGGGGAGTCGAGCGCGACCTCCTTGCCCTTGAAGACCGTGTACCAACTGCCGGCGCCCTCGATCGTCACGTCGTCCACGATGATGTGCCGGTTGACCTGGTAGGTGCCCGGCGGCACGTAGACCTTCAGGTGCGCGCGGCGGGCGAAGGCGATCGCCTGGTCCAGGGCCTTGGCGGAGTCGCGGCGCCCGGTCGGGTCGGCGCCGAAGGCGAGGACGTTCGCGGCGAGCAGGGACACGCGGGGCGGCGCGACGAGTTGCGAGTCGAGGAGGTCCACGGTCGTCGGCACGGCCCCCGCCCGCTCGGGCACCGTCAGCCGGACGCGGTCGCCCGCCTTGTACGTCCGCCCGAGCAGCAGGCGCTGCTCGTCGTAGAAGTGGTTCGGGCGGAAGGGCTTGGCGATGACCGGTGCCGGGGTGGTCGCGTTGGGGACGCAGCCGCACTCGGTGATCCACCAGTCGTCGTGGAGCAGCCCGGCACGGGGGTCGTTGGAGAACGGGTACTGGTTGTAGAGCCAGGCGTACTGCGAGGTCAGCGTCATCGTCCTGCGGGCGCGGCCGTCCACCGTCACGTCGAGCGGCGCGGTGATGCCGCCCCCGGCGGGCGCGTCCGGGATGCTGTAGCGGACGGTGATCGCGTTGGCGGCGCTCGGCAGCGTGAACTCCACGTACTGGCCCGGCCGCAGGGTCACCGCCTTGCGGCCCGACGCCTCCGCGGGGAGGGTGTAGGCGGTCCGGTCGGGGCCGATGACCTCGCCGTTCGTGGCGGCGTTCTCGGCCTCCTGTTCCACGAACCCGAGGTCCGCGCCGCGGCCCTCGACCAGTGCGGGGTCCAGTGCCGCCCGCGTCACGACCGGCCCGGCCGCACCCTTCGCCGACGCGGTGCCGGCCTGGGCCGTCGCGCCGGCCGGGCCGATGCCGGCACCGAGGCCGGCCGCCACCGCGACCACCGCCACGGCTCTTCGCCACGCACTCCTGCTGCTCCGTGTCATCCCCAGCTCTTCTCTCGTAAGGCGCGACCGCCCGGGACGTTCGAGGCGGAGCGGACGTCGTGAGGTGAGGCGACAGTAAGGACCCGTCAGGCCGGTCCACAAGGCTCCTGCGCGAGGTTTTCGGCAGGATGATGAAGAAGTGCGGCTGGCTGTCTATTTTTTGCGCGGCTTACGTGACTCGTTGCACAAGCGACTCACCAGCTCCGCCACGGCTGGGGCCGGGGAGTCCACTCGGGTCCGCGGTGGCGCAGCCACCACTCGCCGATCGCGGCGAACTTCTCCTCGAAGGCGGCGTCCTGGCTCAGGAAACCGGTGACGGGCGCCCGCAGGCGGGTGAGACGCCCGTCCGCCTCGCAGATCACCACCCGCCGCACCCCCATGCCCGACTCCACCCAGATGCCCTGGACGTCCGCCCAGCGGATCGTCCTGCGCCGGAGGTTGTGCACCACCGCCTCCGAGGGGGTGAGCGTGACGCCGAAGCGCGCGGAGGAGAGCAGCACCACCGGCAGCGCCAGCAACACGCCCACCGGGAAGGTGAGTCCGGGGCCGGACGAGGCAGGGGCGAGCAGTGGGAGGACGCCCGTCATCAGGGTGACGGCGATTGCTGCGGGCAGCAGCGGCATCATCCGCTGGTACCAGGTCAGCCGGAATCGGACGTGTTCCATCGAACTCCCCACCCCTCGGTCGCACATGATCGCCGACGCAGCCTGGCCGACCCCGGCGCCGCTGTCCACTCCGGCGTATGGGAGGCCGGCCGGAGGCGCCCGGCGCCCTGAGCGCGGTGGCTGCGCTGGAAAGTCGCTTACTGAAAGTAAGTCGCTTACCCTTGTCTTTGCCGAACGCGCCGGGCCCTCGACGCTGAAGCCATGGACACCACCGACCGTGCACAGCGGCTCCGCTTCGGGCTGAGCCTCGACCCGGACGCGACCCGGCTGCCGGAGACGCTGGAGCTGGCCGCCGCCGCGGACGCCGCGGGGCTGGACCTGCTCGCCGTGCAGGACCACCCGTACCAGCCCGGGCACCTCGACGCCCTGACGCTGTCCGCCCTCGTCACGGCCCGCACCTCGCGCGTCTCCGTCTTCACCGACGTCGCCGACCTCCGGCTGCGGCCGCCCGTCATGCTGGCCAAGACCGCCGCCAGTCTGGCCGCGGCCTCCGGCGGCCGGTTCCGGCTCGGCGTGGGCGGCGGCGGGATACCGGAGGCGATCGGCTCGATGGGGGCGCAGCCGATGCCGCCCCGCGAGGTCGTGACGTACACCGAGGAGTCGCTGCGGATCATGCGGACCGCCCTGGACGGCGGGCCCGTGCGGCACCACGGCGAGGTCCTCACCGTGCCCGGCTACCAGGCCGGGCCGGTGCCACCGCGCCGGGTCGAGCTGTGGCTCGGCGGCCAGCGGCCGCGGATGCTGGCGGTCGCGGGCCGGCTGGCGGACGGCTGGATCTCCCCGCTGAACATCTACGTGCCGCCCCGGGAGGTGCCCGAGCGCCAGCGGATCGTCGACGAGGCCGCCCGCGCCGCCGGGCGCGATCCGGCGCGCGTCCGCCGCATCTACAACGTCATCGGCGTGATCGGCGGCTCCGGCGCCCCCGGTCTGAACGGCGACGTCGGCCACTGGGCCGACACGCTCGCCGAGTGGGCGACCAAGCTGCGCTTCGACACCTTCGTGTTCTGGCCCGTCACCGCCCACCGGCGGCAGTTGGAGGTCTTCGCCGGCGAGGTCGTGCCCGCCGTCCGCGAGCGGGTGGCCCGGTGACGGCCGGTCACGGCACCGCCCCGGCCGCGGCCTTCGCCGTGCCCGCCGCCCTGGCCGGGCGGACCGTGCTCCCCGGCGACTCCCGCTACCCGCTGCTGCGTTCCACGTACACCACGGTCGCCAGTCCCGCCGCCGTGGTCCTCGTCCGCGGGCCCGGCGACATCGCGGCCGCCCTCGCGGCGGCCCGGGCGCAGGGACTGCCGGTGTCCGTGCGTTCCGGCGGCCACGGGCTGTCCGGCCGGTCGTCCAACGACGGCGGTGTCGTCGTCGACCTCTCCGGGCTCGACGAGGTACGGGTCCTGGACCGGGCGACCCGGCTGGTGCGGATCGGGGCGGGCGCCCGCTGGGGCCGGGCGGCCGCCACGCTCGCGGCCCACCGGCTGGCCGTCAGCTCCGGCGACCACGGAAACGTCGCGGCCGGCGGCCTGGCCACCGCGGGCGGCATCGGCTGGCTCGCCCGTACGTACGGCCTCACCGTCGACCGGGTCCGCGCCGTCGAACTCGTCCTGGCCGACGGGACCGCGCTGCGCGCCGACGCCACGCACCACCCGGAGCTGTTCTGGGCGGTGCGGGGGGCGGGCGCGGGCGTGGGGATCGTGACCGCGTTCGAGGTCGAGGCGATGGAGCTGGGGGACATCGCGGTGGCCCAGCTGGTCTTCGAGGCCGACCCGGCGGGCGGCGCCCTCGCCCAGTGGGCGTCCGCGATGGCCGCGGCGCCCCGCGTGCTCACCTCCGCCGCCCACCTCCTGTCCGACGGCGCCGGGCTGGCGCTCTCCGTCACCGTCGCCGCGGCCGACGACGACCCGGGCCGCGTCCGCGAGGCGCTCGGCCCGCTGCTCGCCGGGCGGCACCGCCCGCTGCAGGCGACCGCCCAGCAGGCCCCGTACACCGCGCTGGTCTCCACCGCCCACCAGCACGCGAACACCGGACAGCAGCCGGTGGTGAGCACCAACTCGCTGCTGCCCGCGATGACCCGGGACGCGGCCCGCGCCGTCATGGCGACCGCCGGCGACCGGCGCCGGCCGGCCTTCGTCCAACTGCGCTCGCTCGGCGGGGCGATCGACGACGTCCCGGCCGACGCCACCGCCTACGCCCACCGCGGCGCGCGGGTCCTGGCGCAGGGCAACCTCTTCCCGCCGCACGGGCAGGACGATCTGCACCGGCTGTGGAGGCCGGTCCGGGAGCACGGCGGCGGCAGTTACGTGAACTTCGAGAGCGGCACCGGCTCCGAGGTCTTCGACCGCGCCTACCCGGGCGCGACCGGCACCCGGGTGCGCGAGCTGTGGCGGCGCCACGACCCGGACGGCGTCCTGCGCCCCCTCGCCCTCGACTGACCGGGTCAGGGTCGGGGCCCCGGGGCCAAGGTCAGTGTCCCGGGCCGGGCCGCTGACCGGGTCAGGGCCGGGGCGCCGGGGCCAGGGTCAGTGTCCCGGGCCGGGCCGCCGGGGGGCCGCGAACGGCCCGCCCGGCCCGAAGGCCAGCGCCGCGAAGCGCCGGCCCATCCGCCGGTAGCCCGCGGCGTTGGGGTGCAGGTCGTCCGGCAGGTCGGCGACGTCGCCGGGGCCGAAGAGCCGGCGGCCGTCCAGGTAGTGCAGGTTCCGGTCGCCCGCGGCGGCCCGGGCGGCGACGATCCGGGCCAGCTCGGCCCGGATGACGGTGAGCGTCAGCGCGCCGCCGGGCACGTCCGCGGGGGAGCCCATGGCCACCACCCGGGGGACGGCCGCCGACAGGTCGGGCGCGGTCGGGCCGGGGGTGGTCTCCACGACCGGGCAGCTGATGGGCGAGACGACCAGCAGCGGGACGTCCGGGTGCCCGTCGCGGACGGTGTCGAGGAAGCCGTGCACGGCGGGGCCGAAGGAGCGCAGCCGGAAGGCGTCCCGGTTCACGATGTTGATGCCGAGCTTGAGGCTGATCAGTTCGGCCGGCAGGTCCCGGATGGTCCGGGCGACGTACGGGTCGAGCATCGCGTTGCCGCCGAGCCCCAGGTTGAGCAGCTCGGCCCCGGCCAGCGCCGCGGCGAGGGCGGGCCAGGTGGCGGTCGGGGAATCCGCCGCCGCGCAGTGGCTGATGGAGCTGCCGTGGTGGATCCAGCTCCGCCGGCCGCTCGGGCGCGGCGGCAGCACCTCGGCGTCCGCCCACAGCCCGACCAGTTCGGTGCGGGTCTGCTGGGGCAGCCACAGCTCGACGTCCTTCTCGCCGCCCGGCAGGCCGTGGAACCGGACCCGGCCCGGCGCCCCCGGCACGCGCCGGGAGGGCTCGGCGAAGAGGTCCGGCTTGTGGATCACGTTCCCGGGCGGCGCGGGGGCGCTGCCGGCGGGCCTGCCGTCGACGACCAGGTCGACGACGCCCGCGGGCAGCGGCTCCGAGGTCCCCGCCAGCTGCCAGACCGAGGTCAGCAGCTCCAGCTCGACCACCCGGGCCGCGGTGCGGAACGCCAGCCGTACGCCGGAGGGCAGGGCGGCCGTCTCGTCCATGAAGACGTCCGGGTACTGCGACCGCGTCCACGCCGGGAGACGGCGCGGCAGCAGCCCGGCCCTCGTCCGTTCCAGGTCGAGCGCGCCGCGGATCTCCACCGGGCCCCCGGTCAGCGGGACCGCGCGCAGGGCGTGCGTCGCTGTTGTCACGTTTTCTCCCTGCCCGGGACCGGCACCGGGCACACGGCCGCGCCATCGGATCCGGCGACGGGCGCCGTGTCCGCGTCGATGGGCGCGGGGAGCGGGCGACCGCTACGGGACCAGGACGACCTTGCCCATCGTGCCGCGGCCCTCCAGGGCCGCGTGCGCGGCGGCGGCCTCGGCGAGCGGGAAGCGCTGTACGGCGGGGGTCAGCCGCCCGGTCGTCCACGCGGCCAGGGCCTCCTCCTCCAGCGTCCGCAGCCCGATCCGCAACATGGCAGGACCGAGCACGACCTCGGAGGTGATGCCGCGTGCGGACAGCTCCCCGGGCGGGAACTCCAGCGGGCCGCCGGACGCCCAGCCGTAGACGACGTGCCGCCCGCCGGGGCCCAGCAGGCCGACCGCCCCGCGGCCGGCGCCGCCGCCGACCGCGTCCAGGACGACCGTGCCCGGCCGTCCGGCCAGGGCCGCCCGGGCCGCGTCCGTCCAGCCCTCGGCGCGGTAGTCGACGGCGGCGTCCGCGCCCAGTTCCAGGACGCGGGCGGTCTTGGCGGGCCCGCCCGCCAGCCCGAGGACGACCGCGCCCGCGGCGCGCGCCGCCTGGACCAGCAGGCTGCCCAGCCCGCCGGCCGCCGCGGTGACCACGACCGTGTCGGCGGGGCCGTGCGGTGCCTGGCGCAGGATGCCCATCGCCGTGCGGCCGGTGCCGATCATGGCGACGGCCTCGGCGGGGTCACGGTCGTCCGGCAGCACGTGCAGCTTCTCGACGGCGGTGACGGCGAGTTCGGCGTAACCGCCGGGCACCATGCCCAGGTGGGCGACGACCGGCCGGCCGAGCCACTCCGCGCCGACGCCCTCCCCGGTGGCCTCCACGGTGCCGGCCACCTCACGGCCCGGGACCGTGGGCAGTTCCGGCAGCGGGTAGGGGCCCTTGGGGTCGCCGGACCGGATGGCGGTGTCGAGCACGTGGACACCGGCGGCGGCGACGGCGACGCGCACCTGCCCGGGGCCGGGTTCCGGGTCACCGGTCCTCTCGTAGCTGAGGTTGCCGGCCGGGCCGAACGCGTGGAGACGGATGGCGTGCACGGTGCTTCCCCCTGGACACGACGACAGTGGGCGGTCGGATGATCCGCACCGCCCACTGTCCGACCTCAAGCGCGGTTGAGGTCAAGCGCCGGTCAGGCGAGGAGCTTCGTCTTCGCCTTGGTGTACTCGTCCTCGGTGATGTGGCCCTGGCTCTTGAGCTCGGCGAGCTTGGACAGCCGTTCGACGTTGTTGCCCGCCGTTCCCCCGTCGCCCGCGGCGGCCTCCCGCACGTACTGCTTGAACGCCGCGTCCATGTCCCTGGCCTGCTTCTGGTCGCGTTCCGCCATCCCCTTGCCCCGGGCCACGACGTAGATCAGCACGCCGAGGAAGGGCAGGAAGATCAGCACGATGATCCAGCCGGCCTTGGCCCAGCCGCCGACCGTGTGGTCGCGGAAGAGGTCCCCGATGATCCTGAAGAGCAGGAAGAACCACAGCACCCAGCAGAAGATCAGGAGCATCGTCCAGAAGAGGTTCAGCAGAGGGTAGTCGTCCATGCCCCAAGTGGACGGCGGCCGAACGGGTCCCGCACCCGGGGCTGCGCCGTCCGGGCTACAGACGGGGGAAACGCGCCGTCAGGTCCCAGATCGCGGGGTTGGCGTCCAGGCCGTCGTGCATGTCGGTGAGGTCGGCGAGCAGGTCGTGCAGGAAGTCGCGGGCCTCGCGGCGCAGCTCGGCGTGGGCGAAGGAGAGCGGCCGTTCCTCCGGCGCCCAGTCGGCGCTGACGTCGACGAAGCCGAAGCGGCGCCGGAAGCGGAGCCGGTCGGTGGACTCGGTGAAGTCCAGCTCCGCGTACTGGGGGCGGGCGGCGCGGCTGCCGAGCGGGTCGCGGTCCAGCTCCTCGACGATGTCGCACAGCGCCCACGCGAAGTCGAGGACGGGCACCCATCCCCAGGCTGTGGACAGTTCGCGGTCGGCCTTCACGTCCGCCAGGTAGACGTCCCCGCAGAAGAGGTCGTGGCGCAGCGCCCGTACGTCGGCGGTGCGGTAGTCGGTCTGCGGGGGGTCGGGGAAGCGGCGGGAGAGCGAGTAGCCGAGGTCGATCACCCGCCGATGGTACGCGGCGGCCCCGGCGGCAGGTCCGTGCCGGCGGCACCTCCGCGGCGGGCCGGGCACCGGCGTGCCCCGCACGCCGGTCGCGTGCGGGGCACGGGGTGCCTCATCGGGTGAGGCGGCCCGTCGGGCCCTGGGGCCCGACCGGTGTCAGAGGCCGACGCCGAAGTCGGTGGCGATGCCGGCGAGGCCGGAGGCGTAGCCCTGGCCGACCGCGCGGAACTTCCACTCGGCGCCGTTGCGGTAGAGCTCGCCGAAGACCATGGCGGTCTCGGTGGCGGCGTCCTCGCTGAGGTCGTAGCGGGCGATCTCGGCGCCGCCGGCCTGGTTGACGATGCGGATGTAGGCGTTGCGGACCTGGCCGAAGTTCTGGCTGCGGGCCTCGGCCTCGTAGATGGAGACGGGGAAGACGATGCGCTCGACGTCGGCGGGCAGCCCCGCCAGGTTGACGTTGATCGCCTCGTCGTCGCCCGCGCCCTCGCCGGTGCGGTTGTCGCCGGTGTGGACGATGCTCTGGTCCGGCGTCTGCTTGTTGTTGAAGAAGACGAAGTAGGCGTCCGCGTAGACCTTGCCGCTCGGGTTGAGCGCGATGGCGCTCGCGTCGAGGTCGAAGTCGGTGCCGGTGGTGGTGCGCACGTCCCAGCCCAGGCCCACCGTGATGGCCGTCAGGCCCGGTGCTTCCTTGGTGAGCGAGACGTTGCCGCCCTTCGACAGGCTTACAGCCATGGGAGTCCCCTCCGTGATGTCGGTCGTTCGTGCCGACCTCGACGCTACCTTCACAGGGGGGAACGTCGTGAGAGGCCGGCATGGTTCCTTTACGGCGAAAACCGCCTCCGGTGCCATGTCCCGGAAAATCCTGTGACTCCGGCGCCCGTCGGCGGGATCATGGGAGGCATGTCAGGGCCGCCCCCACTCGTCGTCCGCGGCTCGGTCTCCATACCGGAGGCCGAGCTGATGTGGCGTTTCTCCCGCTCGTCCGGACCCGGCGGCCAGCACGTCAACACCTCGGACAGCCAGGTCGAACTGCGATTCGATCTCGCCAATTCCGAGTCGCTGCCCCCGGTGTGGAAGCAGCGTGCCCTGGAGCGGCTCGCTTCGCGCCTGGTGGGCGGCGTCCTGACCGTACGGGCCTCCGAGCACCGCTCGCAGTGGCGCAACCGGGAGACGGCGATGACCCGTCTGGCGGCCCTGCTCGCCGAGGCCACCGCGCCGCCGCCCAAGGTGCGCAGGCCCACGAGGATCCCGCGCGGCATCAACGAGCGGCGGCTGAGGGAGAAGAAGCGCCGCGGCGACACCAAGCGCGGCCGCGACGGGCGCGACTGGTCCTGAGCCCCCCGGCGGTGTCCTTCCCGCGGTGTCCGGCCGGGTGTCCGGGGCGCCTCAGCCGAGGTGCCGGTAGCGGCCGCGGAAGTACATCAGGGGCGCGCCGTCCGCGCTGGGGGTGCGCGCGGTCAGCACCCGTGCGATCACCAGGGTGTGGTCGCCCGCCGGGACGCGCTGCTCGGTCTCGCACTCCAGCACGGCCAGGCCGCCGCCGAGGACCGGGGCGCCCGAGACCTCGCCGCGGTAGTAGGCCACGTCCTCGAAGAGCAGCCGGTCGCTGATGCGCCCGCGCATGGCGAAGCGCCCGGCGATGTGCCGCTGGCTCTCGCTCAGCACGGACACCGCCCAGCGCCGCCTGCGCTCCAGCAGTTCGTCCATGCGGGACCCCGTGCGCAGGCTCACCATCACCAGGGGCGGCTCCAGGGAGACCGAGACGAAGGCGGTCGCGGTCATGCCGACGTCCTCGCCCCGCGGGCCGTCCTCGGGGTCGTGGGCGGTCACCAGGACCACCCCCGCGGCGAGGCGGGTCATGGTGGCGCGGAAGGCGTCGCTGTCCACGCCGGACACGGGTGGCTCGGAACCGTCGGGCACGGTCCCAGGATGCGGGATGCGGGGCGTGGAGGTGATTGACTGTGACACGCCCCGACGCTAGCCGGACTGCCGCACCACCCGCATCGGACTTCGGATCGAGCCAGGTCCTAGGACCTCCCGGCCGTCACCGCTTCCGGTCGTACAACCCCCGCTCACCTGCTCGATTGTGTTCAATGGGTGAAGGGGGACACCCGGTCTGCTCTACGCTGCGTGATCGGAACACGACAATCAGATGTGACTTGAGTCACAAGGGGCATGAATTGTTGACCCTGTGTACCGGTCGAACTGCTCGCTGTGATTCAGTTGCGGTGGGAATTGGACCACAACGGACCACAAGCAGTCTCAGGAGTTGTCGTCGAGGGCCCGGGGAGAGCGCATGGACACCGAGTCGGAGCCGTATGTCCGCCTCGCGACCCTGCGCCAGGTGCACCAGGTCGTCGCGGACCTCAACTGCGCACGCAGCCTCGCCGACACCCTGCAGGCCGTGGCCGACGGCGTCGTCAAGGGCCTCGGCTTCGAACTCGCCGTGGTCAACCTCGTCCGCCCCGACGGTGACCTGGTCGTCGCCGCCGTCGCCGGGAGCGCCGCCGCCGAGGCCCTGATGGCCGGCCGGGTCGGCTCGCGCGCCTCCTGGGAGCGCCGGCTCACCATGGGGGAGCGCTGGGGCACCCTGCGCTTCATACCCCACCACGAGGGCTGGGTCCTGGACGGCGACGACGTCCCCAGCTGGCCCGGCGACGGGCCGCCGCCCCGCTTCCCCGACGAGTGGCACCCCGAGGACCGCCTCCTCGCCCCCATGTACGCCAACCCCAACGGCGGCGGCGAGCTGATCGGCGTCATCTCCGTCGACCGCCCGGTGGGCGGCCGGCGGCCCGGCCCGTGGGGCCGCGAGGCCCTGCAGATGTACGGCTTCCAGTCCGCCATAGCCATCAGCAACGCGCGTCTACGTGCGAACATGCAACGCGCGCTGGTCCGCCTGGAGCGGGAGCAGCAGGCCCTGCGGGCCAGCGAGGAGAGCTTCCGTCAGGCCTTCGAGTACGCCCCCAGCGGCATGGCCATCGCCGAGATGGGCGGCGACCAGCACGGCAAGCTGGTCCGCACCAACGACGCGCTGTGCCGGCTGCTCGGCCGCCCCGCCGCGGTGCTGCGCCGCCACTCCTTCTCCGACCTCGTCCACCCCGAGGACGTCGGCGTCCTGCTGCGCACCAGCGCCGAGGGCGGCCGCGCCGAACTGCGCCTGCAGCGCCGCGACAACACCTATGTGTGGGTCAGCCTGCGCAACTCCGTCGTCGCCGACACCGCCGACGGCCCGCGCTTCCTGCTCACCCACGTCGAGGACATCGAGGAACGCAAGGGCCGCGAACTCGCCCTCGCCCACCGCGCCAGCCACGACTCCCTCACCGGCCTGCCCAACAGCGCCGAACTGCGCGCCCGGCTGTCCGGCAAGATCTGCGCGCGCCCGCAGGCCCCGGACGCCGACGGCCACACCGCCGCCTTCGCGGGCGCCGACGAGTTCGCCTACACCTACGACTACGACCCGGTCGACCGCAGCGCCCCGCTCCCCGGGTTCGACCACCACACCCACACCGCGGCGCCGTCCGACGACGCCGACGGCGGCAAGGGCCTGGCCGTGCTCTTCTGCGACCTGGACGGCTTCAAGTCGATCAACGACCGCTTCGGCCACCACACCGGCGACGCCGTGCTCATCGAGGTGGCCCGCCGCCTCACCAGCGCGGTACGCGACGGCGACACGGTGGCACGGCTCGGCGGCGACGAGTTCGTCGTCCTCGCCGACGGCCTCGGCCGGGAGGACGCCGAGGACCTCGCCGTCCGCCTGCGCAACGCGATCATCCCCCCGATCCGCTTCGAGGGCCGGGCGGTCCGGGTCGGCGCCAGCTTCGGCATCGGCTGGGCCGGCTGCGGGATGACCGCGGACGAGGTGCTGCAGTCCGCGGACCAGCGCATGTACATCGAGAAGCGCTCCCGCAACGGCACCCGCGGCCACCGCCGCGCCGCGGGCTGACCGGCCGGGGCGCACCCCGGACGGCCCACCGCCTCCTCCTCGGCGGAGGGCGCGCGTCCACCCTGGGGAGTACCCCGGATCGCTCCTCCGGTTGACTCCCGCACGCATCCGGGATGCCTACGCTGGGTTACGTGCAGCGTCTCTACGATTTCCTCCGCAGGCACCCGACCTGGGTCGACAGCTTCTGGGCCCTCGTCCTGCTCGGGTTCTCCGCCCTGTGGATCGCCAACGACGACCTGCACGCGAACACCCGGGCCGCCGCCGTGCCGCTCGCGCTCGCGCTGTCCGCCGTGGTCGCGCTGCGCCGCCGCATGCCGGAGAAGATGCTGCTGCTCGCCGTCCTCGTCGGGGTGGTCCAGCTGGTGCTGGACGTCCAGTCCAACCCCGGCGACTTCGCCATGCTGGTGATCATCTACACCGTGGCGGCCAACGGCGCCCGCTGGGCGTCCCGGCTGGCCCTCCTCGGCGGTCTGTCCGCCTCCACCATCTCCACCCTGCGCTGGCCCAACGAGAGCGAGGGCTACTGGGCCGACGCCGTCGCGACCGTCTTCCTCGCCGTCCCCTTCCTGCTGGCCTGGGTGATCGGCGACAGCCTGCGCACCCGCCGCGCCTACTACGCCGAGCTGGAGGAGCGCGCCGCCCGCCTGCACCGCGAACGCGAGGCCCAGTCCAAGGCCGCGGTCGCCGCCGAACGCGCCCGGATCGCCCGCGAACTGCACGACGTCGTCGCCCACAACGTCTCCGTCATGGTCGTCCAGGCCGACGGCGCCGCCTATGTGCTGGACGCCTCCCCCGAGCAGGCCAAGCAAGCACTGGAGACCATCTCCACCACCGGCCGCCAGGCCCTCACCGAGATGCGCCGGCTGCTCGGGGTGCTGCGCGCGGGCGACGACGGCGGCGGCGAGTACGTGCCGCAGCCGGGCGTCGACCAGCTGACCGACCTCATAGAACAGGTCCGGGGCGCGGGACTGCCGGTCGCCTTCGAGGTCGAGGGGGAGTCCCGGCCGCTCGCCAGCGGCGTCGAACTCACCGCCTACCGCATCGTGCAGGAGGCGCTCACCAACACCCGCAAGCACGGCGGGCCCGAGGCGCGCGCCAAGGTCCGGCTCACCTTCGGCGACAGCGACCTCAGCCTCCTCATCGAGGACGACGGACGCGGCGCCCAGCAGGAGCTCTACGAAGGCGGCGGCGAGGACGGCCAGGGCCAGGGCCTCATCGGCATGCGCGAACGCGTCGGCATGGTCAGCGGCACCCTGGACGCCGGACCGCGCCCCGGCGGAGGCTTCCGCATCAGCGCGGTCCTCCCGGTGAAGGCCGCGCGCTAGCGGGACGCGCTGCGCGGCAGCGGCAAACAGAGACGACAGGCAAAGGGAAAGAGGGACCGGACCGATGGCGATCCGCGTGATGCTCGTCGACGACCAGGTGCTGCTCCGCACCGGCTTCCGCATGGTGCTGCAGGCCCAGCCGGACATGGAGGTCGTCGCCGAGGCGGGGGACGGCGCGGACGCCGTCGAGACCCTGCGCACCACCCCGGTGGACGTGGTCCTCATGGACGTCCGCATGCCCCGCCTGGACGGCGTCGAGGCCACCCGCCAGATCTGCGGCGCCCCCGACCGCACCCCCGACGACGGCGGGCCCCGCGTACTCATCCTGACCACCTTCGACCTCGACGAGTACGCCTTCTCCGCCCTCAAGGCCGGCGCGAGCGGCTTCATGCTCAAGGACGTCCCCCCGGACGAACTCCTCGCGGCCATCCGCGCCGTCCACAGCGGCGACGCGGTCGTCGCCCCCAGCACCACCCGGCGCCTGCTCGACCGCTTCACCCCGCTCCTGCCGAGTGCGAGCCAGCCGACGCACAAGGAACTGGAGCGGCTGACCGACCGCGAGCGCGAGGTGCTGCTGCTGGTCGCCCAGGGGCTGTCGAACGGGGAGATCGCCGGGAAGCTGGTGCTCAGCGAGGCGACGGTGAAGACGCATGTGGGGCGCATCCTCACGAAGTTGGACCTGCGGGACCGGGTGCAGGCGGTCGTGCTCGCGTACGAGACGGGGCTCGTCCGTGCGGGAGGCGGCGGAGCCGCCTGACCCGGGGTCGTTTGTTGCGGCCCGTTGTCGTGTGCGGCGCCGTTGTGGTTGTTGTTGGGGTTTCTCCCCCGCCCTCCCGCTCTCCCCCAGCCTTCGGCCGGGGAGACCCCCACCCGGCGCGGTTGGTGCGGGCCTGCGCTCTGTGGGTTGGTGGGCCGGGGGCGGGGCTTCCGGGGTGGGCATCCTGTACCGCATATTTATGTGCATGGCGGGCAGCACTCGTCGGTGCCGTCTGTGCCGCACATCACATACACGTCAGCGTCCAGAACGCCCACCCTCCCCCAGCCTTCGGCCGGGGGTGCCCCCATCCGGCGCGGTTGGTGCGTCTCGACAGCGACCGCCGTCTCGCGCCCTGCGGGCGCAAAGATGCTGGCTGCGGGTGGGAGGGTGGGGGGCCTGCTTTGTGTGCAGTGTGCGGCCCGGTGGGTGGCTGGGGTTCAGGCGCCGGAGCGGGGCGGGTTGTTCGTCCGGCTCGGGTCTCGTTGCCGTCCGCGGGTGCAGATGGCCGGTGACCACGCCCACGGTGCGTGGGTGGCGCGCCCGCCGTAACCGGCGTCTGCGGGTGCTTCCCCGATCCCACATCGGGCTCTGTTCCGACGGCTATACCGCTGAAAGCGGGCCCGATCTCCCGCTGACCGCCCGACCTCCCAGCAGCACCCCGAAGCACCCGCAGTCGCGGCGGCCGGGTGGTCAGAAGTCAGTCCGGGGCACCGCACGTGTCCGATGCATCCCTCACCGGCTGTCATCGCCCACGCGAGAACTGCGCCCGCCCAACGGGAGGGACGGCGCCCGACGCAGACGTGGGCGGCAACCCCGGACTGCCTCCATACCCCCCACCGGCCGTTGTGCGCGCAAACCGGCCGGAGGGGGTGTGGCGGGGTGCTCCCCCTGGCCGAAGGCTGGGGGAGACGAGCGGCGGACGCGGTGCCCGAGGATGTTGGGGTAAACCGCGAGCGTTCTGGGGGTCCCCCCGGCCGAAGGTTGGGGGAGTGCGCCGGCGCGGCGCCGACCCCATCACAACGTGCGCAGGCCCGCACCAACCGTGCCGGGCAATCGGGAGGGAGGGTGGGAGACAGCCCGCCGCAGGCGCAAACAACCCGCACACGACAACAGGCCGCAAGCAAACGACCCCGGGTCAGGCGCCCCCGGGGAGGAAGTGCGTGAAGTCCGCCACCGCCTCGGCGATCCCCGCCGCATCCCACTCGAGCGCGGACGCCGCGACCGTGACCTCCGTCATCGCGACCCCCGGCACCTCCGACCCCGTCCAGCGCCCGAAGAGCGCCGTCTTGGTCTCCTCCGCCTGCCGCACCGCGGCCTCGTTGAGGACGTCCGGGGACTCCGCGAGCCACACCTGGAACTGGTGCGTGTGCGGCACCTCCGGGTGCACCCGGACCCAGCCCGTGCCCGCGGCGAGCGCGTCCCGCAGGGCCGCCGCGACGACCTTCGCGTGGGCCACGTACTCCGGCAGGCGCGGCAGTTCGTGGTCGAGCCCGTCGAGTGCGGAGAGCACCGCGGGCCACTGCTGGAAGACGAGGCCGCCGTAGCGGTGCCGCCAGGTGCGGGCCTCGGCGGCGAGGTCGGCGGGGCCGGCGAGGGCCGCGCCGGAGACGCCGCCGAGGGACTTGTAGAAGGAGACGTACACGCTGTCGGCGAGGCCGGCGATCTCGTCGAGGGGGCGGCCGAAGTGCGACGGGCACTCCCACAGGCGGGCGCCGTCGAAGTGGACGACGGCGTCGCGCTCGCGGGCGGCGGCCACGGTGGCGGTGAGTTCGTCCCAGGTGGGGAGGACGAAGCCGGCGTCCCGGAGCGGCAGTTCGAGCATGAGCGTGCCGAAGGGCTCGTCCATGCCGCGGACCTCGTCCGCGTCGGGTATCCGGCGGGCCGTGGTCGGGTGGACGGTCCGCAGCCCGCTCAGCGCGGACAGCGCACCGCGCTCGTGCACCTCGGGGTGGGCCAGCGGGTGCAGCGCGACGACGGGGTTGCCGGTGCGTCCCGCCCAGCAGCGCAGGGCGACCTGCTGGGCCATCGTCCCGGTGGGGAACCAGACGGCCTCCTCCGTGCCGAGCAGCCCGGCCACCCGGTGCTCCAGTTCCGCGACGATCCCGTCGCCGTACATGTCGGCGGGGCCGTCCAGGCCGTCCCGCCGGGCCAGTCCGGCCAGCCGTTCGCCCATCGTCGGCGGTTTCCCGTGGGACAGCACGCGGTCGCAGGAGCGTACGGCGGCGATGCGCCGCGCCTTCTCGTCATCGGCAGAGGTCATGGACCGATCCTGCCGTGCCCGAGGGCGCCGGGAAACATTCGCGTAGCATTGACGAGAACGTCCGGTACCCCCGTGAGGACTGGAACGGAAGGCCAGCGCAGCGTGAACGCATCGCACAACCAGGGGCCCCTGCCCCCCGACGTGGAGGCCCGCCCCGCGCGGCTCACGGTCGGCGTCGTCGGCGCGGGGCGGGTCGGTCCCGCGCTCGCCGCCGCGCTGAAGCTGGCCGGGCACCACCCGGTCGCGGCGTCGGGTGTGTCCGACGCCTCACGCCGTCGCGCGGCCGCCCTGCTGCCCGACGTGCCGCTCGTGGAGCCGGCCGAGGTGCTGGCCCGCTCCGAGCTCGTCCTGCTGACCGTGCCGGACGACGCGCTGCCCGGGCTGGTGGCCGGTCTCGCCGAGACCGGGGCCGTACGGCCCGGCCAGCTGCTGGTGCACACCTCGGGCCGGTACGGCACCGCCGTGCTGGGGCCGGCCCTGCGCGCGGGCGGGCTGCCGCTGGCCCTGCACCCCGCGATGACCTTCACCGGCACCTCCGTCGACGTGCAGCGGCTGGCCGGCTGCTCCTTCGGCGTCACGGCCCCCGTGGAGCTGCGGATGGCGGCCGAGGCGCTGGTGATCGAGATGGGCGGCGAGCCCGAGTGGATCGAGGAGTCGGCCCGTCCGCTCTACCACGCGGGCCTGGCGATCGGCGCGAACCACCTGGTCACCCTGGTCGCGCAGTCCATGGAGCTGCTGCGTGCCTCCGGCGTCAGCGAGCCCGGCCGGATGCTGGGCCCGCTGCTCGGCGCGGCACTGGACAACGCCCTGCGCTCCGGTGACGCCGCACTGACCGGTCCGGTCGCCCGCGGCGACGCGGGCACGGTGGCGGCGCATCTGGCGGAGCTGCGCGTGCACGCCCCGGAGATGGTGGCCCCGTACGTCGCGATGGCCCGCGCCACCGCGGACCGCGCGCTGGCGGGCGGAATGCTGAAGGCGGAGTTCGCGGAGGCGCTGCTGGGCGTCCTGGCGGACGGCGCCGAAGGGGGAGGGCGATGACGAGGCTGGTGCACACCGCGCGCGAGCTGCGGGAGGCCGTCGGCGGCCGGTCCGGTGAGGCCGGCGTCGTGATGACCATGGGCGCGCTGCACGAGGGGCACGCGACCCTCGTGCGGACCGCCCGCGAGCGGGTGGGGGACGGCACCGTCGTCGTCACCGTCTTCGTCAACCCGCTGCAGTTCGGGCCGGGCGAGGACTTCGACCGCTACCCGCGCACCCTCGACGCGGACGTCCGGACCGCCGGGCGGGCCGGCGCCGACGTGGTCTTCGCGCCCTCCGTCGAGGAGGTGTACCCCGGCGGACAGCCGCGGGTCCGGATCAGCGCGGGGCCGATGGGCGAGGGCTACGAGGGCGCCTCGCGCCCCGGTCACTTCGACGGCATGCTGACCGTCGTCGCCAAGCTCCTCCACCTGACCCGGCCGGACGTCGCCTTCTACGGCCAGAAGGACGCCCAGCAACTGGCCCTGATCCGCCGTATGGTGACGGACCTGAACTTCCCGGCCGAGATCGTCGGCGTGCCCACCGTCCGCGAGCCGGACGGCCTGGCCCTGTCCAGCCGCAACCGCTACCTCTCCGACGGCGACCGCGAGAGCGCCCTGGCCCTCTCCCGCGCCCTGTTCGCCGGACGCGACGCGCTGGACGACGGCCCGGACGCCGTACGGGACGCGGCGCGGACGGTGCTGGAGAAGGGCGACGGCCTGGCGGTGGACTACCTCGCCCTGGTCGACCCGGACGACTTCACCGAGGCCGCCCCCGGCCACACCGGACCGGCGGTGCTCGCCGTCGCCGCCAAGGTGGGCACGACCCGGCTGATCGACAACATCCCCCTGGAGTTCGGAGTCCGCCGATGAGCGGCACAGGTACAGGCATACGGCTGCACGCCCCCGCGCCCGGCTGGGAGCACGAGGCGGACGTGGTGGTCGTCGGGTCCGGCGTCGCCGGGCTGACCGTCGCGCTGCGCTGCGCCGCACAGGGCGCCAAGGTCACCGTCGTCACCAAGGCCCGCCTCGACGACGGCTCCACGCGCTGGGCGCAGGGCGGCATCGCCGCCGCCCTCGGCGAGGGCGACACCCCGGAGCAGCACCTGGCCGACACCCTTGTGGCGGGCGCCGGGCTCTGCGACGAGGAGGCCGTGCGCACCCTGGTCACCGAGGGCCCCGACGCCGTACGCCGGCTGATCGCGACGGGCGCGCACTTCGACACCAGCGAGGCGACGGGCGAGATCCTGCTGACCCGCGAGGGCGGCCACCACCGCCGCCGGATCGCCCACGCGGGCGGCGACGCGACGGGCCTGGAGATCTCCCGGGCGCTGATCGAGGCCGTGCGCGAGGCCAGGATCGAGTTCATCGAGAACGCGCTCGTGCTGGACCTGCTGACCGACGCCGAGGGCCGCGCCGCGGGCGTCACCCTGCACGTCATGGGCGAGGGGCAGCGCGACGGCGTCGGCGCGGTGCGGGCCCGCGCCGTGGTGCTGGCCACCGGCGGCATGGGGCAGGTCTTCTCGGCCACGACCAACCCGGCGGTGTCCACGGGCGACGGGGTGGCCCTCGCGCTGCGCGCCGGCGCGGAGGTCTCGGACCTGGAGTTCGTCCAGTTCCACCCGACGGTGCTCTTCCTCGGCCGGGACGCGGAGGGCCAGCAGCCGCTGGTCTCCGAGGCCGTGCGGGGGGAGGGCGCCCACCTCGTCGACGCCGACGGGGTGCGCTTCATGCAGGGGCAGCACGAGCTGGCCGAGTTGGCGCCGCGCGACATCGTCGCCAAGGGCATCACGCGCCGCATGCAGGAGACCGGCACCGAGCACATGTACCTCGACGGCCGGCACTTCGGGGCGCGGATGTGGGAGCGGCGCTTCCCGACGATCCTCGCCGCCTGCCGCGCCAACGGCATCGACCCGGTCACACAGCCGATCCCGGTGGCCCCCGCGGCGCACTACGCCTCCGGCGGCGTCCGCACCGACCTGCACGGCCGCACCACGGTGCCGGGCCTGTACGCGTGCGGCGAGGTCGCCTGCACGGGCGTGCACGGCGCCAACCGGCTGGCGTCCAACTCCCTCCTGGAGGGGCTGGTCTTCGCCGAGCGGATCGCCGCCGACATCGCCGAGCACCCCGCGGCCCCCGCCGCCCCGGTGGTCCCGGAGCCGGGCCGTTCCCCGCTGCTGCCCTCCGAGGCCCGCTTCGCGATCCAGCGGATCATGACCCGCGGCGCGGGCGTGCTGCGCAGCGCGGAGAGCCTGGAGGGCGCGGCGGCGGCGCTGAGCCGGATGTACGCCGACGCCGAGGAGCTGCTGGAGCGCGACGGCAAGACGGCCGAGCCCTGCGTGGAGACCTGGGAGGCGACCAACCTCTGCCTGGTCGCCCGGGTGCTGGTCGAGGCGGCCCGCCGCCGCGAGGAGACCCGCGGCTGCCACTGGCGCGAGGACCGGCCGGAGCGCGACGACGAGGACTGGCGCCGGCACATCGTCGTCCGGCTCCCCTCCGGTGGTGCGGGGCTGCCCGCCGCACCCACTAGTCTCACCATCCGGACCACCCCCACAGCGGACCTTCCCGCAACCCGTCCTGGAACGGAGCCCCAGCGATGAGCACGCCCGACCTCCCCCTCCTGCAGATCGGCGGCGCCGGCGGCGGTGGCTGCGGCGACGGCTGCGGCTGCGGTTCCGGCGACGCGTACGCGCACGACCCCGGCGAGTGCGGTCTCGACCCCGACCTGGCGCAGCTGCTCGCCGACGCCGGGCTGGACCCGGTGCTGGTCGAGGACGTCGCGCACCTGGCCATCGAGGAGGACCTGGACGGCGGGGTGGACGTCACCACCGTGGCCACCATCCCCGAGGACGCCATGGCGACCGGCGACTTCACCGCCCGCGAGGCCGGCGTGGTCGCCGGGCTGCGGGTCGCGGAGGCGGTGCTGTCCATCGTCTGCACCGACGAGTTCGAGGTCGAGCGGCACGTCGAGGACGGCGACCGGGTCGAGGCCGGTCAAACGCTGCTGTCGGTGCGCACCCGTACGAGGGACCTGCTGACCGCGGAGCGCAGCGCGCTCAACCTGCTGTGCCGGCTGTCCGGGATCGCCACCACCACGCGCGGCTGGGCCGACGCGCTGGAGGGCACCAAGGCGAAGGTCCGCGACACCCGGAAGACGACCCCGGGCCTGCGCGCGCTGGAGAAGTACGCGGTCCGCTGCGGCGGCGGCGTCAACCACCGCATGTCGCTGTCGGACGCGGCCCTGGTCAAGGACAACCACGTGGTCGCCGCGGGCGGCGTGGCGGCGGCCTTCAAGGCCGTCCGCGAGGAGTTCCCCGAGCTGGCGATCGAGGTCGAGGTCGACACCCTGCACCAGGTCCGCGAGGTCCTGGACGCGGGCGCGGACCTGATCCTGCTGGACAACTTCACGCCCTCCGACACGGAGGAGGCGGTCGCCCTCGTCGCGGGCCGCGCCCTGCTGGAGTCCTCCGGCCGGCTCACCCTGGACAACGCCCGCGCCTACGCCGCGACCGGCGTCGACTACCTGGCCGTGGGCGCCCTGACCCACTCCTCGCCGATCCTCGACATCGGACTGGACCTGCGGTCCGAGGGGTCGGGACGGGACTGATGCTGCTCACCATCGACGTCGGCAACACCCACACCGTCCTGGGGCTGTTCGACGGGGAAGAGATCGTCGAGCACTGGCGGGTCTCCACCGACCCGCGCCGCACGGCGGACGAGATGGCCGTGCTCATGCAGGGCCTGATGGGCATGCACCCGCTGCTCGGCGAGGAGCTCGGCGACAACATCCACGGGATCGCCATCTGCTCCACCGTCCCCTCCGTGCTGCACGAGTTGCGCGAGGTGACGCGCCGCTACTACGGCGACGTGCCCGCGGTGCTGGTGGAGCCCGGCGTCAAGACCGGTGTCCCGGTGCTCACCGACAACCCCAAGGAAGTCGGCTCCGACCGGATCATCAACTCCCTGGCCGCCGTGCACCTCTACGGCGGCCCGTGCATCGTGGTGGACTTCGGCACGGCCACCACCTTCGACGCGGTCACGTCGCGGGGCGAGTACGCGGGCGGCGCCATCGCCCCCGGCATCGAGATCTCGGTGGACGCCCTGGGCGCCCGCGGGGCCCAGCTGCGCAAGGTGGAGCTGACCCGTCCGCGCAGCGTCATCGGCAAGAACACCATCGAGGCCATGCAGTCCGGCATCCTGTACGGCTTCGCCGGCCAGGTGGACGGCGTGGCCGAGCGGATGGCGCGGGAGCTCGCCGACGACCCGGACGACGTCACGGTCATCGCCACCGGCGGGCTGGCGCCGCTGGTGCTGGGCGAGTCGGCGGTCATCGACGTGCACGAGCCCTGGCTGACCCTGATAGGCCTGCGGCTCGTCTACGAGCGGAACGTGTCGACGACCTGACGACCCGACGAGCCGACGGCCCGGCGGGTCCGCGGGGGAACGTGCGCGGCGCGCCCGGGCATATCTGGTTACGCGTATTTTGTCCGCTTAGTACGTAAAGTCAGACCATGCCCACGCCACACGGGTCCCGAGGCGGAATGGCGTTCAGCGCGGATGAACTGCGCGTGCTCCGGCGCGCCCTCTCAGCGGCCCTCCAGTCCAGCACCATGATCCCCACCCCCGACGAGGTCAAGGACTACCTGCGCCTCGTCGAGGACGTCGACGAGGCGGCCCGCGAGGGCGGACGGCTGCGGACCTTCCAGCTCGCGGAGCTCGCCAGGTACCGGGACGCGCTGCCGGGCAGCGCCGCCGGCTACCTCGAGCGGCTGACGGGAGCGCTCGACATGGGGTACGTGCCCCTGCCCGACGACCTCGCCGCGCTGCGCAGGCTGCACGACGCGCCGTGCACGGACGCCGAGGCGCACCGCAGGAGGGCCGTGCTGCGCCGCTGCGAGCACCTGGCGGAGCTCGACGTGCGCGCCCGCCTGGAGGCGCGCATCCCCGCGCCCTCGCAGCCCTGCGGCACGCCGTACACGGGCAGGGCGAGGCTGCGCGCGCTGCCCGGCGGCAGGGCCGCCTCCGACGACCCCAAGCCGGGCCCCAAGCCCGACCCGAAGACGTCTCCCACCGAGCCGGCCGCGCCGGAACCCGGTGAGGAGAAGCGCAAGGTGCCCACGCCGGCCGAGATCTTCCCCCCGCGCCGGCGCACCCCGCCGCCCCCCGAGGAGCGCGCCACGGGCTGACGCGAGGCCACCGCACGACCTTCCGGAGACGTCACGGGTCCCTCCCGTGGCGTCTCCCGTGCGTTCCCGGCGGCAGCACCCTGGGAGCTTCCGGGGCGGTCCCGGCGGCCGGGACGGGCCGCAGCCCTCGACGACCACCCCCGCCGCCACCCGTTCGGCCCCGCACGGCCCCTGGCGGTCGGTCCGGCGCCCCGGGGCGCGGCCTCGCCGCGGCGGCCCGGCGCGGGGCGCGTACGGCCGCTCAGCCGGCCCGGAGGAGGTCCGCCGAGGGGGCCGCGCGGGGGCGTGGCTACCCTGGTGCCATGGACTACGTCTCCGCGCTCGTGCCCCCCACCGTGATGGCCATCGCGTTCACCTTCCTCATCCGGACGCTGATCAGGAGCCAGGGCGGGGTCAACAAGGCCAAGGAGGACGCGGTGGTCGACGCCGCGCTGTCCGGCGCGCAGCCCCCGGCCCAGCGGTCGGGCGGCACCGAGCACCGGGTGTGACCTCGATATTCCCGGCATTCCGGGCATTGCGCCCGTGAGCAACTAGTATTCGGGTGTGCCCCGTCCTTTGGGAGACCTCGAAGACGCCGTGATGACCCGGGTGTGGCGCTGGAACCGCCCGGCGACGGTGCGCGAGGTGCTGGAGGATCTCCGCCGGGAGCGTTCGATCGCCTACACGACGGTCATGACCGTAATGGACAACCTTCATCAGAAGGGCTGGCTCCGGCGGGAAGCCGAAGGGCGCGCCTATCGCTATGAGGCGGTATCCACTCGCGCCGCTTACTCGGCGGCACTCATGCACGAGGCGTGGGCCGCGAGCGACAACCCTGCCGCCGCCCTTGTCGCCTTCTTCGGCATGATGTCGGCGGAACAGCGAGAAGCGCTCCGTGACGCAATGCGGGTGGTGCAATCAGCTGATCCGGGTGACCCCGGCGAGACGGGCGGATCGGCCGGGCGATAGCGTCCGCACATGCCCGCCGCATCAAATGACGTCACCATCCGCCGGGCGCGGACGGCCGACGTGCCGGCTGTCCGGCGACTGCTCGACGCGTATGTCCGCGACCGCATCCTGCTCGACAAGCCGACGGTGACGCTTTACGAGGACATCCAGGAGTTCTGGGTGGCCGAACACGACCACGACGCCGAGGTGGTGGGCTGCGGCGCACTGCACGTGATGTGGGAGGACCTCGCCGAGGTGCGCACCCTCGCGGTCGACCCCGCGCGGCACGGCACGGGCGTCGGGCATCTCGTGCTGGAGAAGCTGCTGCAGACGGCGCGGTGGCTGGGAGTGCGGCGCATTTTCTGCCTCACCTTCGAAGTGGACTTCTTCGCGAAGCACGGCTTCGTCGAGATCGGCGAGACGCCGGTCGACGGCGATGTCTTCGGTGAGCTGCTGAGGTCAAAGGACGAGGGTGTGGCCGAGTTCCTGGACCTCGAACGAGTGAAACCCAACACCTTGGGCAACAGCCGGATGCTGTTGCATCTGTGAGACCGCCCACGGTGGCCGCCCGGCACAACAGTATGTCCGAAACGTTCCGCGGAAGACCGCCGGGATGCCTACCGGGCCGGGAGCAGTTCGGGCAAGGGGTTTGAGTTTTCCGGGAAAAGGCGGTTTGCTTTTACCGGTAATCAGTATTCGATGAAAGGGAAGCCGGTGGCACAGAAGGTTCAGGTCCTTCTTGTTGACGACCTCGACGGCGGCGAGGCGGATGAGACCGTGACGTTCGCACTCGACGGAGTGACGTACGAGATCGACCTCACCACCGACAACGCCGACAAGCTGCGCGGTCTCCTCGGCCCGTACGTGGACGGCGGCCGCCGCACCGGCGGCCGTGCCGGCCGCGGGCGCGCCGCGAAGGGTGCCTCCCGCGGGGGCGCAGCGAGCCAGGACACCGCGAAGATCCGCGCGTGGGCGAAGGAAGAGGGCTACGAGGTCAACGACCGCGGCCGCGTTCCCGCGCAGATCCGCGAGGCGTACGAGAAGGCGCACGGCTGATCGGTCCGGGCGACCCGCAGCCGGACCCGGTGGCAGGCGGTCGCGAGCGCGGAGACCAGGGGCGTGAGGCCCACGGTCCCCCCGGAGCGTCCGTCCGCCGCGGGGCCGGGCTGCGTGCCGAGCGTCATGGCGGGCAGGTGGAGCGGCGCGCCCGCGTGGCGTCCGCCGTCCGGGACGGGCGGCCGGAGCCAGGCGGGCGCGCCGTCGTCGTAGGCGGCCCCGGCGCCGCGCAGCGGCACGAGGTCGAGCGGGATGCCGCTCCACTCCAGCCAGTCCAGAAGGCCGGGCAGTTCCTCGGCGCTGCCGGGGGCGACGAAGAACCGCATCCGCTGCCCCGCCAGGGCGACCGGCCCCGTCCGGGGCGCCGGGAAGCGGCCGAGCACCTCGTGCCCCGCCTCCGCGGGGACGTCGAGCGCGTCCGCGTGTTCCAGGGTCACCGGGACCCGTGAGGCCTGCATGCCCTGCGCAACGCCCCCCGGGCGTCCGGGGTTACGAAGCGGGTCACCGGGAGTGCCCGGCGGCCGGTGTGCCGTCACCCTCCGTGAATCCACCCGACGCAAGTCTGTTCGCCTATAGCAGACAGCGGGCGTGCTCCCGGCATGGACTGTCCGTGCGGGCGGGTAAGAAATACCTAGTGGGAACGGACGACGGCCATGTCGGACAGGTGGGACGTTCGCCCTCGGCGTACTGGATAAAGGGCTATCCGCCTGGCCTGCGGGAACATCGTCTCGCACCATCGGGTTGAGGCTGTTGTCGACGGCGCGGGGGTTAACGACCTCGCCAGGTGTCGACGGTTGAAGTGAGCTGCCCCGCTGTGCGGGACTAGCATGCGGAAGGACAGGGAGGGGACACGCCCCTAACTGCCCGACCGCTCTGAGGAGCGATTAACGATGTTCGAGAGGTTCACCGACCGCGCGCGGCGGGTTGTCGTCCTGGCTCAGGAAGAAGCCCGGATGCTCAACCACAACTACATCGGCACCGAGCACATCCTCCTGGGCCTTATCCACGAGGGTGAGGGTGTCGCCGCTAAGGCCCTGGAGAGCCTCGGGATTTCGCTCGAGGCGGTCCGCCAGCAGGTGGAGGAGATCATCGGCCAGGGCCAGCAGGCCCCGTCCGGGCACATCCCCTTCACCCCCCGGGCCAAGAAGGTCCTGGAGCTGTCGCTCCGCGAGGCCCTCCAGCTCGGCCACAACTACATCGGCACCGAGCACATCCTGCTCGGCCTGATCCGCGAGGGCGAGGGCGTCGCCGCCCAGGTCCTCGTGAAGCTGGGCGCCGATCTCAACCGGGTGCGGCAGCAGGTCATCCAGCTGCTCTCCGGCTACCAGGGCAAGGAGGCCGCCACCGCCGGCGGCCCGGCCGAGGGCACCCCCTCGACCTCGCTCGTCCTGGACCAGTTCGGCCGCAACCTCACGCAGGCCGCTCGTGAGACCAAGCTCGACCCGGTGATCGGGCGCGAGAAGGAGATCGAGCGCGTGATGCAGGTGCTGTCGCGCCGCACCAAGAACAACCCCGTCCTCATCGGCGAGCCCGGCGTCGGCAAGACCGCCGTCGTCGAGGGCCTGGCCCAGGCCATCGTCAAGGGCGAGGTCCCCGAGACGCTGAAGGACAAGCAGCTCTACACCCTGGACCTCGGGGCCCTGGTGGCCGGCTCCCGCTACCGCGGTGACTTCGAGGAGCGCCTGAAGAAGGTGCTCAAGGAGATCCGCACCCGCGGCGACATCATCCTGTTCATCGACGAGCTCCACACCCTGGTGGGTGCGGGTGCCGCCGAGGGCGCGATCGACGCCGCCTCGATCCTCAAGCCGATGCTCGCGCGCGGTGAGCTGCAGACCATCGGCGCCACCACGCTCGACGAGTACCGCAAGCACCTGGAGAAGGACGCGGCCCTGGAGCGCCGCTTCCAGCCCATCCAGGTCGCGGAGCCGTCGCTGCCGCACACCATCGAGATCCTCAAGGGTCTGCGGGACCGCTACGAGGCCCACCACCGGGTGTCCATCACGGACGCCGCCCTGGTGGCCGCGGCGACCCTCGCCGACCGCTACATCTCGGACCGCTTCCTGCCGGACAAGGCGATCGACCTGATCGACGAGGCCGGCTCCCGGATGCGCATCCGCCGGATGACCGCTCCGCCGGACCTGCGCGAGTTCGACGAGAAGATCGCCGACGTGCGCCGGGAGAAGGAGTCCGCGATCGACTCGCAGGACTTCGAGAAGGCCGCTTCCCTCCGCGACAAGGAGAAGCAGCTGCTCTCCGCGAAGACCAAGCGGGAGAAGGAGTGGAAGGCCGGCGACATGGACGTCGTCGCCGAGGTGGACGAGGAGCTGATCGCCGAGGTCCTGGCCACCGCCACGGGCATCCCGGTCTTCAAGCTCACCGAGGAGGAGTCCTCGCGTCTGCTGCGCATGGAGGACGAGCTGCACAAGCGCGTCATCGGCCAGAAGGACGCGATCAAGGCCCTCTCGCAGGCCATCCGCCGCACGCGGGCCGGTCTGAAGGACCCCAAGCGCCCCGGTGGCTCGTTCATCTTCGCCGGCCCGTCCGGCGTCGGTAAGACCGAGCTCTCCAAGACGCTCGCCGAGTTCCTCTTCGGCGACGAGGACGCGCTGATCCAGCTCGACATGTCCGAGTTCAGCGAGAAGCACACCGTCTCGCGGCTGTTCGGCTCCCCGCCCGGATACGTCGGCTACGAGGAGGGCGGCCAGCTCACCGAGAAGGTGCGCCGCAAGCCGTTCTCCGTCGTCCTCTTCGACGAGGTCGAGAAGGCCCACCCGGACATCTTCAACAGCCTGCTGCAGATCCTGGAGGACGGTCGGCTGACCGACTCCCAGGGCCGGGTCGTGGACTTCAAGAACACGGTGATCATCATGACCACCAACCTCGGCACCCGGGACATCTCCAAGGGCTTCAACCTCGGCTTCGCGGCCGCGGGCGACGTCAAGACCGGGTACGAGCGGATGAAGGCCAAGGTCGGCGAGGAACTCAAGCAGCACTTCCGCCCCGAGTTCCTGAACCGTGTCGACGACATCGTGGTCTTCCACCAGCTCAGCGAGGAAGACATCATCCAGATCGTCGACCTGATGATCGCCCGGGTGGACGAGCGCCTCAGGGACAAGGACATGGGCATCGAGCTCAGCCCCGAGGCCAAGTCGCTGCTCGCCAAGAAGGGCTACGACCCCGTGCTGGGAGCCCGGCCGCTGCGCCGGACGATCCAGCGGGAGATCGAGGACGTGCTCTCCGAGAAGATCCTCTTCGGCGAGCTGCGCACCGGTCACATCGTGGTCGTGGGCACCGAGGGCGAGGGCGAGAACGTCAAGTTCACCTTCCGCGGTGAGGAGAAGGTGGCCGTCGCCGACGCTCCTCCGGTCGAGGCGGCCGGCGGGCCGAACCTCAGCAAGGAAGCATAACCGCAGGTAATCGCAGAGCGATCCGGCCCCGTCCGCACAATAGTGCGGGCGGGGCCGTCGTGTTTTGTGTTCCCCATGAACCCACCCTTGTTGCGCCGGTTGCATTTGTGGAAAGGTGAGCGATGTTCAGCACGGACCCTTCCTTCTCCGTGCTCCGGCCGGTGTCGTGCCGTCATTCCGGCAGGCATTCGAAAGGATCAGCCGAGAGTGAGGAGCGGCCGCCTTGCCCCTTCACCGGCGCCCCGGCCTCACCTCCCCCCACGTAGCTGCGTGCCGCGCCGGCGCATTGGTTCGTACTTTTCCCGGCGGGGCGAACGCGGAAGGAAACTCTCGTTGAAGGAATCCCCGCATCCGAATTCCGCGCACCCCGGCCGGCTGTTCGGCGTACCGGACGAGTCGCTGTCCGGAGAGATCGGAAAGGCCCTGGGAAAGGAGGGCGCGCACCAGCCGTTCGAGGAGTTGCTGGCCCGCCATTGGCGGCCGGTCTCCGAGTACGCGGAGTTGTGCACGGTCTCCGGACACGCCGCCGGGATACTCGCGGCGGCCGCGTTCACCCGGGTCTTCGTCGACACACTGCGACTGACCGGGCCCTCGGCCGCCTGGCGTCCCGAACTGCTGATCACCGTCCACAAGATCTCCGAGGAGTGGGCCGTCGACCGCCGGCGGGCCTGGCTCCACCGGCGACTGCGGCCCCGGCCCGACCAGACCGACGCCCGCCTGGCCGTACCGGAGAACCGCCGGCTGGCGAACCGGGCCTTCATGCGGCTCCCCGAACCCGCCCGCTGCCTGCTGTGGCACGCCGAGGTCGACGCCGAGCCGCTGGACGTGCCCGCCGGACTCCTGGGCATCGACCCGGAACGGGCCGCGGGCCAGCTGCAGCTCGCCCGCACCCGCTTCCGCGAGGCCTGCGTCCAGGCGCACCGGGACCTCGCGCCCTACGAGGCGTGCCTGCAGTTCAGCCGCCTGCTGGACATCTCCGTCCACCGCGGCGGCGCCGGGCTCGTACCCGACCTGCAGCGTCACATCGCCCGGTGCGACCACTGCCGCTACGCGGCCGAGCAGCTCGACCACTCCGGGGACCGGCTGGGCGTGCTGATCGCCGAGGCGGTGCTGGTCTGGGAGGCGCGGGGCTACTACGACTCGCGCCCCACCCGCCGGGCGGCGCGTGACAACGATGCCGGGAACGGCTCCGGCGCCGCTCCGGGACGCCGCCAGGGCGGCCGCAGGCGCAGGGCCGCGAAGAACGGGCCCCGGCGGCTCGTCGCGACCCTGCTGGGACTCGGCGGCTTCGCCCTCGCGACCACCCTGGTCGTCGGTCTCACGACCGGTGGCGGCGACGGCGACGACCGCGCCGCCGCGACGGCGCCCACCGCGGCCACCGCCTCGCCCACCGTCCCGTCCCCGGCCGGCGGCTCGGACACCGCGCCCGCCTCCGGCACGACCACCACCGGCCCCCTGCCCGAGGACGGGCTGCGCGGCCGGCTCCGGAACGACGACAACGACCTGTGCGTCGACCTGACCGGCCGCCGGACCGTCATCGGCACCGGGACGATCACCGCGCGCTGCGACTCCGGCGCCACGCAGTTCTGGTCGTACGAGCCGGACGGCCTGATGCGCAGCGTCGCCCAGCCGGCCTACTGCCTCAACTCGCACCGCGGCCCCGCGCTGGAGCTGGGCCTGTGCACGGCGTCGTTCGTCACCGGCGCCCAGGACGTGCGGTACGACCTCACCCTCACGGGGGACCTGATCCCCCGCTGGAACCAGCAGCTGGCGGTCGCCCCGGAGGGCGGCGCGCCCGGCGCGGAGGTCGTCCTCAGGCCCCGGGACGGCCGGCCCGTCCAGCACTGGGCCTTCGACACCTCGATCGCCCCGCCCCGCTTCCAGTCGGTGGCGTACACCACCGGCTCCCGGCTGCGCGCCGACTCCACCCGGGTGGCCGTGCCGCCCTCGGCGCCGCCGAGCCCGACGCCCTCGGCCACCGCCTCCCCGACGGCCGGCGGGGACGGCCCCGGCCGGGACCACGGCGGGCGGGGCCGCGGCCACGGCGGCTGGGACGGCTGGAGGGACCGGGACGAGGGCTAGCCTCCCCGACGCGGTCCGGGGACGACGGTGACGCCCGCCGGCAGCCGTTCGGCCCCGGCGATCCGGTCGGCGGTCAGCGCGACGCGCACGGTCAGCGGTCCGGGGTGGGCGGCGAGCGGCGACAGGTCGAGCCGGCCGTCGGCCGGGGCGGCCAGCTCCAGTTCCCGCAGCGCGGCCGCCACGCCGGCCGACGCCCAGTCGGCGGGCAGTCCCGGGCCGAGCAGCGCGAGCCTGCGCAGACCCCGCTGGCCTGCCAGGAAGCGCAGGTCGGGCAGGGCGCAGTCCTGCATCCGGACCTCGGTGAGGTCGAGCCCGGCCACGAATGCGGCCAGCTCGTCCGCGGGCAGGTCGCCCCGCAGGTCCAGGCGGGTGGGCCGCAGGCCGAGCCGGCGCAGCTCGCGCAGCTGCCCGGCGGAGCGGACGGTGAAGTCCAGCCCCTCCGGGTCGATCCGGGCGATGACCTCCTCCGCGTACACGGCGGCGTCGAAGCGGTGCCAGGACCACATCAGCTGGGCGCGGACCCGCAGGAACGGGTGCCCGGCGAAGCCGCCCAGGTAGCGGGCGGCCCGGTCCGAGGGCAGGTGGCAGGCGGTGACCACCACGTGGAGGGCGTCCTCGTCGGAGAGCCCGTCGGGGCCGGGGAGCAGGTCCAGGACGAGCGGCCCGGCCTCGGCCAGGGCGCGGGCCTCCGCCGCGTCGGCGGGCGGCACCAGCGCCGCGGCGCGTGCCGCGACGGCCTCGCGCACGTCCGGGTCGAGGGCGGCCGCGTGCTCCAGGCAGGCCGCGGCGAGCAGGTGCAGCCGCGCCCGGGTGCGGCGGTCGCCGGCGCCGTCCCCGCGGTCGAGGAGGTCCCGCAGGACCGCGGCCCGCTCGTGCGGACGGGCGAGGGCGACCGCCATGCGCAGGACGTCCTCCCACCGGTCGTCCGCGGCGTGCGCGGCGAGGAGCCCGAAGTCGCCCTCCTCCACGGCGGCGCGGGCGCCCAGGTAGTCCTGGAAGGTGCGGTGCACGAAGTCGACCGTGCCGGGCGCGGGCCGGCGCAGCACGCCGCCGCGGTCGAGGAGGTGGGCCAGCACGGTGGCGGCGTCACCGAGCGCCGCGGCCTCGGGGACGGCGGGCAGCGCCCGCGCCACGACGGCCTCGGCCCGGTCGAGGTCCATCTCGGTGCGGCCGTTGCGGACCAGCCAGTGCGCCAGCCGCTGCAGCAGCTCCGTCTGTGCCTCCTCGCGCAGCGGTACGACCGCGGTCTGCCGTTCGCGGTCCCGGCGGACCAGCAGCATCGACAGCGCGGCGGCGTACAGGTCCTTCCTGGCCCGGGGCAGGTAGCCGCGGCGGTCGTGGTGCAGGGCGCAGATCAGGCCGCACATCAGGGGGTTGGTGGCGAGCCGGGCGAGGTCCGGCTCGGTCCGTACGGCGGCGAGCAGCCCTTCGGCGTACCCGGCCGCCTCCGGCCCGGCGGCGGCGTGCCAGCGGCGGACGAAGGCGGCGACGCCGGCGGGACCCATGGGCGACAGGGCCAGTTCGGTGAAGCCCTCCGCGGCCAGCCAGTCCTCCCGTACGGCGGAGGGGCGGGAGGTGACCAGCCAGCGGTTGCCGGGGTGGGCGTCGAGCAGGTCGCCGAGCCAGGCCCTGGCGCGGCGGCGCACGGCCCCGGGGATCTCGTCGATGCCGTCCACCAGCAGCAGCCCGCGGCCCTCGGTGAGGACGCGGGCCTCCCAGCCGGCCGGCTGGGTACCGGCGAGCGGGCAGCCGGCGGCGGCGAGGAAGTCGCGGGGGACGGGGAGCGGCCCGCCGTGGCCGGCGAGGGTGCGCAGCGGGAGGACGAACGGGATCCGGTCCTCCAGGTACGCCATCGGCCCGTCCGGGTCCTGACGCGCGCAGGCGATGGCCAGCCACTGCACGAGCGTGGTCTTGCCCGACCCGGCCTCGCCGCGCAGCAGGACCCGTTCGTGCGCGGCGAGCGCCCGGTCGGCGGGGCGCGGGTCGGCGGCCCCCTGCGGCACGCCGTCGGCGGGCCCGGCGGAGGGTGCCGCCTCCAGGCTGAGGTAGGCGGTGTCGAGCGGCCAGCGGTCCGGGGTGTCCGCCAGGTCGAGGCCGTGGATCGTGAGCCGCCCGTACTTCTTCTCGACGTACCGCAGGTAGCGCTGCTCGAAGGCGGCGTCCTCGCCGCCCGGCAGCGGGCTGCGGGAGAGCAGTTCGTCGACGCGGGCGGTCAGCTCGCCCAGCGCCCGGCTCTGCTCGACCAGGGTGGCGGCGACGAAGGTCGAGCGCTGGGTGAAGAAGTGCAGGATGTGCAGGCAGGCCGTGTCGAGCAGCCGTTCGTGGAAGTACGCGCCGTCGGCGCTGAGTTCCCGCTCCGGCGAGCCGGCCGCCCGGTGCAGGGCGCGGGCGAAGGCGGTGTGGCCGAGGTCCACGGCCTGCAGGTCCGTGAGGTCGAGGTCGCCCAGCGCCCGCAGCGAGGCCGCGAGGGCGTCCGCGACGGCGGTCTCCTCGTCGGTGCCGACGGGGCGCTCCCCGGCGCGCAGGGACCGGCGCACCAGCGCGGCGGCCAGGGCGCGCAGGTCCGCCTCGGTCAGGGTGCGTTTCTCGCCCCTGAAGGAGACCCGGGAGGAGATGCGGACCGGCCGGTCCACGAGGCCGGCGCCCGGTCCCTCGGCCACGAAGAGCCGCTTCACCAGAGGTCCCGCCACGGCCGACGCCAGCCGTACGCCCACGGCCGAAGGATCCACGTTCCCGCCCCCTCGTCGTACGGAGCGCGCTTTTCGCATTCCCCGCGCCCCGCGAGCTCACGGATTTCTTCTTCCCGTGTGACCCGGGCCACGGGACCTAGGTCCCGAAGGGCAATTCCCTTTGGTCCCGGGGCCGGTGACGTGACCCACGTGACCTGGGCCACGTACGAATCACCTTAGGGGACGGGGCCCGTGCCGCAGGCGGCCGAGCGGGGTCTGCCGGGCGCCGGCTACGAAAGAAGGCAGTAGACGGGGGGGTTTGTCCTGGGCCGGAATGCCGGGTTACCAAGGGATCGCGGCGAACACGTCGCAAAAGTCTTGTCCGGCTATTTCCGCGAGGTAATTCCGAATGCGCATGCCCAAGATCTCGAACTCCGTCTTCCGTGGCCGTCGTACCGTCGTCACCGCCGGTGTGTGCGCCTCGCTGGCACTCGGTGCGGCAGGCACGGCCATGGCGGAGACGCAGAGCGAGAGCCTGCTGGGCCTCGGCGCCGCCGGGAAGCTGGCGGACGTCACCCGGGCGCAGGCCGACGTGCAGCAGCGCGCCGCCCAGGCCGTGAAGGCCGACCGCCACGCGCACGCCGAGCTGCACTGGAAGCACCAGAACCACCTGTCGCGGTCCGCGAAGAGCGCCCCGCAGCAGCAGCAGAGCAGCAACAGCGGCTGGTCGGTGCCGGTCAAGAAGTACGCGCTGTCCGCCGGTTACATGCAGGACGGCGCCCGCTGGGCGCACAAGCACTCCGGCCAGGACTTCGCCGTGCCGATCGGCACCGACGTCCACGCCGTGAGCTCCGGCACCGTCGTCGAGGCCGGCTGGGGCGGCGCCTACGGCAACAACATCGTGATCCGCCACGCCAACGGCATGTACTCGCAGTACGGCCACCTGTCCGCGATGCAGGTGCGCGTCGGCCAGCACGTCGGCGAGGGCCAGCAGATCGCGCTGTCCGGCAACACCGGCAACAGCACCGGCCCCCACCTGCACCTCGAGATCCGCACGACCCCGTACTACGGCTCGTCCGTCAACCCGCTGCCCTACCTCCGGGCTCACGGCGTGTCGGTCTGACCCCCGTAGGTCCTGGCGATCAACTCCTGGGCGACCTCGAGGACGGCGGCACGCTTGTCCTCGGGGTCGCCCTCGAGGTTCTGCATGGCGAACATCCCGGCGTGCATCGCGAAGACCGCGGTGATCGAGCGCACCTGGTCGGTCAGCGGCGCGTCCGGGTCCTTGAGCAGGGAGTGGACCGCGAGCAGCTTCGTCTTGAAGGTCTCACCGATGCTGAGGTCGCGGACGCTGGCCTGGTTCTCCTGCACGAAGCGGAACAGCGGGCCCGCGCTCCACAGCGCGTCCGAGTAGCGGCGCAGCACCTCGCACTTGGTCTCCAGGGTGCGGGGCTGCTCGTTGGCCCAGGCGATCAGCTCGTCGACCGGTGAGGCCAGGTCCTCGACGATGCTGTTGAGGATGTCCTCCTTGGTCTTGAAGTGGTAGTACAACGCCGCCTTGGTCACGTCCAGGTGCTCGGCGATCTCGCGCAGGGACGTCTTCTCGTATCCCTGCTCGGCGAAGAGCTCCAGCGCGACGTCCTGGATGCGGCGTCGCGTATCACCTCTGCGTGCGTGGGGCGTTGCCATGGGCGCACTTTAACTTACTTGACGCCCGGCTAGTAAGCCGCATACTGTCAGGGTGCCCCAGGCAACTAGCCGGGCGGCAGGTAAGCAACCTCAAGTCAAGACAGAGAAACAAGTAGGGGAGCTTGTGATGGCGGACACCGCCGAGACCCCGCAGCGCAGTGTGCGCGTGGTGTTGTTCGGGCTCATGATCGCGATGCTGCTCGCGATGCTGGACAACATGATCATCGGCACCGCGATGCCCACCATCGTGGGCGAACTGGGCGGCCTGGAGCACCTGTCGTGGGTGGTCACCGCCTACACGCTCGCCACCGCCGCATCGACGCCCGTCTGGGGCAAGCTCGGCGACCTGTACGGCCGCAAGGGCATCTTCATGTCGTCGATCGTGATCTTCCTGATCGGATCGGCGCTGTCCGGCATGGCGCAGGACATGGGCCAGCTGATCGCCTTCCGCGCCGTCCAGGGCCTGGGCGCCGGCGGTCTGATAGTCGGCGTGATGGCGATCATCGGTGACCTGATCCCGCCGCGGGAGCGCGGCAAGTACCAGGGCATGATGGCCGGCGTCATGGCGGTCGCCATGATCGGCGGCCCGCTCGTCGGCGGCTACATCACCGACAACTGGGGCTGGCGCTGGAGCTTCTACATCAACCTCCCGCTCGGTGTCGTCGCCCTCTTCATGATCTCGGCGGTGCTGCACCTGCCGAAGAAGACCATCAAGACCAGCATCGACTACCTGGGCACGGTGCTGCTGACCGTCGGCATCACCTCGCTCGTCCTGCTCACCACCTGGGGCGGCAACCAGTACGAGTGGGGCTCGCCCCAGATCCTGGGCCTGCTGGTGCTCGGCGTGGCCGCGCTGGCCGCCTTCCTCTACGTCGAGACCCGCGTCGCCGAGCCGGTCATCCCGCTGCACATCTTCCACAGCCGCAACTTCTCGCTGATCTCGGTGATCGGCTTCCTGGTCGGCTTCGTGATGTTCGGCGCGATGACCTTCCTGCCGCTGTTCCAGCAGACCGTCCAGGGCGCCTCGGCGACCAACTCCGGTCTCCTGCTGCTGCCGCTGCTGCTGTCGATGATGGTCGTCTCGCTCATAGCCGGCCGGGTCACCACCCAGACCGGCAAGTACAAGATCTTCCCGATCGTCGGCGGCGGCCTGATGACCGTCGGCCTCTACCTGCTGTCGACGATGGACACCGGCACCACCCGCTTCGTCTCCGGCCTGTGGATGGCCGTGCTCGGCGCGGGCATGGGCTTCCTGATGCAGATCACCATGCTCATCGCCCAGAACAGCGTCGAGATGAAGGACATGGGCGTCGGCTCCTCGTCCTCCACCCTCTTCCGGACGATCGGCGGTTCCTTCGGCGTCGCCCTCTTCGGCGCGATCTTCACCCACCAGGTGCAGAACACGATGACGGACCGCCTCGGCGACGCCGCCGCGGGTGCCGCCTCCGGCGCCGCCCAGCTGGACCCGGCGGGCCTGGCCAGGCTGGCTCCGCCGGTCAAGGACGCCTACCTGCACGCCGTCGCGGGCGGCACGCACCACGTGTTCCTGTGGGGCGCCGCCGTCAGCGTCATCGGCTTCCTGCTCGCCTTCTTCGTCAAGGAGATCCCGCTGCGCTCGGCGCCCACCGTGCCCAGCACGGAGGAGGCGGTCGCCGCGGTCGAGGTGGTCTGAGCCGCCGGCCCACCCCGCCCCACCCGCTGCCGATGCCCGCCCGCAGGTCTTCCGACCCGCGTGCGGGCATCGTGCGTACGCGGGGTCGCGCGCCTGCCCGGGCGCGTCGCGCGGCTACTCCCTCGGCAGCAGCAGCCGGGCGACCGCGCCGCCGCCGTCCGCCACGGGCACGTTGCGGAAGGTGAGGCGGGCGCCCAGGACGCGGGTCTGGCCGGTGGCGATGGTCAGGCCCAGTCCGTGGCCGCTGCCGGCCCGGTCGCTGCTGCCCGTGCGGAAGCGGCTCGGGCCGTCGCGGAGCAGGTCGTCGGGGAAGCCCGGGCCGTGGTCGCGGACCTCCACGTACGGGCCGTCGACGGTGACCTCGATCGGCGGCCGGCCGTGCCGCGCGGCGTTCGCCAGCAGGTTGCCGAGGACCCGCTCCAGCCGGCGCGGATCGGTGCGGACGACGGCGTCCCCGCGTACGGTCACGGTCGCCTCGGGCGCCGCCGCCGCGACCCTGCGCCGCACGAAGTCGCCCAGCGCCACGTCCTGCAGGTCGGCCTGCTCGGCGGCGCCGTCCAGCCGGGCGACCTCCAGCACGTCCTCCACGAGCGTGCGCAGCGCCTGCGCGCGGTCCCTGACCAGTTCCGAGGGGCGCCCCGGCGGCAGCAGTTCGGCCGCCGTGACCAGCCCCGTCACCGGGGTGCGCAGCTCGTGGGCGATGTCGGCGGTGACCCGGCGCTCGGCCTCCAGCCGGCCGGCCAGGGCGTCCGCCATGGCGTCCACGGCCCGCGCCAGCTCGTCCGTCTCGTCCCGGACCCGGCCGCCGATCGCGTCGCGCACCCGTACGTTCGTCTCCCCGTCGGCCACCCGGCCCGCCGCCTCGGCGGCCTTGCGCAGCCGCCGCGACAGCTGCCCGCCGATGAGCACGCCCAGCGCCGTACCGCCCACCACGACCGCCGAGGAGCCGATGACCAGCGCCTGGTCCAGGTCCTCCAGGACCGCGAAGCCGTCGGTGAAGGTCGTCTTCAGCGACAGGATCTTGCCGTCCTTCACCGGCGTCGCGGCCCACACCACCGGCGCGCCACCGGAGTTGTCGACGTAGGTGGCCCGCTTGCCCTCGCGGGCCAGCCGCTTCAGCGAGGCCGGCAGGTCCGGGTCGTTGAGCCGGGCTCCGAAGAGGCTCCCCAGCCGCCCGGTGGACTCGTAGATCCGCTGGACGAACCGCACCCGCTCGTCCTGCACGTCCCGGGAGCTGTCGATCATGCTGGCCCGGGCCGCGTTGTGCACCACCAGGCTCAGCACCAGCGCGACCAGCGCCGAGACCACGGCGATCGCCACGCAGACCTTCCAGCGCAACCCGATCTCGGGCAGCGGGCGGCCCTTGTTCGCGGCGGGCCTGCCGGGACGTGCGGTCACCGCGTCAGCCCCTGAGCTTGTAGCCGAAGCCGCGCACCGTCTCGATGCGCTCCTGCCCGACCTTCGCCCGCAGCCGCTGCACATGGACGTCCACGACCCGGGTGTCGCCGCCCCAGTCGTAGTCCCAGACCCGCTCCAGCAGCCGGTCCCTCGACAGCACGGTTCCCGGCGCCGCCGAGAACTCCAGCAGCAGCCGCATCTCCGTGGGGGTCAGCGCGATCCGCTCGCCGGCCCGCCGCACCTCCATCCCCTCCGGGTCCACCTCCAGGTCCCCGAAGGTCAGCACCCCCGCCCCGGCCGCGGGACCGTCCACCGCGGCCACCCGGAACCGCCGCAGCACCGCCCGCATGCGGGCGGTCAGCACGGCCCCGTCGAACGGCTTGGTCACGTAGTCGTCGGCGCCGGCCTCCAGGCCCAGGACGACGTCGATGGCGTCCGCCCGCGCCGAGAGCATGATCACCGGCACCGTGGACTCGTCCCGGATGCGCCGGCACAGGCTCACCCCGTCCAGGCCCGGCACCATCACGTCCAGCAGCGCCAGGTCCGGCTGCCGCGCGCGGAACGCCGCCAGCCCGGCCAGGCCGTCCTGCACGGCCGTCACCTCGAAGCCGTCCCGCTCCAGCGCCAGCGTGGTCGCCTCGCGGATGACGTCGTCGTCCTCGACGAACAGGACGTACGTCTCAGCCATGCGGAGCGCTCCCGGTGGTGCCGTCGTCCGTCCCGTAGTCGCGGTGGGAGAAGGAGACCTCCTCGAAGCGGGAGCCGTTCCACCGGTACGTGGTCACGTCCTCGCCCGAGGGGTTGGAGACCGCGTCCTGCGGCGCGTACACCTGGTGGGTCACCTTCAGGACGCCGCCGCTGACCTCGGCGAAGACGGGGGGCTGCTCGTCGGTGAAGACGTTGACGTACGCGCCGCCCACCCGCCGGTAGACGTAGCTGCCGATGCCCACGCTGTCCGCGCAGGTCGAGACGTTCACCACCAGGTCCGTGCCCTGCCCGCCGGTCAGCCGCGCGGCGCGGCGGTCCACCGGGTAGGGCTCCGCGGCGGCCACCGGACGGGCCTCGGTGACCGCGGACTGCGCGGGGCAGGCCGCCAGGCCGTCCCGGATGTCCCGGGCCACCTTCGGGTCGTGCCGCACCATGTGCACCACGTCCGCGGCGGCCTTCGCGTCCAGCGCCCGCGGGTCCGCGGAGCGCCCGGCGTCCAGCGGGTGGGCGTCCGCGGCGGGCGGCGACGCGGAGGGGGACGGCGGGGCGGGGGAGGCGACCGAGGCGGTGCCCTCCTCGCGCACACCCCCGGCGTCGCGGCAGCTGGTCACGGCGACGAGCGCCCCGCACACCGCGACAGCGGCGGCGGCACCCACCGGGACTACGCTGCGGCGCACACGCCCTCCGTCCTGCCCGTGGCGGGCTCCACGGGCCTCCCGTATCCGTTGCTCTGCCGCTCCAGCTCGGCGCGCAGCCGCGCCAGCGCCCGGTGCAGCGTGCTCTTCACGGTACCCACCGACATGCCCAGCGCGTGCGCCGTCTCCTCCGTGCTGAGCTGCCGGTAGTGGCGCAGCAGCACCACCTGGCGCTGCTTGGGGGCCAGCATGCCGAGGGCGTCCAGCAGCATCGCCCGGTCCGCCCGCTGCTCGGTGCCGTCGTCGACGGAGCCCTCCGGCAGCTCGGGGGTGGGCACCTCCTCCAGCCGGCGGGCGCGCCACCACTCCGTGCGGGTGTTGATCATCACCCGGCGCATGTAGGCGTCGGCCAGGTTCTTGTCGGCGATGTCGCCCCAGCGCGGGTAGGTGCGCGCCAGCGCCGTCTGGACGAGGTCCTGGGCGTCGATCGGGTCCGGCACGAGCCGGCGGGCGCTGCGCAGCAGCGCCTCCTGCCGGTTCCGCACGTACTCCTCGAAGTCCATGACCGGGGCTGTCCCCTGGGCGTTCGCCGCCATGGCGTCCCTCCGTCCGGCGCGCTCGATTACGACCCGGCCGACGCTACGGAGCGGATGTCCGGCTTTGGCGACCGCCGCCGCACAGCGGACCCACAGCCACCCATCGGTTGTGTAACGACGCGGCCGCCGCGGAGGCGCGGCCCTCAGCCGGGCAGCCGGTACAGACCGTCCCGCAGGGGTTCCACCAGGCCGTCGGCGACCAGGCCGTCCAGGGCCCGGGCACGCTGGACGGGCTCGTGCCACACGGCGTCCAGCGCGGCCTGCGGCACCGGCTCCGTGGCCTCCCGCAGCACGGCCAGCAGCCTGCCCCGGACCTGGCGGTCGGTGCCGGCGTACGTCTGGCCGCGGCGCGGCGGGCCGTCGTGCGCGGGGGAGCCGGCCAGCCGCCAGGCGCACTGCCCGGCGATCGGGCAGCGCACGCACTCGGGGCCGCGGGCGGTGCAGATCAGCGCCCCCAGTTCCATCGTGGCCGCGGCCCAGCGGGCGGCGGTGGCCTCGTCGGCGGGGAGCATCCGGTGGGCGACCCGGCGCTCGGCGGCGGTCGTGGCGTTCGGCGGGTACTCCACACCGGTCACGGCACGCGCGAACACCCGGCGCACATTGGTGTCCAGCACCGCGTGCCGCTGCCCGTACGCGAAGGAGGCCACCGCGGCGGCCGTGTACTCCCCGACCCCCGGGAGGGCCAGCAACTCGGCGTGCTCCGTGGGTACTTCGCCGCCGTGCAGCTGGGCGATCGCGGTCGCCGCGGCGTGCAGCCGCAGCGCCCGGCGGGGATAGCCCAGCCGGCCCCAGGCGCGCACCGCCTCGCCGGCGGCCTCCGCGGCGAGGCCGCCCGGGGTGGGCCAGCGCTCCAGCCACTGCCCGTACACCGGCAGGACCCGGCTGACCGGGGTCTGCTGCAGCATGAACTCGCTGACCATGACGCCCCACGCGCCCGCCTCGGGGCGCCGCCACGGCAGGTCCCGGGCGTGGTCGTCGAACCAGTCGATCACGGGCGAGTGCAGCGGGTGGTGGTCGCGGTCGTCGTTCATAGCGCCTTCGATCCTACGTCCCCGGGGGCGCCGCGGCGGGCAGCGCGAACGGGTGAGGGAGTTCCCCGGAACGGAGGGGAGATCTGCTGATCAATCACACAAGTTGCCAGCGTGCCGCGCGTGCCTTGGTCCGATTCATGGGAAACCGCATAAGGTTTGCGCGTGGGCTCTATGCGCAATCCCGTAGGACCTCTCCCGTCCTCCATCTACTGGCGGCGACGGGCGGTTGTGCTGCTCCTGCTCGCGCTGCTCACCGTCCTGGCCGTATGGGCCGTCAATTCCCGTGACGGCGGGGGGAACAGCGCCAACGGGCCGGACGGCCGCACGCCGGCGCCGTCCATCACCCCCGGTCCGTCCGCGAGCGGTCCGCTCAACAGCTCCCGCCCGGGCGGTTCGGTCGGTGGCGGGGGAGGCGACGACGGCGGTGACGCCTCGGACGGCGGCGCGGACGGCGGTACCGGCGACTCCGGTGCCACGGACGGCGGTTCGCAGGGCGCCGCCGCGGGCGCGGGCGACGGCGGCGCGGACTCCGGTGCCTCGGGCGCCGCGGGGACGGGCGGCTCCGGCGGCAGCAGCGGGAACGGCGGCGGCGGCGGGCAGTTGCCCGCGGGCTCCTCGCTGCCGGACTGCGGTCCGGGTGTCTCGTTGAGCGTGCGCAGCACCGACAACGCCTACGAGCCCGGTGAGCGGCCCCGGTTCACGCTGACCGCGACCAACCCCACCGCAACCGCCTGCAAGCTGGACTTCGGCCCGGAGTCCGCGGTGCTGTCCATCACCGACGTGGGCGACCACCACGTGTGGGCCAGCGACGACTGCCCCAGGAGCCGGGCGGCGTACCTGCTCCAGGTCCCGGCGGGCGGTTCGACCTCGTACGACGTCGAGTGGGACCGCCGGACGAGCTCCCCGCAGTGCGCCACGCCCAAGACCCGCACCGCCCCTTACGGCACCTACCTGCTCGAGGTGAAGCTGCCGGGCCGCTCCGCCAAGCAGACGTCCTTCGTCCTGAAGAACGTTTAAGGAGCCCCGGCCGGGCCGGGACGCTCCGGACACCCTGGACGCCGCGGCTCCGGGGCCCGGGGTCCCTCGGGGTCTCAGACGTAGCGCTCCAGGATCGAGGACTCCGCGAGGCGCGACAGGCCCTCGCGGACGGAGCGGGCCCGGGCCTCGCCGACACCGTCGACGGTCTGCAGGTCGTCCACGCTCGCGGCGAGCAGCTTCTGCAGCCCGCCGAAGTGCTCGACCAGCCGCTCCACGATCGTGTTGGGCAGCCGGGGCACCTTCGCCAGCAGCCGGTACCCGCGCGGCGACACCGCCGAGTCCAGCGCTTCCGGGGAGCCCGCGTAGCCCAGCGCCCTCGCCACGGTGGGGAGTTCGAGCAGTTCGCCCTGGGGCAGCGAGTCCAGCTCGGCGAGCGCCTCGGCGACCGTGCGGCTGCGCTTGGCGGTCGGCTCCGGCACGTAGTCGCGGACGACCAGCTCGCGCTCGGGCTCGACGCCCGCGATCAGCTCGTCCAGCTGCAGGGAGAGCAGCCGGCCGTCGGTGCCCAGCTCGACCACGTACTCCGCGATCTCCGTGGCGATCCGGCGCACCATCTCCAGGCGCTGCGCGACCGCCGTGACGTCCCGGACGGTGACCAGGTCCTCGATCTCCAGGGCGGAGAGCGTGCCGGCGACCTCGTCCAGGCGCAGCTTGTAGCGCTCCAGCGTGGCCAGCGCCTGGTTGGCGCGGGAGAGGATGGCCGCCGAGTCCTCCAGGACGCGGCGCTGCCCGCCCACGTACAGGGCGATCAGCCGCATCGACTGGCTGACGGACACCACGGGGAAGCCGGTCTGGATGGAGACCCGCTGCGCGGTGCGGTGGCGGGTGCCGGTCTCCTCGGTGGGGATGGCCGCGTCCGGCACCAGCTGGACCCCGGCCCGCACGATCTTGGTGATGTCCCGGTCGAGGATGAGGGCGCCGTCGAGCTTGCACAGCTCGCGCAGCCTGGTGGCGCTGAACTCGACGTCCAGCACGAAACCGCCGGTGCACAGCGATTCGACGGTCTTGTCCATGCCCAGCACGATGAGGCCGCCGGTGTTGCCGCGCAGAACCCGCTCGAGGCCGTCCCGAAGGCCCGTGCCGGGGGCGACGGCGCTCAGGGAGGCGCGCATCAGGCCCTCACCGCCGGAGCCCTCGCGACCCCAGGCCTTGCCGGGAGCTGCCGCCCGGTCGTTGGCTGCCACTGCTCTCCTCCGGTCGTACGGATGCCCGGATGGGCGAGACCAGGGCAAAGTTTACCGTCGGAAGGGTCAGGGACGTGGGGCCCTCTTGGGCAGGACGCGCAGGGCGTCCCCTATGTCCGTCACCTCCGTCACCTTCATCCCCGGCGGGATCTTCCCCGGGTCCGGCGGCACGAGGGCGTGGGTGAAGCCCAGCCGGGCCGCCTCCGCGAGCCTGCGCTGCACGCCGGTGACCCTCCTGACCTCGCCCGCCAGGCCCACCTCACCCACCGCGACCAGGTTCTTCGGCAGCGGCGTGTCGATCGCCGCGCTGGCCAGGGCGAGCGCCACCGCCAGGTCGGCGGCCGGCTCCCCGAGCTTCACGCCGCCGACGGTGGCCGTGTAGATGTCCTGCTTGCCGATCGACTTGATCCGGCCCCGCTGCTCCAGCACCGCGAGCATCATCGACACCCGGGAGTTCTCCAGGCCGGAGGTCGTACGGCGCGGAGAGGGGATCTGGGTGTCGACGGTCAGCGCCTGCACCTCGGCGACCAGCGGGCGCTTGCCCTCCAGGGTCACCGTCAGGCACGTGCCGGGGACGGGCTCGTCGCGCCGGGTCAGGAAGAGACCGGACGGGTCGGCCAGGCCCGTGATGCCCTCGTCGTGCAGCTCGAAGCAGCCGACCTCGTCGGTGGCGCCGTAGCGGTTCTTGATGCCCCGGATCAGGCGGAGGCGGGCGTGCCGGTCGCCCTCGAAGGACAGCACCACGTCCACCAGGTGCTCCAGGAGGCGGGGACCCGCGATCGCCCCGTCCTTGGTGACGTGGCCGACGAGCAGCGTCGACATGCCGCGCTCCTTCGACGCGCGGATCAGGGCGCCCGCGACCTCGCGCACCTGGGCCATGCCGCCGGGGGCGCCGTCGATCTCCGGGGAGGCGACGGTCTGCACCGAGTCCAGGACCAGCAGGGACGGCTTCACGTCGTCGAGGTGGCCGAGCACGGCCGACAGGTCCGTCTCGGCGGCCAGGAAGAGGTGGTCGGAGAGCGCCCCGATGCGGTCGGCGCGGAGCCTGACCTGCGAGGCGGACTCCTCGCCCGTCACGTACAGCGTCCGGGCCTGCGGGCCGGCGGCCTTCGCCGCCACGTCCAGCAGGAGGGTCGACTTGCCCACGCCGGGCTCGCCGGCGAGCAGCACCACGGCCCCGGGCACCAGCCCGCCGCCCAGGACCCGGTCCAGCTCCGGCACGCCCGTGCCGCGCGCGGTGGCCTGGCGCCCGTCCACCTGGCCGATCGGCTTGGCGGGCGTGGTCACCCGGCCCGCCGCGGTCGTCCGCACCGGCGACGCGCCGCCGTACTCCTCGACCGTCCCCCACGCCTGGCACTCGCCGCAGCGGCCGAGCCACTTGGCCGTCGTCCAGCCGCACTCCGTGCAGCGGTACGACGGACGGTCCTTGGAAGCGGGGCGGGTACGGGCAGCCATGTGCCGCACGCTATCGGGTGCCACCGACAACGCGGCGCCGCCCCGGGCGCGGACGTCTGCCGTCCGCGCCGGAAAAGGCTCGCGCACCTGGCCGGAGGGGTCACCCGGGGGAGTGAGCGGCGTGTGCTCTTTCGGGCGGGATCACCACCCATTTGGATTAAAGCCCGCCGTGATGCCTGAGGGCGTACGGGTCGTGGTCCTACCGTCACGGAGTGATGAGCAGCAGGTCTGACACACCCTCCCAGACAACCGGCGCGCACCGCCGACACCGCGCGCCGGTCCAGCGTGGCCGCTCCGCGCCGGGGGCCACCGGGTCCCCGGCGCGGCGGCGGCCGCGCCCGCAGGGGACCCTGCCCGCGCAGCCGCCGGCCCACTACGAGCCGTACCTGGACGGGCTGTTCACCTACTGCCTCTCGGTGCTGTGCGAGCACGACTCCGCCGCCGCCGCCCTCGGCGACGTGCTGGCCGTGGCCGAGCGCCAGCGCGCCCGGCTGCGCGACCCGGAGCTGCGCAGGCCCTGGCTGTACGCGCTGGCCCGCTGGGCCTGCCTGCGCACCCTGGCCGAGGGCCGCCCGGTGTCGGTGCAGGCCTCCGCGGACGTCGCCGCCCGCAGGCGCGGCGAACTGGCGGCACTGGCCTGGCCCGAGGCGGCCGGCACCACCCCCGAGCAGCGCGAGGCGCTGGAACTCGCCGTCCGGCACCAGCTGGCCCCGCACGAGGTGGCCCTGGTCGTCGGACGGGAGCCGGACGCGACGCGGGCGCTGCTCGCCCAGGCGGCCTGCGAGGTGGAGCGCACCCGGGCGGCCCTCGCCGTGGTCGAGCTCGGCAACTGTGCGGCCGTCGCCCGGCTCGCCGGTGACGCCCGGGTGCTGCTGGGCTCGGCGCTCCGCCGCGAGCTGGTGACCCACGTCGACGTCTGCCCGCACTGCCGGGTCACGGCCGAGCGCGCCGTGGCGACGGGCCCCTGGCCGGGCCTGGCCACCACCGCCGCCACGGCCGTGCTGTCGACGGTCGAGGCACCCCGCTCCGCCGCGTACGCCGCCCTGCTGCACGCCATGCGGGGCGGCGTCGGCCGCGCCCGCCAGGGCACCCCGCGCTTCGACCGGCACGGCTTCCCGATGGACCTCAAGGAACGGATGGCGCGGCGGGCCCGGATGCGGCACCGCGCGGTGACCTCCACGGTCGTCGCGGCCGTCGTCGCGGCGCCGGTGCTGGCGCTGTGGGCGGCGTACCACGGCGCGCCGCTGGCCCCCGAGCACAAGGGGGAAGGTTCCTTCAGCGCCGGCGAGGGCCTCGACGGCGTGCAGTACGAGAAGGCGGGCGTCGCGGGCGCGGCCGACGCGCGCGGGCGGTCCAACCGCGGCCAGGGCCGGCTGTCGGTCTCCGTCGTCTCCGCCGCCCCCTCGGCGTCCGCCGCCGCCTCCGCCCCGGCGGGGGCCCGCGGCTCCGCCTCGCCGTCCGGCGACCTCGCGGACGGCGAGGACCGCTCGGCGCCCCGCCCGGGCCGGCTGCTGGTGCAGGCCCGCTCGCGCGGTCACGTCACCGTCGTCACCCTCACCGCCGAGGGCGCGGCACCGGTGCGCTGGCGGGCGGCCACCTCCGAGCCGTGGGGGGGGGGGGGGGGGGGGGCGCGCCCCCCCGGCCCGCCCCCCCCCCCCCCCCCCCGGGGCGGGCGGGCGCTCCCGCCTCACCGCCCGCGGCCTGGCGCGGCCG
>NZ_JBEXYN010000025.1:0-121146 GCF_040630935.1 Streptomyces sp. NPDC005722
TACGGGCACCCCCACGGGCCCCCCCCCCCCCCACCCCGCCCGGTCGGGCCCCGCCCCCCGCCCCCCCCCCCGCCGCGGGGGCCGGCCCGCACCGTGCGGGCCGGCCCCTGCGGCGTCCTGCGGCGTCCTGCGGCGTCCTGCGGACGCGACCACGGGTGTGTGCCACCGGGCACGTCCTGCGTCAGTCCTTCCCGTGGATCTGGAGCTGACGGTCGGACAGCCGTCCGGACCTGCTCGCCGAACCCGCGTGGACCGAGAAGGACGGATCGCGGATCCGACCGGCGAGGATCTGCAGGGATGCGGAGGACGGCGATCCGGGTTCGGGTGCGTTCACGGACAACCACTGGCCCGGGTCGCCGGGGAAGGTGAGGGTCTCGAAGGTCAATGTGATCTCACCGAGTAGGGGGTGCCGGTAGTGCCTGATGCCGTGGGAGAAACCTTCCACGTCATGCGAGGCCCACCATCCACGGAAGTCCTCGTTCCCGGCGGACAACTGATCGATCAGCTCGATCCGTTGTGGATCGTTCGGATGCCGGCCCGCATGCAGGTGCAAACCAGCGACGACCATCTGGGCCGCCTCGTCCCAGTCGGCGAACAATTCGCGCGCCGCGGGATCGAGGAACATGAATTGCGCGAAATTCCGCTCGCACGCCGGCATGGCCTCGAAATCGACGAATACCGCTCGGGCCATCGAATTAAGGGCAAGGACGTCCAGCCTTTCGTCGAATATGATGGCGGGGACATCGCTGAGGAGCGCGAGCAATGCGTGCGCGCCCGGACGTACTCGCCGCGGAACGGCGGGCCGAATCGTCCTGGCCGCCGACCGCGGCCTGGCGAGGTTGAACAGGTGCGCTCGCTCGACGTCGTCCAGGCGCAGAGCCCGGCCCACCGCGTCGAGCACCGACTCCGAGGCGTTGGCCACCCGTCCGCGTTCCAGGCGGATGTAGTAGTCCGCGCTCAATCCGGCCAGGAGCGCGACTTCCTCACGACGTAGTCCCGGAACCCTGCGACCGCCCCGCGGTGTGACCCCGGCCTGCTCGGGGGTCACCCGAGCGCGTCGCGAGCGCAGAAAATCGCTCAGCTCTTTGTTGTCGGCTGAACCAGATGTCGTCACACCCATATGGCGAGGGTAGTCCTGGAGGTGCCGTCCCAGCAAGGCTCGTACAGGAATTGCGTGACGGCTTTAGTGAATTCCGAAAGGTGCCAGGCGGGCCGCCAAATTGGAGCGCGAAGCAAGCGAAAATGGAGTCATTCCGTCATCGGCGGACCGGCGGGTGGGGGTCGCTCACCACCCGATGGAATGTGCCCGCGGTGGCCAGGACCCCCGCAGGCCGGCCGGACGATGATCAGCCCCGGTAGGTTTCCAGTAGCCGCAGCCAGACCTCGCCGAGGGTGGGGAAGGCCGGCACCGCGTGCCAGAGCCGGTCGATCGGCACCTCGCCCGCGACGGCGATGGTGGCCGAGTGCACCAGCTCCCCGACGCCGGGCCCGGCGAAGGTGACGCCCACCACGGTCTGGCGGTCGGTGTCGATGAGCATGCGGGCCCGGCCCCGGTAGTCCTCGCCGTACTGGTGGGCGCCGGCGACGCGGGCGAGGTCGTAGTCGACGACCTCTGTGCGACGCCCGCTCTGTTCGGCCTCGCGGCTGGTCAGGCCTACGGAGGCGATCTCGGGGGTGGTGAAGACGACCTGGGGGACGGCCGCGTGGTCGGCGGTCGCGACGTGCGCGCCCCAGGGGAGGTCGTCGACGGGCTCTCCCTTCGCACGGGCGCCGATGACGGTGCCCGCGATCCGGGCCTGGTACTTGCCCTGATGCGTCATCAGGGCGCGTCGGTTGACGTCGCCGACGGCATAGAGCCAGTCGCCCTCGACGCCGGTGACCCGGAAGGTGTCGTCGACGGTCAGCCAGTCGCCTGGCGTGAGACCGACGGTCTCCAGGCCGACATCGTGGGTCTGCGGGGCGCGGCCGGTCGCCAGCAGTATCTCGTCCGCGGCGAGTTGCCTGCCGTCGGACAGCGTGATCCGGACCTCGCCGTCCTTGCGTACGAGGGAGGTGACGGTGGTGTTGAAGCGGATGTCGACGCCGGCTTCGCGCAGTCCGTCGGTGACCAGTTCGCCGGCGAACGGTTCCATCCGCTCGAGGAGCCCGTCGTCGAGGACGAGCATGGTGACCTCTGAGCCGAGTGCCTGCCAGGCGGTGGCCATCTCGACGGCGACCACACCACCGCCGACGACGACGAGGCGGCCGGGTACCTTGTCGGCGCTGGTGGCCTCACGACTGGTCCAGGGGCGGACGGCATCGAGTCCGGAGATCGGGGGAAGGGCGGCGCGGGTGCCGGTGGAGACGACGACGGCGTGCCGGGCGGTGAGGGCGACGGTTTCGTGCGCAGGGGTCTGCACGGCCACCTGCTTGGGGCCGGTGAGGCGGCCGTGCCCGCGTACGAGGTCGACGGAGACCGAGTTCAGCCAGTCGACCTGGTCCTCGTCCTTCCAGTACGAGGACATCATGTCGCGGTGTGCGAGGACCGCCTCGACGTCGAGTGGGCCGGCCACCGCCGGGTTCAGTCCGGGTATGCGGCGAGCGTCGGCACGTGCCACCACCGGCCGCAGCAGCGCCTTGCTGGGGTCGCAGGCCCAGAACGAGCACTCGCCGCCGAGGAGTTCGCGCTCGATGATCACGGTGCTGAGCCCTGCGGCGCGGGCGCGTTCGGCCACGTTCTCGCCGACCGGGCCCGCGCCGATGACGATCACGTCGTAGGTGCGGGTCGTCTCGTTCGTCACTGCCGTGTTCCTCACTGCTGTGTTCCTCACTGTTGTGTTCGGGGGCAAGGGGTGGGACGGCCCGGCGGTGCTGCCCTCCCGGTGTCTGTGCCGGCGTCGGCCAGGATCGGGAGAACTACCGGACCGGCGGCCGAGAGGCCCGGCACGGCCCGTCGCGGCCCGGGACGTCGGTTCACGGGATCGTCAGCGGCCGGGCAGGCGCTGCGAGACCTCCTGGAGCACCCAGCCGTTGCCGTCCGGGTCGCCGAAGGTGGCGAAGGAGCCGTAGGAGGCGCGCTCGGGGTGCAGGCCGGCCAGCCGCTCCTGGCCGGGGCCGTGGTGGGTGACGTCCCCGCCCTCGTGGCCGTGGAAGAGGCCGCCCGCGTCGTGGAAGATTTCGCTGACCGCGATGCCTCGGCCGACGAGTTCCGCACGGGCCTCCTCGATGTCGGAGACGGTGAGGTACAGGCCCTGGAACGAGCCGGGCGCGAGGGGTGTCATCCCCTCACCGAAGATGATCGAGCACTCGGAGCCTGGCGGCGTGAAGTGGACGACCCGGACGTCCTCGCCGGCCGCGTAGTCGACGTCCAGGCGGAATCCGGCCTTCTCGTAGAAGGCCTTGGCCCGATCCGTGTCGGAGACGGGCAGCACGATCACTTCGAGCTTCAGATGCATGGGGATGTCCTTGGTCCTTGACGGCGGCGTGCCATTCCAGAGAACCAGCCCACAAACCGTCCGGGAGCGGTCCAGCAGGCCTGCCTCGGCCGTGGCCCACTGATCCGGGTACTGGCAGGCCTCCCCAGCCTCATCACCGATCCAGGGGGCGCCGACGTCGGGTGAACGCGGTCCGCGCTCGCCCGGCGCGGAACGGCGAAGAGGCTGTCGACGCGGCCCCGGGACGGCTCCTTCCGAGGGGCGCTGCGGAGCGCGCTCCACGCAGCGATCAGGGACGCGGGCACCCTGTGGTGTGGTCGAAGCGGAGCCGGGCGCCGCCCGGGTTGCCCACACGGAGACGACCGTGCGTGGTTCTGGCGCGCCCGCGCCGTGATTCGGCTCAGTGGAGCCAGGTGGTGACGGCGAAGCCGGCTCGGTCGAGCAGGTGACGTGAGGCAGGGCGGCAGTGGCACCGGCACCGGCACCGGCCGCGGCGCAGCGCCTCGCCGAGGCGGGCCTCAGAGACCTGCGGACATGTGCGGGGGCCACCCGCGACGTCATCGGCGTCCTTCGGGGAAGGAAAAACCGCCGGGCGGTGTGTGCACTGGCACACACCGCCCGGCGGTGGGTTCACGGACCCGAGGTCCACCGGCGCGGAGAGCCGCGCCGGTGGGCACTCAGGACGCGGGCTGCTCCACCTTCGTGGCCGGGTCGCCGTCCACCGCGGCGGCCAGCTGCGGGACGAGGCGGTCCAGGACGTAGGGGATGCTGAGCACGGTCGACAGGGACACCGCGTTGCCGTAGTCGCCGGTCTCCGTGACGAAGACCTCGCGGCCCTCCTTCACGACCTTCAGGTCGGCGTACAGCTTGTCCTTGTGCAGCTTGGTGACGGCCGCCGTGGTGTCGGGCAGGATCCACACGGCGACGCCCTGGTCGAGCAGGTCGGTGCGCTCCTTGCTGATGTTGGCACCGAACTGGTCGCCGATCACCTTGTCCAGGTCGGCGGGGAGCTTCAGCCCGAGGTCGGCCAGCAGGCGCGAACGCGCGTCCTGGCTGCCGTAGACGAAGGTGCCCTCGTACGGGGTGGCCATCACCGCGGTGGAGCCGGCGAAGGCCGGGTTGGCCTTCTTGGCCTCGGCGAACTTAGCCTCGACGCCCTCGACCAGCTTGGTGGCCTCCTCGGGCTTGCCCAGCGCCTTGCCGATCGTCTCGGTCTGCTTCTGCCACGGGATGCCGTAGTCGTTGAACTCCTTGGGCTGGGCCACGACCGGCGCGAACTTCGACAGCGTGTCGTACTGCGCCTTGGTCAGGCCCGAGTACAGGGCGAGGATCAGATCGGGCTTGAGGGCGGCGATCTTCTCGACCTGCGGCCCGGTGCCGGTGTCCTTCAGGACGGTCGGGACCGCGGCGGAACCCAGCTTGTCCTGCGCCCAGGGGCCGACGGCGCCCTTGTAGCCGCCGATCCACTCGGTCGTGCCGACCGGGACGGTGCCGAGCGCGAGGACGGCGTCCTGGTCGGTGAGGCCCACGGTGACCACGCGCTTGGGCTCGGACGTGACGGTCGTGCTGCCGTACTTGTGGGCGATCGTGACGGGGAAGGCGCTGCTCGCCGACGCCTTGGTGGAGCCGGCGCCCGGCTTCGACGCGTCGGAGGAGGAGTCGGAGGAGCCGCAGGCGGCTACCGCGCCGACGAGCACGAGGACGGAGGCGAGCAGTCCGGCGAACCGGGTGGCTCTGTTGGCGCGGGGCATCGGGTGTTCCTTCTGTTCGTTCCGGTTGTGGAAGGGGTTGGTCCGGGCGGTGGCCGGACTACGGCCGGGGGGTGCTGCGGTGCTCCGCCCACGCCCGCCACAGGGCGGCGTACGGCCCCCCTGCGGCGCGCAGTTCGTCATGGGTGCCGCTCTCGGCGACGCGGCCGTCCTCCATCACCACCACACGGTCGGCGGCGGCGGCCTGGCTGAGCCGGTGTGCGACGACCAGGGCCGTACGGCCCTCCACCGCGCGCTCCGCGGCCTCCTCCAGCAGCCCGGCGCCGGAGCTGCCGGCCTCCGCCGTCGCCTCGTCGAGGACGGCGACCGGCGGGTCGGCCAGCACCAGCCGGGCGAGGGCGAGTTGCTGCGAGCGGTCCGGGGTCAGCCGGTGGCCGCCCTCGCCGACGACGGTGTCCAGGCCCTCGGGCAGTGCCTGCGCCCAGCCGAGCGCGCCGACCCGCTCCAGGGCCTCGCGCAGTTCCTCGTCGGTGGCGTCGGGACGGGCCAGCCGCAGGTCGTCCGCGAGCGGGCCGGAGAAGACGTGCACCTCCTGCGTGACCAGCGCGACCGTGCGGCCGGTCGCCGCGGGTCCTGCGCCGCCGACGTCGACCCGGCCCGAGGACGGCTGGTGGATCCCGACGACGATCTTGGCCAGCGTGGTCTTGCCGGCGCCGCTGGCACCGACGAGCGCGACCTTCTCCTTGGGCCGCAGCACCAGGTCCACGTCGCTGAGCACCGGCCGCCCCGGCACGTAGGCGTGGCCCACGCCCTCCACGGTCACGGCCGGGACACCGGGGACGTCCCGCGGCAGCGCCTCCTCCGGGGCGGCGGGCGCCGGCTCGTCGACGACGCCGACCAGCCGGGCCAGGGCGGCGGTGGCGGACTGGGCGTCGTCCAGCAGCACCAGCGCGGTGTTCACCGGGCCGAACAGGCTGTGGAAGTACAGGGCCGCCGCCGTCGCCGTGCCGATCGACGCGGAACCGCCGCGCACCAGCAGGAACCCGGTGACCAGCACGGCCGCCAGCCCGGTGTACTCGGCCACGTGCAGCCGGCTGTAGAAGCGCAGCACCAGCTGCACCCCGCGCAGCGTCAGGTCGACGGCGGCGCGGGAGCGTTCGGTGACCCGCCCGGTGTGCACGTCCTCGGCCCGGTAGGCCCGTACGGTCGCCGCGCCGCCGATCGTGTCGAGCAGCTGCTGCTGCTGGGCGCCGGTGGCGATGCGCTCCTTCGCGTACAGCGGGGTGGCGTTGCGGACGTACCAGCGGGCGGTGTGCGCCTGCACCGGCACCGCGAGCAGCGCCGCCAGCAGGAACCGCCAGTCCAGCACCGCGAGGGCGGCGAGCGTCAGGACGATGGACAGCGCCGACCGCACCAGCTCCGGCAGCGCGGTCCGCACGGCCTCGGCCACCCGGGACACGTCCCGCGTCACCCGGGAGTTGAGGTCCCCGGAGCCGGCCCGCTCCAGCCGCTCCAGCGGCAGCGACAGCGCCCGTTCGACGAAGCGCTCGCGCAGCCCGGCCAGCACGGTCTCACCCAGGCGCGACACCAGCGACATGCCGAAGGCGGTGGTCACGCCCTGTGCCACGGCGACCAGCACCAGCAGCACCACGGGCAGCGTGAGGGCACCGGCCGGCCGCCGGTCGGTCACCAGGTCGACGACGTACCCCAGCAGCGGCTGGGTCAGCAGCCCGACCGTGGTCGCCGCGACCATCACCACGGCTCCGCCCACGGCCAGGGCCCGGTGCGGTCGCAGCAGTTCGCGGACCGCGGCCCGGGTCCGGGCGGGCGTCGCGGTGGGCAGCAGCTCGCGTGCCGCGGGTGCCGTCGCCGTCGTCATGCCAGTACCGCCGTCCGGTAGGTCGGGTCGCCGTGCACGAGGTCGCCGTGCAGGCCGTCGGCGGCCACCCGGCCGCCGTCGAGGAGGACGACGCGGTCGGCCACGGACAGCAGCGCCGGGCTGTTGGTGACCAGGAGCGTGGTGCGGCCGCGGCGGTGCTCGCGCAGTCCGCCGGCGATGCGGGCCTCGGTGACCGCGTCGACCGCTGTCGTGGGGTCGTGGACGACGAGCACGGAGCGGTCGGCGACCAGGGCGCGGGCGAGCGCGACGCGCTGGCGCTGGCCGCCGGAGAGCGAGCGGCCGCCCTCGGTGACCTCGGTCGCGGTGCCCTGCGGGAGGGACCGGGCCACCTCGTCGGCGCCGGCGGCGGCCAGCGCCGGGCCGGTGTCCCCGGTGCCGCCCAGGTTCTCGGCGAGGGTGCCCTCGAAGAGGTCGGCGTCGTGCGCCGCGACGAGGACGGCGGTGCGCAGCAGCGCGGGGTCGAGCTCCGGCAGGGGCACGCCGTCGAGTTCGACGACGCCGGCCTCGGGGTCGGCGGTGCGGCCGAGGCAGGCGAGCAGCGCCTGCGCGGCGGCCGGGTCGGTGGTGGCCACGCCGAGCAGCTCGCCCGGCCGTACGTCGAGTTCGGCCTCGCGCAGGGCGCCGAGGGTGACGCCGCGCAGCCGCAGGCCGCCGAGGACCGGTTCCGGCAGGGCGCGTCCGCCGGGCAGGACGTCGGGCTCCGCGGCGAGCACGGCCGCGATGCGTCCCGCGGAGGCCCGGCCCTGGGCGAACTCGGCGTTGACCCAGGCGAAGACCTCCAGCGGGCCGAGGAGGAAGAGCGCCAGGCCGACCGCCGACACGAGCTGACCCAGCGTGATGTCGCCCGCCGTGGCGAGCCGTCCGCCGATCAGCGCGACCAGTGCGATGAAGACACCGGTGAGGGTGAGCACCACCCCGCTCTGCCACGCCTCGGCGCGCGCCGCCCGCACCGTCGCGCCGAGTGAGGCGCGGCTGGTGCGGCGGTAGCGTTCGACGGCTGCGGCCTGCGCCCCGATGCCCTTGAGCACCCGCAGTCCGGCCACCAGGTCGGCGGCGATCCCGGAGGCGTACGCGGCGCGTTCCTGCTCGGCCTCGCTGCGCCGCTCCAGGGGCTTGCTCAGCAGGTGCCCGAGCCAGAGCAGCACCGGCGTGCCGAGGAGGACGACCAGGCCGAGCGGCACGGAGATGCGCAGCAGCGCCACGGCGCTGACCAGGAGTCCGGTCAGGGCCGAGACCCCGGTCATGACGGCCATGTTGACCGCGCCGACGCGCTTGGCGTCCTCGGTGGCGATGTTCGCCAGCTCGCCGGGCAGGTGGCCGTGTTCGGCGCCGCCGCGGGGGTCCAGGATCCGGCGTACGAGGCCGATCCGCAGGTCGTGCGCGGCCTGTTCGGCGGCGCGTTCGCCGGCGCGGGCGCCGAAGCGGAAGCTGAAGGAGAGTCCCACGTAGACCACGGCGAGCACCGCGAGCCAGCCGGACAACGCCCGTCCGTCGCCGTCGGAGACGGCCCGGTCGATGACGATGCCGATGAGGACGGGGACGAGCGCCTCCCCGAACTGGTGGCCGGCGCCGAGCACGGCGCCCACGGCGACGTCCCTCCGCCGGCTCCTGACCGTCCGTAGCAGCACATCCCGCCCCGACGGCGCCTTCGTTCCCACCCCGCGAACCCTTCCGGTACCCAGCCGACGGCGATCAGCACCCCACGTCTGGAGTTTAGGTAAGGCTACACTAAGTCGCCTTCGGGGGTAGGCCCCCCGCACACACCCCGGGACCGCGACCCGCGACGCGCCGGAGCCGGGGCGAAGTGACCCCGGGCACGTCCGCACCCCACGCTTGACCTCAAGCGCTTGAGGTTCCGGAGACTGAGGACGTGGCAATGACGGAAGCCCCGCCGGTGTCGATCCAGGAGGTGTCGCGACGCAGCGGCCTCTCGGAGCCGACACTGCGCTACTACGAGAAGATCGGCCTCATCGGACCCGTGCCCCGCGACGAGAGCAGCGGCCACCGCCGCTACGGCGCTCGCGCGGTGGAGCGGATCGAGGCCCTGAGCTGCCTGAAGGCGACCGGGATGAGCGTGCACGACATGCGCGCCTACCTGCGGCACCTCGACGCCGAGGCGGACGCCGACCGGGCCGTGCGGCTGCGCGAGTTGTTCCGGCGCAACGCCGAACGGGCGGCGGACGAACTCGGCAGGATGCGGGTCCGCCTGCGGTACCTGCAGCTCAAGACCGACCTGTGGGACGCGCGGGAGCGGGGCGACGACGAGGCGGAGCAGCGTGCCGTGGACGAACTCACGCGCACGGTGCCCGAACTGAGATAGGGAAGAGAGCACCATGCACGACCTGACCCCCGGCTCCGCACCCGTCCTCGTGACGGGAGGCAGCGGCTACCTCGGCTCGCACGTCGTCGACGCGCTGCTGAAGGCCGGCCACCGCGTACGCACCACCGTCCGGTCGGCCGACCGCGCGGACGGCGTCCGCGCGACGGCCGCCCGGGCGGGCGCCGACCCCGGCGGACGGCTGGAGGTCGTCCGGGCCGACCTGGCCTCGGACGACGGCTGGGACGAGGCGGTGAAGGGCAGCGCGTACGTCCTGCACGTCGCCTCGCCGTTCCCGGCCCGGCAGCCCCGCGACGAGGACGAGGTCGTCGTCCCGGCCCGGGACGGCGCGCTGCGCGTCCTGCGGGCGGCGCGGGACCACGGCGTCCGCCGCGTGGTCCTGACCTCGTCCTTCGCCGCCGTCGGCTACAGCCGCGGCAGCGACGGCGGCGCCTACGACGAGAGCGACTGGACCGACCCCGCGGACGACCTCGCCCCCTACGTCAAGTCCAAGGCCGTCGCCGAGCGCGCCGCCTGGGACTTCGTCGCGGCCGAGGGGGAGGGGCTCGAACTGTCCGTCATCAATCCGCCGGGGATCTTCGGCCCCGTGCTGGGCCGGCAGATCTCCACCTCGGTGGCGCTGGTCAAGGCGATGCTGGAGGGAGCCCTCCCGGTGGTGCTGCCGCAGTGGTTCGACCTGGCCGACGTGCGCGACGTGGCGCGGGCCCATCTGCGGGCCATGACGGAACCGGCCGCCGCGGGCGAGCGGTTCCTGGTCGGCAGCGGCACGCCGACGAGTTTCCTCGGGATGGCCCGCGTCCTGGCGGAAGGGCTGGGCGAGCGCGCCGCGAAGGTGCCGGCCCGGGAGTTGAGCGCCGAGGAGGTGCGGGCGGGCGCGCGGACCGACCCGGCGCTGCGGGAGGCGGCGAGCCGCCTGGGTGAGATGCCGGTGCTGCGCACGGACAAGGCGCGCGCGGTGCTGGGCTGGGCGCCGCGCCCGGTGCGCACGACCGTCCTCGAGACCGCCGAGAGCCTGTTCCGGCTGGGGCTGGTCGGGGTCTGACGCTCCGCGCGGGCCGTTACGTCGGCCAGTCGTACGCGAGGGTGAAGTTGACCACCACGGCGAAGGTCAGGTACAGCAGCCAGGCGGCGGTCAGCAGGCGGAACAGCCCCATCACGCGTTCGGCGAGCGGCACCCCGAGGGACATCGCGAACTTGCTGAGGTAGACGGCGAAGAGGCCGACGAAGACCAGGCCCACGGGCCAGTCGTGGACGGCGAAGAACACCGTCGCGCCGAGGGCCGACAGGACCATGTAGGCCACGCCGACACCGGCGTTGACGCGTGCGTCGTTGCCGCGGTAGCGGTCCCAGCCGAGCGCGAACCAGTGGATGCCGTACGCAGTGAAGGCCAGGGCCGCCATGTAGAGCGGCGGTTCCTTGAAGACCTCGAACCAGGTGAGGCCCACGAAGAGGATGACGCCGGCCAGGAGCTGGCACAGCCCCGGCAGCCAGATGCCCCAGACGCCCATCGCCCGGTCGACCCGCTCGTCCCTCTTGGGCCAGCCGAACAGTTCCTGGGAGCCCCAGATCAGGTAGCCGGTCGCCAGACCGAAGAAGCCGAGTGCGAGCGGTGGGTACACCGAAGGTTCAAACATCACGTCCATTAGTCCAGTATTCACCCAAATGGGTTATATTGCACATTTCGCCCATGGGGTCTGACCTGCGGATTCCGGAAGGAGGCGGTCGCGTACCGGACCCGCCGCGTCACCGGGAGTCACCGTCCGTCGCGGGGCGCCGCCGTGCTGTCCCGGACGACCAGCTGTGTCGCGAGCTCCACCCGCGGCAGGTCGACCTCCTCGCCGTCGACCAGCCGCAGCAGGGTCCGCGCCGCCATCGCGGCCATGGCCTGCAGCGGCTGTCGGACGGTGGTGAGGGCCGGGGCCGTCCACCGGGTGACCGGCACGTCGTCGAAGCCGACGACGCTGATGTCGCCGGGGACGTGCAGTCCGCGCTCGCGCAGCGCGGTGTAGGCGCCGAACGCCTGGAGGTCGCTGGCGGCGAAGAGCGCGGTCGGCGAGGGGCGGCCGGACCGTTCCGCCTCCTCCAGCAGGGCCGTTGTCTGCGCGTAGCCCGAGGAGTCGTTGAACTCCCCGTGCCGCACCGCCTCCTGCGGCACGTCCAGGCCGGCCGCCTCCATGGCGGCGCGGAACCCGTCGGCGCGGGCGCGGCTGCACAGCAGCTGCCGCGGCCCGGCGAGGTGCGCGATGCGGCGGTGGCCGAGCCCGATGAGGTGCTCGGTCGCGGCGACGGCCCCGGCCCAGTTGGTGGCACCGATCGTCGGGACACCGGCCTCGACGGTCCCGACCGGGTCGACGAGGACGAAGGGGACGCCCAGCGAGGTCAGTTTGGTGCGCTGCCGGAGGTTGAGGTCCGAGACGACCAGGATGGCGCCGTCGGAGCGGCGGGTGGTCAGCTGCTCCAGCCAGGCGCTGGTCGCGGCGCCGCTGCCATGGGCCGCGGACAGCACCATGCTGACGCCCGCGGCGCGCAGCGTCTCCTCGGCACCCCGGATGATCTCGATGGACCACAGGCTGTCGAGTTCGTTGAGGACGAGGTCGACGATGCCGCCCCGGCGGCGGGCCCCGCGCCGCTGGTAGTGACGGCGCGCCATGATCTGCTGGATGCGCTCGCGGGTGGCGGCGGAGACGTCGCTGCGGCCGTTGAGGACCTTGGAGACGGTCGCGGTGGAGACCCCGGCCTCGGCGGCGATGGCACCGATCGTCACCTTGGATCCCGGCTGTGTGCTCATGCGCCGTCCGTTCCCCTCGTCCTGTCCGTCGCCACGGTGCCCGCGGCGGCTGCCCGGGCCACCCTGACGGCCCGGCTCACCCGGCCCGCCCCGGCGTTCCGCGGTAGCCTACGGCCGGGCTCCCGCGGCCCGGCCGGTCGTCCACCGCCCCGCGGCGGGCCGAGTGCGGTCACGGCGCGCCGCCGTCCGTACCCGGCTGGGGATCGCCCTCGTACTCCAGCCCCGTGAAGTCCGCGCCCAGGCCGCCGCCGGTCAGGTCCTGCGCGCACACGCCCACGAAGGCGCCGGTGAAGCCCCAGCTGCTGAAGTGCCCGTCGGCGTCGCCGACCGTGGCGTACTCGTCGGAGAGCCGGCCCGCGTCGAGGGGCGGACCGAGCGGCCGCCAGATCCCCGAGGCCCCGTCCCGCCAGGCGAAGCGCGCCTGCGCGCCCCGGCCGGTGAGCCGCAGCCGCAACGGCCCCTCGCCGGGCACCGGAACGGGCCCGGCCGGCTCGGAGTAGCGGCCGTGGTCGCACACCGCCAGGCGCAGCGCACGGCCGTGGCCGGCGTCGGCGGTGAGGTGGGCGTAGTGCCACAGCCCGGTGTTGTAGAAGTGGACGACGCCGGCCATCTGCCGGGCCGAGTCCGGAGCGAAGGACACGGTGGCCTCGAAGCGGAACCCGGTGTGCTGCTGGCGCCGGGCGACGAGGCTCTGCCGGTGCCGCGAGGACAGCGACTCGCCGCCGCGCAGCCGCAGCCCGCCGGAACCGTCCGCGGGGGACAGCCACGACGGGTCGGGGTAGCGGCGCAGGGTCATCCACTCCGTGCCCGGGAAGCCCCCGTACGGCGCGGGCCCCGGCCCCGCGGCGGCGTGCACAGGGTCCGTAGCCGGGGCATGGTCCGGGGCGGGGGCCGGGGGAGCCGGTACGTGCCGTGCCGGGCGGCCGGGCCCGGCGTCGCCGGTGACGCGCGGCCAGCCGTCCGCCGTCCAGTGCACGCGCTGCAGGGCGGTCTCGCGGCCCAGGACGCAGGCGCCGCGCGGGCTCAGCGGCCGGGCCGTCAGATGCGCCAGGTACCAGTCGCCGCCGGGGGTCTCCACGAGGCTGCCGTGGCCGGCCTTCTGGAGCGCGAGCCGGTCGTCGCCGGAGGAGGTGAGCAACGGCCCGGCCGGGTCGGGCGCGTAGGGCCCGGTGACCTCGCGGGAGCGGGCGACGGTGACGGCGTGCTCCCAGGAGGTGCCGCCCTCGGCGGTGACGAGGTAGTACCAGCCGTCGCGCCGGTACAGGTGCGGGCCCTCCGTCCGGCCGAGCGCGGTCCCGGTGAAGACGCGGTGCACCGGCCCGCGCAGCCGGCGCCCGGCGCGGTCCCACTCCTGGAGGAGGATGCCGGCGAACGGGTCGTTGCCCGGCCGGTGGTCCCACTCCAGCCAGAGCAGCCAGCTGCGGCCGTCGCCGTCCGGGCCGGTGTCGTGGAAGAGGGACGGGTCGAAGCCGTGCCCCGCGACCGGCACCGGGTCGGACCACGGGCCGGTCGGCGAGGGCGCGGTGACCACGAGGTTGTGCACGTCCTTGTAGGCGCCCGTCAGGCTCTTCACGTCGGAGTAGACCAGGTGGAACAGCCCGTCGGCGTGGGAGAGGCAGGGCGCCCACACGCCTCCGGAGTCGGGCACGCCCGTCAGGTCCAGCAGCCGTTCCTCCGTCAGGGCCCCGCCCAGCGGCTCCCAGTGCACGAGGTCGCGGGAGTGGTGGAGGGTCACTCCCGGCAGCCATTCGAAGGTGGAGGTGGCGAGGTAGTAGTCCGCGCCGACCCGCAGCAGGGAGGGGTCGGGGTGGAAACCGGTGAGCACGGGGTTGCGGATCACCGCGCGGCGGTCGTCGGGGGCCGGGGCGGGACGCCCGGTCGCGGGTACGGCGGCAGTCATGCGGTTCCTCGGGACTCGGTGGTGCGCGGGTACGGGGAGCAGGGGCGGCGTCCGCGGGCTCAACCCTTGACGGCGCCGTCCATGACGCCGGAGACGATGCGGCGGGCCAGCACGGCGAAGAGCGCCAGGACCGGCAGGACGGAGACCACGACCCCGGCGAGCATGAGGGTGTAGTCGGTGTAGTAGCCGGCCGCGAGCTGGTTGAGGGCGATCTGCACGGTGCCGTTCTCCGGGGGCAGGGCGATCAGCGGCCAGAAGTAGTCGTTCCAGGCGAACATGAACGTGAACATCCCGAGCACCGCAGCGGTGGAGCGCACACCGGGCCAGGCGACGTGCACGAAGGTGCGCAGGTGCCCGGCACCGTCGACGCGGGCGCTCTCGATCAGCTCGTCGGGGATGTTCTCCTCCATCGCCTGCCGCATCCAGAACACGCCCACCGCGGAGACCAGTGCGGGCACGATCAGCGAGCTGAGCGTGCCGTACAGCCCCATGTCGGTGACGAGCAGGTACAGCGGGATGATGCCGAGCTGGGTCGGCACCATCACGGTGCCGACCACCACCACGAGCAGCGCGTCGCGGCCCGGGAAGCGGAGCTTGGCGAAGGCATAGCCGGCCAGGGAGGACAGCAGCACGTTGCTGACGGCCGTGGCCCCGGCGACGGTGAAGGAGTTCCCGAGCGCCTTCCAGAAGTCGACGGTGTCGAAGACCCGCCGGATGTTGGCGACCAGGTGCCCGCCGGGCACGAGGGACGGTGTGGAGCCGCCCAGGACGGAGTTGTCGCCGTGCGAGGCGACGACGAACGTCCAGTAGAGCGGGAAGACGGAGGCGAGGACGACCGCGGCGAGCAGCGTGCAGGCCAGGGGACCGGCGCTGTCGTGGCGCCGCGGGCCGGAGCCGGGCCGTCGGCGCGGGCGCGGGCGCGGGTGCGCGGGCGGGCCGCCGGAACCGGGGAGGGCGGTACGGGCGTCCGGGCGGGACGCGGGGGTGGTGAGGGACGGGGCCATGGACGGATCTCCTCTCGGGGTCCGGCGGTCAGCGGCCGGAGCCGCCCAGACGGCGGGTGACCAGGAAGTTGAGGGCGGCGACGGCGGCGATGACGAGGAAGAGCACCCAGGAGATCGCGGAGGCGTAGCCCGCGTCGTTGTTGATGAAGCCGTACTTGTAGAGCATCAGCGTGAGCGTCTGGAACTGGTGCTCGGTGCCGCCCTCGGCGTTGGCCTGCGGGTCGAACAGGAAGGGCTCGGCGAAGAGCTGGAGACCGCCGATGGTGGAGATGACCACGGTGAACAGCACGGTCGGCCGGATCGCCGGCAGGGTGATGCGGCGGAAGGTGAGCATGCGTCCGGCGCCGTCGACCATGGCCGACTCGTACAGCTCACGCGGCACGGCCTGCATGGCGGCCAGGTAGATCAGGGCGTTGTAGCCGGTCCAGCGCCACATCACCATGAAGCTGATCGCCAGGTGCGAACTCCACGTGTCGGCCGTCCAGTCGACGGGCTCGGAGATCAGGCCCAGGTGCTGCAGGCCCCAGTTGACCACGCCGAAGTCGCGGCCGAAGAGCTGGGAGAAGACCAGCGCCACGGCCACCACCGAGACGTACTGCGGGACGAGGACCAGCGCCCGCCAGGTGGTGCGGGCCCGCAGCCGGCGGTCCAGCAGCCAGGCCACCGCGAGGGCGAGGAGCAGCTGCGGGACCGTCGACAGCAGGAAGATGCTGAAGGTGTTGAAGGTGGCGGTGTAGAAGTCGGGATCGGCGAACAGGTCGCGGAAGTTGTCCAGTCCGGCGAAGCCGCCGTCGCCGGTCAGCCGGTCCCAGCGGTGCAGCGACACCCAGAAGGTGTACAGCAGCGGGTACAGGCCGAAGATCCCGAAGACCAGGAAGAACGGGGCGACGAAGCCGTAGGGGACGAGGCGGCCGCCGCGGCGCGGCCGGGTCCCGCGGCGAGGGGAAGTGCCCGGCGTACGGGTGGGAGCGCGCCCGGCACCGGCGGCGTCGACCGCCATGGTGACCTCCTTGCTGGGTGGGGTACGGAACGGGGGTGGTGGGGTCGTGCCGCGTCTCAGTGCGCGAGGTTCTTCGCGGCGTCGGCGAGGGCCTTGGCCCACGCCTCGTCCGGTGCGGCCTTGCGCTGCTCGACCAGCTGCAGGGCGTTGGCGAAGGGCACGCGCACCTGCTGGTCCTTGCTGCCGCGGAAGCTGGGCCGGAGGTCCTTGGCGGAGGCGGCGAAGATCTTCCCGGTGGGTGCGTCGTTGAAGTACGCCTTGCGGGTGCCCTGCACGGCGGGGTCGGCCAGCGCTCCGGTGAGCGAGGGCAGTGAACCGGTGGGCCCCTGGAAGATCTTCTTCTCCGAGTCGGCGGAGGTGAGGAAGGCCGCCAGCTCGGCCGCCTCCTTCACGTGCTTGCCCTGCTTGGGCACGGTGAGGAACGAACCGCCCCAGTTGCCGCCGCCCCCGGGCACGGAGGCGATGTCCCACTTGCCCTCGGCCTCCTTGCCGGCCGCGGTCTGGATCAGCCCGGTCATCCAGGCGGGGCAGGTGATGGTGGCCATCCGCCCCTGCTTGATGCCGGCGTTCCACTGCTGGCTGAACGGCACCAGGTTCGCCGACTGGCCCGCGGCGGCCGCCTTGGAGGCGGCGGAGAAGAAGGTCCGCACGTCCGGGTTGGTGTCGGCGACGTAGGAGTCGGAGGTGTCGAAGAAGCCGACCTCGGTCTGGTTCATCATCGCGCTGAACACGTTGCCCGCGGAGTCGAACCACGCGTGGTCCTTCACCTTCGCCGTGAAGGTGTCGCCGGTCCTGAAGTAGTCGTCCCAGGTGGGCCACAGCCTGCCCACCTCGTCGCGGTCGGTCGGCAGCCCGGCCCGCGCGAACAGGTCGCGGCGGTAGCAGATGGCCAGCCCGCCGACGTCGGTGCCGTAGCCCATCACGAAGCGGCCGTCGTCGGCGGTGGCCTGCGCCCACTTGTACGGCAGGTACTCGTTCTCGCGCGTGAGCGCCCCGTAGTCGGCGAGGTTGGCGAACTTCTCCTTCACCTCGCGGAACTTGGGCATGTAGCCCTCCTCGACGGCGACCACGTCGGCCGCGCCGCTGCCGGAGGAGAGCTGCGTGGAGAGGCTGTTGTGGTGCTGGTCGAGTTGGGAGACACGCTCCTGGACCCTGATGCCGGGGTGGGTCTTCTCGTACTGCGCGATCAGCGGCTTGTAGCCGAAGTCGCTGAAGGTGGCGACGGTGAGCGTGATCTCGCCGGCGGTGCCGGTGGACCCGGACGAGCAGCCCGCCAGCGCGAGGAGCGTGGTCAGGCCGAGCGCTACGGCGAGCGATCTGCGGATGTGCGAGGAGCCCATGCGGACCTCCAGGGGGCATGCGGAAGGGGCGGGTTGACGGCGTGGGGGAGGGGCCGGCGCGGCGTCCGGCGATGACGACCGATGGACGGTGCGGCCCGCACAAACTCCCGCCGCGCGAAACTTCTTGTCAATGGTTACGTAGAAGTTTCGGGAATCCGCGATGACGCCGTGACCTGCGACTGCCGTGCGTCGCACCCCTGTTGAGGTGCCGCTCCGGCGTCCCCGCCGTCGGCGAAGTTTCGCTCCCGCGATGCGGACCTGCGCATTTCTTCGAAACTTACGCGAATGATTGACGGGGAAGTTACGGCTCTCCACCATGCCGTCCGACACACATCCACCCGGCACCGAGGAGAGTTGTATGCACGCGCTGCGAAGACGAGCCGGGGCCCTGCTCGCCGGCCTCGCCGCGGTCGCCGTCCTGACCGCGCCCGGACTGGCCTCGGGCACGGCGCAGGCCGCCGTCGCCGCCCGCAACCTGCCGCCCGACGGCAAGGTCCTGTCGCTGATGGGCCAGGACAGCGACACCCTCGCCGACTACAAGCGCGACGTGCTCGACCGGACGTCGCTGGACGCCCCGGCCCCCGGCGGGGTCACCCTCTACACCAACCTGGTGCTCGGCGGCAGCCCGGCGCCCCTGGCCGGCATGAACGGGCCCGTCAACTGGGGCTCCGGAACGGTGGACTTCGCCGCCACCCTGGCCCAGTACCCCCGGTCCGCCCTCGCCGTCGGCCTCTACCTGTCGGACGCCACGAGCGGCTGCGGCAACCAGCCGCTGCGCGCGATCATCGGCACCGGCGACAGTGACGTCACCTCCGGCAACCCCAGCCTGACCAGCCAGTACCGGGCCAAGGTCGACGAGATGGTCAACCGGCTCAAGGGCTACGACCGGCAGGTCTTCCTGCGCGTCGGCTACGAGTTCGACGGCCCCTGGAACTGCTACAACGCCGACTTCTACAAGCGGGCCTTCGTCTACATCAAGGGCCGCATCGACGCCCTGGGCGCCACCAAGGTGGCCACCGTCTGGCAGACCGCTGCCTGGCCCCTCAACACCAGCCCCGACCACCCCGAGTGGAACTACGTCGTCACCGACCCCGCCCACTACGACGCCTGGTACCCCGGGGACCAGTACGTCGACTGGGTCGGCGTCTCCGCCTTCTACGGCACCGGCTCGGTGGGCACGCAGTGGGGCTGCAGCAGCTACGACACCTCGCCCACCGGCCTGCAGAACCGCGTCCTGGACTTCGCCCGCGGACACGGCAAACCGGTGATGATCGCCGAGTCCTCACCGCAGGGCTACGACAACGGCGCGCACACCAAGAGCTGCATCATGCGGAAGAACCCCGTGGCCACGGGCGCGGACACCATCTGGAACGAGTGGTACCGGCCGTGGTTCGCCTGGATCACCGCCAACCGCGACGTCATCCGGGCCGCCGCCTACATCAACACCGACTGGGACGCCCAGACCCAGTGGCAGTGCGCCGACGGAGCCGCGGCCGGCGGTCCCGGCTGCTCCAACGGCTACTGGGGCGACGCCCGCATCCAGGCCGACACGACGATCCGCGACCGCTTCCTCGCCGAACTGCGCGGCGCGCAGTGGGTCGGCGGCACGGGCACCTCGGGACCGCCCCCCACGGACCCCACCGACCCGCCCGCGCAGGACGGCTTCGCCCAGGGCGTCACCCAGGGCGTGAACCCCGTCGTCTGGTTCAGGCCCGCCGGGTTCACGGCGACCTTCGTCACCGTCCACTACCGCGTGAACGGCGGCGCGCAGGCGAACTACTTCCTCACCTGGAACGCCTCGGCCGGCCGCTGGGAGCAGCCCGTCGCGCTGCGCTCCGGCGACACCCTCACCTACACCTTCGACTACCTCCCCGCCGGCCGGACCGCGCAGACCACGAGCGCGGCGTTCACCTACACCGCTCCCTGACCACCGCCCCGGCGGAAGGCCGCTCTCCGCCGCCTTCCGCCGGGGCAGCCCAGGGCCGGTCAAAAGACGTTGCCGAGGCTCACCGGGGTGGAGAAGGATCTCCTTCCGGGATGCGTGAGAGGCCGAGGCCCGCCCTTCCGCTGACCGCTCGACCGCCCCCGGGCGTACAGGTGGGGTGCCCGGCAACGAGGGAGGACGTCATGGAGCCGTCGCAACTCCGCCGCGCGGTCGAGGCGGCACGGTCGACCGCTTCGGAGCTGGGCCTGGAGGTCGACGACGTGGTCGTCGTCCACGACTCGGACCGCGTCGCGCTGCACCTCGTCCCGTGCGGTGTACTGGCCAGGGTCGCGCCCGCGGGGCAGCTGGCCGATTCCGAGTTCGAAGTGGCGGTCGCCCGCCTCCTCGCCGACGTCGACGCCCCCGTGGCCGAGCTCGACCCCAGGGTCGACCCCCGCGTCCATCTGCGGGATGCCTTCGCCGCCTCGCTCTGGACGTACTACGAACCCGTGGGGTCGCGGATCGCGCCGGCCGACTACGCGGACGCGCTCCTGCGGCACCATGCCGCCCTGCGCCGGATCGACCTGGACGCACCGCACGTCACCGACCGGGTCGCCGTGGCACTGGGAGAGGTCGGCGACCGGGAGCGGTCCCCCGAGCTGTCCGACGCCGACCGGGAATTCCTCCGCGGCACACTGACCGCTCTGAGCACGGCGGTCGGCACCGGCAGGGCCGGCGAGCAGCTGCTCCACGGCGAGCCGCATCCGGGCAATCTCCTCAACACGAGGAGGGGTCCGCTTTTCGTCGACCTCGCCACGTGCTGCCGCGGTCCCGTCGAGTTCGATCTCGCCCATGCGCCCGAGGAAGTGGCAGAGCACTACGCGGGGGCCGACCACGAGCTGATCCACCGGTGCCGGGCCCTGAACTGGGCGATGTTCTCGGCCTGGCGCTGGCGCCGGGACGACCGGATGCCCGACCGGGACCACTGGAGAGCGGAGGGGCTCCGCAGGGTTCGTGCCGCGCTCGACCGCTGCGGACCGGGCTGAACCCGGCACGTGGGGTCCCCTCACTCCTGCCGCGCCGGGGTATCGTCCGGTCGGCCCCCCTCCATCCCGAACGCGTCGTGGACGGGCCGCACCTCGACCGCCACGACGTGGAAGTCGACGACGCGCCCGGCGATCTCCAGCGCGCGCTCCGGGCTCGCGCAGTCGACCACGTAGTAGGCGGTCACCTGCTCGGTCGCCGTGGAGAGCGGCCCGGGCGTCGTCGCCGGGCGCGCTCCGTCCCCGTGCCCGCGGATCGTCATGGTGTCCCTGGGGAGGGCGAGTCCGGCGCCGTTCAGCATCTCGCCGGTGCCCGCGAGGTCCTCGTGGAGCCGGTCGTGCCTGCGGAACACCTCGGCGCGCTCCTCGGCCGTCATCGCCTCGGTCGCCGCGGGGTCGGCGTACATCAGCACCATGTACTTCATGCCACCACCCTGGCAGAGGGCCGCTCACCGCGGCCCCCTGCCGGGGCATGTCACCCCGCCGTGATCCGGAGCCCGATCGTGCGGGCCTGCGGGCGCAGCGCGAACTCCGGCGACACGTCCGGCCCGCAGGCCCGGGAGCCGAGGCCGTGCTGGGCCGCGTCGACGAAGAGGTGACTGGTCGCCGACCGGGGGAGTTCGAACGGGTGCGCCGCACGGGCGATCTGCTGCGGCGTGTGACGGCTGAGCGTGAATCCGGGGAGCCGGCCCCGCACGTCCGGGACGGCCACGAGGCGCAGCACTCCGGCGCCGCCGCTGGTCAGCGCCAGCTCCCGCCACTGGGAGCGGTGCCCCGTCTCCTGCGGGCGCGCGTAGTCGACGGAGAGTTCGCCGACGCCCGCGGAGAACCGGCCGGTGCGCGCCGCGCGCAGGCTGTCCGGGTAGGACTCGTGCGGTCCGAGGCCGAACCACTCGGCGCCGTCGACCGGGGCGCCGGCGTCGGGCAGGTCGAAACGGAGCCCGATCCGCGGCCACACCGTTCCCCAGCCGCGCGACGGCTCGATCTCCACCCGCAGTTCGAGTTCCTCCCCCCGCAGGGACCAGACGGTCTCCACGGTCACCGACGACGCGGAGTCCGCCGCGGAGACCCTGGCGACGGTCCGCAGTGCGTCCGCAGCGGTCTCCACCGACACCAGACGCGAGGTCAGCCGGTCCAGGCCGTCGCCCCGCCACAGCTCGGCGTTGGAGACCCCGGGGACGTGGGCGTCGCTCTCCTCGGCCACCCCTGAGGTGCCCTCGTCGTTGTCGGTCGGGGCACGGAACAGCTCCAGCCGCGGGCCCGTCACGGCGCGGCCGGCGAGCCGCACCAGGGCTCCGCCGGCGAACTCGGCGATGCCGAGGGTCAGTGTCCCGTCGCTCCGCCGCCAGTCGGCGGGGAGCCGGACGGCGGGCGCGGCGCGCCGCGCCGAACGGTCCAGCTGGGCGGTCGCCACCACGTGGCCCTCGTCCGCCCACGCCGTGCCGGCCGCCAGGACGGCGTCCAGGGTGAGCCAGGTCTCCGCGTCCGGCGACACCGCGATCGGCGGCAGCGGCACGCGAGCCGAGCCGCCGGCCGCGATGACGGGCACCTCCAGGTCCCCGGAGGCCACGGGCCTGCCGTCGTGCTCGACGCGCCAGCGGAAGCGCAGGTCGGAGGTGTCCGCCGAGTGCCGCAGACTGGTGACCTCGACCGTCCCGTCGCCACCGTCGCCGCCGTCACCGTCGTGGAAGGTGAAGCGGATCGGCTGCACGACGGTCTTGAACTCGTGGAGGCCGGGGGTCGGCACGCCGTCGCTGAGTACCATCCCGTCCATCACGAAGTTGCCGTCGTGCACGACCTCCCCGAAGTCGCCGCCGTAGGCGTAGTAGGGCGTGCCGTCCGGGGCCGCCGCCAGGATGCCGTGGTCGCGCCACTCCCACACGAAGCCGCCGTGCAGACGCGGGTACCGGTGCACCAGGTCCTCGTACTGGTCGAGGGCGCCGGGTCCGTTGCCCATCGCGTGGGCGTACTCGCACAGCAGGAAGGGCTTGGTGCGCTGCCGTGCCCCCTGCGCGGGGGTGCACCCCTGCAGGGGAGCGCGCGAGCCGTCGGTCCCGATCTGCTCGGTCTCCGCCACCGAGGCGTACATGCGGGAGTAGACGTCCGTGTACTCGCCGGTGTGGTCGCCCTCGTAGTGCACCGGACGTCCCGCGTCGCGGGCGTGGACCCAGGCCGACATCGCGGCGAGGTTGGCGCCGGTGCCCGCCTCGTTGCCGAGCGACCACAGCACGACGCTGGGGTGGTTCTTGTCCCGCTCGACGGTGCGCTCGACGCGGTCCAGGTACGCCTCGCGCCACGCCGGGTCGTCGCTGGGGTTGCCGGCCCAACTGCCGTCCTTGTCGAAGCCGTGCGTCTCCAGGTCGCACTCGAGCACGACCCAGAACCCGAGTTCGTCGGCGAGGTCGAGCAGCCGCGGGTGCGGCGGGTAGTGGCTGGTGCGGATCGCGTTGACGTTGAACCGCTTCATCAGGGCCAGGTCCTCGCGCGCGTGCGCCTCGTCGAAGACACGGCCGCGCTCGGGGTGGGTCTCGTGGCGGTTCATCCCGTGGAAGACGACGCGGCGGCCGTTGACCAGGAACCGGTCGCCGCGGATCTCGACGGTGCGGAAGCCCGTCCGCACGGTGACGGTCTCCGCGGCCGAGGCCACCGTGACCTCGTACAGCCGCGGGACCTCGGCCGACCAGGGCTGCACGCCGTCCACCTCGAACGGGGCCACCTCGGCGGGGGAGTCCCAGACCCGCTCGACGCCGAGTTCGGGGATGCGGAGGGTGACCGGGAACGCTGCCGCGTCCGCGGTGACCTCCGGGTCGATCCGTCCGCGTCCCGCCTCGAAGCCGGTGCGCAGCCAGACGTCCTCGATGCCGCCGGCCGGCCGCGCGATCAGGGTGACGTCGCGGAAGATGCCCGGCAGCCACCACTGGTCCTGGTCCTCGAGGTAGCTCGCCGCCGACCACTGGTGCACCCGTACGGCGACCACGTTGTCGCCGGCGCGCACGGACGAGGTCACGTCGAACTCGTGGGCGAGCCTGCTGCCGGAGGCGCCGCCGACCTCGTCGCCGTTCACCCAGACCCTGAAGAGCGACTCGACCCCGTCGAACCGCAGCACGACCCGCTCGGCCTCCGTCCATTCGGCGGGCAGCTCGAAGTGGCGGCGGTAGTCGCCGGTCGGGTTCTCGTCCGGCACGTGGGGCGGTTCGAGGGGGAAGGGGTACCGGATGTTGGTGTAGATCGGCCGGCCGTGGGCCCCGTCCCCCTGGAGCACCCAGTGGGATGGCACCGCGATGTCGTCCCACCCGCCGTCGTCGAATCCTTCGGCCGCGAAGTCCTCTGGCGCCGTCGCGGTGGGCGACAGCCGGAACCGCCACTGCCCGTCGAGCGAGCGGGAGGGGGCGTCGGAGTGCAGCCACGAGCGCGCCGGGCGCAGCGCGCCACGCCCTGGGGTGGTGTCCGAAACATACGGGGAGAGCTGGGAGGGCAAGAGGTCACAACTCTTTCTTGGTAGCGGTGGGGGGATCCGGGGTGCGGTGGCGGTCGGTTTCGCGACCGCTACCCGAGCACGACCGTCCGGATCTCCCACGGGCCGAGGGCGAGTTCGAGGCCGCCCTCCGCGGGTTCGGTGGTCAGCGGCCGGCCGAGCAGGTCGACCGTGGTCACCCGGGTGAAGTCACCGGTGACGCGGGCCGTGGCGCCCGTGTCGCCCATCGCCACCAGCCGCACCTCGGTGCCGGGAGCGGTGTCGTCGCCGGTGACGCGGCGGACGCTCGAGACGAACACGTCCGTGCCGTCCACCCGCACCCCGGACGCGTCGGGCGGCAGGTCGCCCCCGGCGGGCGCGGTGCCCCGGGCGACCAGCACGTCGTTGCGGAACTCCTCGGCGAGGGCGACCGCGTCCGCGGCCTGCCAGCCGCCCGCCGAGGGCAGGACGGCGAACCGGTTCTCCACGCGGACCCCCAGGTCCTGCGCGCCCGGCGTGGGGATCTCGCTCGCCGCCGGCTCGTCGCGCAGCGGATGGATGTTGACGCTGATCGAGCCGATCGCGCGCAGCAGGGTCACGGCCAGTTCGGCGCCCCCGTCGGTGAGTTCGTACTCGGTGGCATGGTCGAGCAGCACGGTGGCCGCGCCGGCCGAGACGAAGGTGCTCGCCGGGAAGGTCGGGATCGGGTACTCGCCCCAGCCGCCCTCGGCGGTGAGCCCGCGCTCGGTGACGGCGAACTGCCCGGCCGACGCCGAGACGTCCACGGGCCGGGGGAGCGGGACGTGGAAGCGCAGCCGGTGGTCGGCGGCCTGGTTCAGGAAGGACGTCGTGACGCGCACGAAGGGCTCGCCCGCGCGCACCTCCACCAGGGTCTCCACGGGCGTCGCGACGGTCCGGCCGGCGCGCACGTCGCGGTCGGGGGAGAGGGCGGCCGGCCACGCGTACACCCGGGTGATGCGCACCCGCGACCGCAGCGGGCCGTTCTCGGCGAGCTCGACGGTGACCTCCGCCGGCTCCGAGACCAGCAGATCCCGCGCCGGGGGGCCGTAGTTGTAGCTGTCGCCGCGGTCACCGCCGTCGACCAGACGGCCGACCCCGCGCAGCACGGTGCCGTCCGCGCCGGTCACCTCCAGGGTGCCGTCGGCGGCGATGACGACCTCGACCAGCCCGTTCGACAGCGTCCCGGCGGTCGCCGTCGCCGGCGCGAACGCCGTGCCCGGCGCGGCCGCCCGGTCGGCGGGTGCCACCGTGAAGCTCGCGAGCCCGGAGGCGGGGACGGCGACCGGCACCAGCGCGGTCGCCCGTGCCTCCTCCAGCGTCAGGACCCGCCACTCTCCCGGGTGCGCGGCCGCCGCGTCGGCGACCTCGCGGCGCAGGATCAGCAGGTCGAACGGTCCGCTGGTGGGCACCTCGGCCAGGTGGAAGACGAGGGAACCCGCGGTGAGTTCGTAGTGGTCGATCTGCCGGCCGAACAGCTCGCGGCGGTGGATGCGGCGCAGCACGCGTTCGAGCTGCGAGGCGTCCATGCGCTCGTCGCTGAGCACGGTCGGCGCCTGCGCGACCAGCTGGACGGGGTGCTCCGAGCCGTCGGCCGCGGTCGCGACCAGCACGGTGCCCTCGGGCGGGGCCATGACGTCGACCTCGACCAGCGCCGTGCGCGGGGTGGCGAGCGGGTTGGCGACCAGGTGGCCGTCGCTCGGGACGCGGGCCGCCGGCCCGGCCAGGGCCGCGTCCCGGACGGCGCGCGCGGCGTGCGCGGCCTCGGCGAGCCGCGCCTCGACCTGGTCGGCGGTCTCGTCCGTACCGGAGCCGACGACCGAGTCGTGGGCGCTCGACTCGATGATCTTGTGCCAGGCGAGCGCGAGGAACGGAGAGTCGTCCCGCGTGGACCACAGCGCGTTCATCCGCTCGGCGTGGTCGACGATGCGCTCGGCCACCGCCATCCGGCGCTTGAGCCCGCGCCGCACGGAGAGCACGCCCGGCAGGATGTTGCCGCGCACATGGCTGCGCAGCTCGCCGGTGACGACCGCCGTGACCTCGTCCCGTGCGTGCTCGCGGATGTACTCGCCGAGCGTGGCGATGGTGATGGCGCCCCCCTCACCGGAGGCCTGCCGCAGCCACTCCGCCAGCCGCGGGTCCGGCGCGTTGTGGTCGGTGCCCGCCATCGCGAGCACCGGGTCGCCGCCCCACCGCCCGGCCGTCATCTGCGCGTACTCGCCGAGCGCGCGGCCGATCTGGTCGGGCACCAGCAGGACGTCCAGGCCGTTGTCGTAGCCGTCGAAGAGGAACTCGGTGCGCACCTCGGAGCCGTCGGGGGCACGCCAGCGGAAGGCGTGGCCGTCGACTGAGCCCGGCACGCCGCGCCACAGCGCCGCGTGCTCGATGCCGGCGCGGGCCAGGATCTGCGGCATCTGGGCGACGTGGCCGAACATGTCCGGCAGGTAGCCGACGGTCATGGAGCCGCCCAGCTCCGCCGCGGCCGCCCACCCCATCTGCAGGTTGCGGACGATGGTCTCGCCCGAGCAGAGGAACTCGTCGAGCAGGATCAGCCAGGGGCCGATCGCCAGCCGGCCCTCGGCGACCAGCGCGGTGACGCGCTCGCGGTTCTCCGGCCGCATCTCCAGGTAGTCCTCGACCGCGGCCATCTGCCCGTCGACGGTGAAGCGGAAGTCCGGGTTCGTCTCGGCGGTCTCCAGCACGGTGTCGAGGGCGGTGACGAGCCGGTGCCGGAACACCTGGAAGGGCTCGTACCATTCGCGGTCCCAGTGGAAGTGGGGCACGAAGACGGCGGAACGGCGCATGGGAACGGGACCTTCTGTGCTGTGGGGCGGCGGGGAAGGGGACACGGGAGGACGCGTGGACAGGGGTGGGCGCGGCTAGCGCAGCGAGCCGGCGGCGAGTCCGGTGCGCCAGAACCGCTGGAGCAGGATGAACACGACGATCACCGGCACGATCGAGACCAGCGAACCGGTGATCACCGACTCCTGCAGCAGCGGGGCGCGGGCGGTCTGGCCGTTCCACTGGTAGAGACCGAGCGTGATCGGGAAGAGCGACTCCTTCTGCAGCATCACCATCGGCAGGAAGAAGTTGTTCCAGATGGCGACGAACTGGAACAGGAAGATGGTCACCAGGGAGGGCGTCATCAGCTTGAACGCCACCGAGAAGAACGTCCGGAACTCCCCGGCCCCGTCCAGCCGCGCCGACTCCAGGATCTCCTGGGGGACGGCGGACGCGGCGAAGATCCGCGCCAGGTAGACGCCGAACGGACTGACGATGCTGGGCAGGAACACCGCGAGGTAGGTGTTGACCAGCCCCGTCGCCGAGAACAGCAGGAACAGCGGCAGCGCGAGCGCGGTGGTGGGCACGAGGATCCCGCCGAGGATGACGGAGAACAGGAACTCACGGCCCCGGAAGCGGAACTTGGCGAGCGCGTAGCCGCACAGCGCCGAGATCAGCGTGCCCACGGCCGCGCCGACCACCGCGTACAGCACGCTGTTGAGCGCCCAGCGCCCGAAGATGCCGTCGCTGCGGGTGAAGAGGGTGTCGAGGTTGCCGAACAGGTCGAAGTGCGAGAACGCCAGGCCGTTGGTGGAGGCCAGGTCGCCCTGCGGCTTGGTCGCCGCGACGACCAGGAAGTACACCGGCAGCAGGAAGTAGACCGCCAGCAGGAACATCAGGCCCATGGCCGCCGTGCGGCTGATCCGGCTCTCGCGGACGGGGGTTCGGTCGTCGCTCACAGTCCCGCCTTCCTTGAGGTCAGTCGCATGAACCCGAAGCTCAGGACGAAGGTGATGACGGCGATGACCACGGAGATCGCGGCCGCCTGCTGGTAGTTGTTCCCGGAGGCCACCGTGTACGCGAGCATGTTCGGGGTGTAGGTGCTGGAGATGTTCGAGGAGATCTGCCGCAGCACCGCCGGCTCGGCGTACAACTGCAGGGTGCCGATGATGGAGAACACCGTCGTGAGGACGACCGACGGGGCGATGATCGGCACCTTGATGCGCCACGCGATGGCCCAGTTGCTCGCACCGTCGAGCTTGGCCGCCTCGTAGAGCTCCTGCGGTATCGACTGCAGCGCCGAGAACATGATCAGCATGTTGTAGCCGGTCCACAGCCAGGTCGACACGTTCGCCGTCGACCACAGCACGGCACCCGGGCCGAGGAAGTCGGGCTGCAGACCGACGCCCTTGAGCACGTCGACGACCGGGCTGATCTGCGGCGAGTAGAGGTACGACCACATGATCGCGGCGATGACGCCGGGCACGGCGTACGGCATGAACGCCGCGATGCGGAAGAACGACTTGAGCTTGAGCAGCGGGGTGTCGAGCAGCAGCGCCATGGCCAGGGCGAGGAAGAGCATCACCGGCACCTGCACGACGCCGAACAGGCCGATGCGCCCGATGCTGCCCCAGAACTCGGTGTTCCGGAAGACCTGCGCGTACTGCTCCAGGCCGCCGAAGGTCGTGTACGACGTGCCGTACTGGCCGCCGGTGCGGCGCACCACGAGCAGGCTCTGCCAGAGCGCGTAGCCGATCGGCACCAGGTAGAAGAGGATGAACGGCAGGAAGAACGGGGTCACGAACGCGGCGATGGTGCCCGCCCGGGGGCCGCCGCCGTTGTGCCGGCGGCGGCGGCCCTCGGTGGTCGCCACCCCACGCGTCGCGCGGGTTGCGAGGTCGGTCATGCGACGGTCACTTGCCCGCCGTGGCCGGGATCGCCTGGTCCTTCATGGACTTCAGCGCGGAGTCCTGAGCGGCCGTCAGGGCGTCGGAGACCGTGCCGCCACCGGCGGCCGCCTTGGCCATCGCGTCCTGGAGCGCCAGGTTCACCGTCTTCTGGGTCGGACCCCAGGTGAAGCCGGTGTCGATGTTCTTGGACGAGTCGGCGAAGACGTCGAAGATCTTCTGGTTGTCGTAGTACGGCACGCCCTGGGACAGCGCGGGCAGCGACAGACCGGCGGTGGCCGCCGGGTAGAGGCCGCCCAGCTTGTTCTCCAGCGCCAGGGCCTCCGGGTCGGTGTTCAGCCAGGTGTTGAACTTGACCGCCTCGTAGGGGTGCTTGCCGCCCTTCATGAACGCGACGGTGGAGCCGCCCCAGTCACCGGACGCGGCGTTCGTGCCCCAGGTCGGCATCGGCACGATCGACCACTTGCCGGCCTGCTTGGGCAGGTTGTCGCGGAACATGCTGTAGCCCCAGGCGGCGCCGACGTAGGTGGCGATCTGGTCCTTCTGGTACGCCGTGTACATCTGGGTGGAGCCGTGCGCGAGGTCGGTGCGCACCAGCTTGGCGTCGATCAGCTTCTGCCAGTACTCGGCGACCTGCTTGCTCTGCTCGGACTCGACGGTGACGTGCCACTTGTCGCCGGAGTAGGAGTACATCTCGGCGCTGTTCTGCCAGAGGAGCCCGTTGAACCACTCGGCGTTGTTCGGGTCGAAGAACGTCATGCTGAGGTTCGGGTCCGCCTGGTGCAGCTTCTGCGCCTCGGTCGCGTACTCGTCCCAGGTCTTGGGGATCTCCAGGCCGTGCTTCTTGAAGATGTCGCTGCGCACGTACAGGGCCATCGGGCCGGTGTCCTGCGGGATGGCGAACACCCCGGTGCCGCCGAAGCTGGCCTGCGACCAGGTCCAGGGCACGAACGCCGACTTGGCGTCGGTGGCCGCCTTGCAGGCCGAGGCGTCCGCGAAGGCGTCCTGGCTGCGCAGGTTGGGCAGTTCGTCGTAGCCGACCTGGGCGAGGTCCGGCGCCTTGCCCGCCTTGAGGGCGTTGCTGATGGTGCCGTACTGGTCGTTGGAGATGTTCTTCGTCTCGACCTGGATGTTCGGGTTCTTCTTGTTCCACAGCGCGACGACTTCGTCCATGCCGGGAACGGTGTTCCAGTACTGGAGGGTGACTTTGCCCTTCGCGGGAGCGCAGGACTCGGCCGATGCGCTCTTACCCGAAGGGGCCGGCGATGAGCATCCGGCGAGTACGGCGATGCTGGCTGCCGCGGCGACGGCGGCGAGGCGGATGCGCGTGACTGTGCTGCTCATGGTTTCCGTTCCGGAGGACGACTAGCGAGTCGCTAGGCGGGTCGACGTTGACACCTCAGGCGGGACGTGCTCGTGAGAAGGGACGGGACGACGGCTCCCGGGGCGTGCGCCGAAGGCCATCGCAAGCTGGGGCAAAACTGTTCGTACCGGTCCCGTGAGCGTTCACGTGAACGCTCACGTGAACGCTCACGGGGCCATTGAGAATTGTTCGGAAGTGTGCGCTCCGGTGCCTTCAAGTGTCAAGACTTTCTGGCGCACACGGGTCCGGGAGGTTAAGCGGAACCACTCAGTCGCAGTTCGGCGCGCACGACGAGGTCGTCGGCGGCGAGCGGTTCCGTCCCGGTCAGCAGGCGTGCGACCTGGTCGATGGCGAGCGCGCCGAGGCGGCGCGTGTCGAGCGCGACGCTGGAGAGCGGGGGTTCGACGAGCGTACCGAGCTGCAGGCCGTCGAAGCCGACCACGGCGAGTTCCTCGGGGACGCTCCTGCCGAGCCGCCGTGCCTCGCGCAGGGCACCGATCGCGATGATGTCGTTGAAGGTGAAGACCGCGGTGACCTCGGGGTGCGCGCCGAGCAGCTTCCTGAGCGCCGTCCCGCCGCCGTCCGCCGACTGCGCCGCCCCGACCACCCGGTCCGCGGCGATGCCCTGGGCCGCCGCGGCCGCCGCGAACCACTCGCGCCGGATGCTCGGCTCGGCGCGCCCGTCGTGGTCGAGCATGCCGATGTGCCGGTGGCCGGCGGCGGTCAGGTGCGCGACCGCGGCCCGCACACCCTGCTCGCCGTCGATGCGGATCGAGCTGAACCGTGCCGTGTGGTGCTCGCGGCCGATGAGCACGACGGGCAGCCCCCGGGTGAACCGTTCGAGGTCGAGTTCGGAGCAGCTGAAGTAGCCGACGACCGCGTCCACCTGCGAGGCGATCACCTGCAGGGTGCCGAACTCCTCCTCGGCCCGGTCCGCGGTGTCGTAGACGACGACGTGCCAGCCGCGCGCCCGGGCCGCCTCCAGCGCGGCCGCGGCGACCTCGGTGAAGAACGGGTTCAGCAGGTCGGGGATGACCAGGCCGATGGTCGTGGTGTCCTGCCGGACCAGGCCGCGGGCGAAGCGGCTCGGACGGTAGCCGAGCTCACGGGCGGCGTCGAGGACCCGCTGCTTGGTCGCGCCGTCGATCTCGTCCTTGTCGTTGAGCGCCCGCGACACGGTCTGCCGGGAGACCCCGGCGGACCGGGCGACGTCATGGATCGTGACCCTCCGGGATTCCGTCCCTGACGACGACACCATCGCGTACCTCCCGATCGTCGCGGGTGCCGGCGCGCCCGCAGGGCCTGAGTATGCACGTCCGGGACGCGGCGGCGCGAGATCAGGTCCCGGCTCGGAAGCGGCGGCTCCGGCCTCTCCACCCGGGCCCTGACCTCGGGAAAGGCCGAGGGTCAGAGGGCGACCCCGCGCAGCGCCGCGCTGAGCGCCCGCAGGTCCAGGCCCGTGAGGTGGTCCAGGAAGTGGCGGCGCATGGAGGCGAGGTGGGCCGGCCAGGCCTCCTCGAGCCGGGTCAGCCCGGAGGCGGTGAGGACGGCGTTCCAGCCCCGGCCGTCCCGGGGGCACTTGACGCGCCGGACGAACCCCTGGTCCTCCAGCCGGCGCACCACCCCGGTCATCCCGCTGAGCGACATCTCGCAGGCGGTGGCGAGCTCGCTCATCCGCAGTTGCCGGTCCGGAGCCTCCGAGAGGTGCATCAGTGCCTGGTACTCGACGAGGGGCAACCGCCGTTCGCGTGCCAAGTCGGCGTCCAGCGCGCGGGGCAGTGCGTAGATGATGCGGCTGAGGGACCGGACCACTTCTTCTTCGTCCGGATCGAGTGGGTCTGCAGGCTCCGGTGCGGGTTCCGGGCGGTGGGGGGCATCCGACATGCCGCTCACTTTACTTGCCGCGCGAAGGATATATATTTGCTACGCGAAGCAATTAGGCCTCACCGGTCGCCCGGCACGACATCCCTGCCCGCGCCCGCCGACCGGCCCCGCACGCCATCCCGGAAAGAGACGCACATGCCTCAGTCGCTGACGAACGCCCAGTCCACCGCGGGAATCCGGTACGCCGGGACCGGCCCGGGCGCCGGGCGGCACCGGGGCCGGCGCGCCGACGGCGAGCCGAACCAGCAGGGGAGCGGTGCCGCCTCCGGGGGCGGCCGCCACCGCAGGGCCGTCCGCACCGTGCAGCCCGGGCCGGACGCCGACGTACCCGTACGGCGGACCGTCGGCGGCGAGGGGGGTGCCCTCGGGCGTGAGGCCGGCTTCGAGCGCGACGTGCTCTCCCTCCTGGACCCGGTGTACCGGGCCGCGTCGGGCGTCACCGGCGACCCGGCCGAGGCGGAGGCCCTCGTCCTGGAGGTCTTCACGCGGGCCTACGCCGCGTTCCCGCGGCTCCTCGACGGCGTCGACCACCGGGCCTGGCTCTTCGACCTGCTGGCCGCTGCCTTCGTCGGCCCCCACCCCGAGGTGTGCGTGCTGCCGCCGGAGGCCACCGGGGCCGCCGCCCTGGAAGGGGTGCGGGCGTCGTCCCTGGACGAGTTCGTGCTGCTCCCGGAGCCGGACGTCCGGGCCGCGCTCCTCACGCTGCCCAAGGAGCAGCGGTTCGCCGTGTACCTCGCGGCGGTTGAGAGCTTCGCATACCAGAAAATAGCGGACATCATGGATGTTCCGCCCTCCATCGCGGCGTACTGGCTGCACGACGCGCGACTGCGGTTGTGGGCGGCCGAAGGACCGCGCGTGCCGGTGTCCGGGCGGGAGGAGCACGTGCCCGGGGGCCTCGTCGGCGCCGGGCAGGCCCGGCCCGCGTGACGTGACGTCGTCCGGGCCGGCCGCGCCCCGGGCCCGGCGGGCCGGCGCGTCACCCGCGCAAGGTGTGATCTTCGTCGCCTCGTCACATCCCCGGGGCCCGCGCGGTCATGCCCGCGGGGTGGGATACCTCCGTCACCTGCGGAAACGCCGCCCCCCGCAGTCGGGAATCCTTTGGGGTCCCACGCGGTTGACGCGAGCGCAGAAAGAAGATGATCAATGTGAACCAAGAAGCAACCGCAACCGCGGAACCGTTGCAGCGTCTGGCCGCCGAGGGGGTCTCGGTCTGGCTCGACGACCTGTCGCGCAGACGCATCGCCTCCGGCGACCTGGCCGAACTGGTCGCGTCGGGGCGCGTGGTGGGAGTCACCACGAACCCGTCCATCTTCCGGGCCGCCATCGGCTCGGGGGAGGACTACCGGGAGCAGCTCGCGGGCCTGGCCGCGCGCGGCGTCACCCCGGACGAGGCCGTCCGCACGATGACCGCCGCCGACGTCCGCGCCGCGGCCGACGTCCTGCGGCCCGTGTACGAGGCGACCGGCGGCCGGGACGGCCGGGTGTCGATCGAGGTCGACCCGCGCCTCGCCCACCGCGCGGAGGAGACCGTCGCCGAGGCCGGGCAGCTCGCCCGGCTGGTCGACCGCCCCAACGTCATGGTCAAGATCCCCGCAACTGTGGAGGGCCTGCCTGCCATCACGGAGGTCACCGCCCTCGGCGTCAGCGTGAACGTCACGCTGATCTTCTCCCTGGACCGCTACCGCGAGGTCATGGAGGCCTACCTGGCCGGCCTGGAGAAGGCCCGTGCGGCCGGGATCGACCTGTCCACCGTGCACTCCGTCGCCTCGTTCTTCGTCTCCCGCGTCGACACGGAGGTCGACCGGAGACTCACGGAACTGGCCACGGAAGAGGCCGCCGCCCTCAAGGGCCGGGCGGCGATCGCCAACGCCCGGCTGGCGTACCGGGCGCAGCGGGAGTTCTTCACCGGCGACCGCTGGGCCGCGCTCGCCGCGGCCGGCGCCCACGAGCAGCGGCCCCTGTGGGCCTCCACCGGAGTGAAGGACCCGGCGTACCGGGACACCCGCTACGTCGAGGAACTCGTCGCGCCCGGAACGGTCACCACCGTGCCCGAGGAGACGCTCGACGCCGTCGCCGACCACGGCCGCGTCGACGGCGACACCGTCACGGGCCGGTACGACCGCGCCCGCGCCGACCTGACGGCCCTGGAACGGCTGGGGATCCCCTACGACGAGGTGGTCCGGCAGCTGGAGGACGAGGGCGTGGCGAAGTTCGAGGCGGCCTGGGCCGAACTGCTGCAGGCCGTCGCAACCGCACTGAACGGCAAGGGAGCCGACGCGCGATGAGCAAGGACACGACCGGACCCGGCACCCCGTGGTCCAACCCCCTGCGCGACCCGTCCGACCGGCGGCTGCCGCGCATCGCGGGGCCGTCCGGCCTGGTGATCTTCGGCGTGACGGGCGACCTGTCCCGCAAGAAGCTGATGCCGGCCGTGTACGACCTCGCCAACCGCGGGCTGCTGCCGCCGGGCTTCTCGCTCGTCGGCTTCGCCCGCCGCGACTGGGCGGACCAGGACTTCGCGCAGGTCGTGCACGACTCGGTGCGCGAGTACGCCCGTACGCCGTTCCGCGAGGAGGTGTGGCAGCAGCTCGCCGAGGGCATGCGCTTCATCCCCGGCGACTTCGACGACGACGTCGCGTTCAAGCAACTGGCCGTCACCGTCGACGAGCTGGACGCCGCCCGCGGGACCAGCGGCAACTACGCGTTCTACCTCTCGGTGCCGCCGAAGTTCTTCCCCAAGGTCGTGCGGCAGCTGAAGAAGCACGGGCTCGCCGACGCCCCCGAGGGCTCCTGGCGGCGTGCCGTCATCGAGAAGCCCTTCGGCCACGACCTGGCCAGCGCCCGCGAACTGAACGCGCTCGTCCACGAGGTGTTCGCCCCGGAGCAGGTCTTCCGGATCGACCACTACCTCGGCAAGGAGACCGTCCAGAACGTCCTGGCGCTGCGCTTCGCGAACACCATGTTCGAGCCGCTGTGGAACCGCTCCTACGTCGACCACGTGCAGATCACGATGGCCGAGGACATCGGCATCGGCGGCCGCGCGGGCTACTACGACGGCATCGGCGCCGCACGCGACGTCATCCAGAACCACCTCCTCCAACTCCTCGCGCTGACCGCGATGGAGGAGCCCGCCTCCTTCGACGCCGAGTCCCTCCTCACCGAGAAGCTGAACGTGCTGCGCGCGGTACGGCTCCCCGGCGACCTGGGCGCGCACACCGTGCGCGGCCAGTACGCGCACGGCTGGCAGGGCGGCCAGGAGGTGAACGGCTACCTGGAGGAGGAGGGCATCGACCCCGGCTCCACCACCGACACCTACGCCGCCGTCAAGCTGGAGATCGACAACCGCCGCTGGGCGGGCGTCCCCTTCTACCTGCGGGCCGGCAAGCGCCTCGGCCGCCGCGTCACCGAGATCGCGGTCGTCTTCCAGCGCGCCCCGCACTCCCCGTTCGACCCGGAGGCCACCCAGGAACTCGGCCAGAACGCCATCGTCATCCGCGTCCAGCCGGACGAGGGCATCACGGTGCGCTTCGGCTCGAAGGTGCCCGGGACCTCGATGGAGATACGCGACGTGACCATGGACTTCGCCTACGGCGAGTCCTTCACCGAGTCCAGCCCCGAGGCGTACGAGCGGCTCATCCTCGACGTCCTGCTCGGCGACGCCAACCTCTTCCCCCGCCACCAGGAGGTCGAGGAGTCCTGGAAGATCCTCGACCCGATCGAGCGGTACTGGGACACCCACGGACGGCCGGCGCAGTACACCGCGGGCAGCTGGGGCCCCGCGGAAGCCGACGAGATGCTCGCACGAGACGGACGGAGCTGGCGCAGGCCATGAGGATCGATCTGACCGACACCACGGCAAGCCACATCAACAAGGCCCTGGTGCGGGGCCGCCGCGCCATCGGCTCACCCGCCGTCGGCATGGTGCTGACGATGGTCATCGTGACCGACGAGGAGAACGCCCACGACGCCCTCAAGGCGGCGGAGCAGGCGGCGCAGGAGCACCCCTCGCGCACCCTCGTCGTCATCAGGCGGCCGTCGCGCACCACCCGCCGGCACACCCCCTCCCGCGTCGACGCCGAGGTCCGCGTCGGCTCGGACGCCGGATCCGGCGAGGCGGTGCTGCTGCGGCTGTTCGGCGAAGTCGCCGAGCACGCCGACTCCGTGGTGCTGCCGCTGCTGCTGCCCGACGCCCCCGTCGTCGTGTGGTGGCCCGCCGACGCCCCCGACACACCGGCCGCGGACCCGCTGGGCGCGCTCGCCCAGCGCCGCATCACCGACGCGTACGCCGTCGACCGCCCGCTGGAGCGGCTGGCGGCCCGGGCCGGCTCGTACGCACCCGGTGACACCGACCTCGCCTGGACCCGGCTGACGCCCTGGCGCTCCATGCTCGCCGCCGCGCTCGACCAGGCCCCGGCCCGGGTCACCTCGGCGGTCGTGGAGAGCGAGTCCGACAACCCCAGCGCCGAACTACTGGCCCGCTGGTTCGCCGACCGGCTGCGGGTGCCCGTCGAACAGGTCGTCACCGACGGCCCCGTCGTCACCGCGGTCCGGCTGCGCACCCCGGACGGCGACATCCTCATCGACCGCCCCGAGGGCGCCGTGGCCCGGCTGTCCATCCCCGGCCAGCCGACCCGCGTCCTCGCCCTGAAGGTCCGGTCCACCGCGGAGCTCATCGCGGAGGAACTCCGCCGCCTCGACCCCGACGAGGCCTACGCCGCCGCGCTCCGGGCCCAGGTCAAGGCGCCCCGCACCAAGGCCGCCGCCCCGCCGAAGGCCTCCGCCGCGAAGCCCCCGAAGGCACGCCCCGCGAAGGCCGCCCCGGTGCCGCCGCAGCGCGCGCACCAGCACGAGAACCAGGAGCAGCACGATGCCTGACACCCCCGGACCGAGCCACCGCCCGCAGTGGGCAGCACTGGCGGAGCACCGCGACGCCACCCGGCCGGGACCGCACCTGCGCGAGCTGTTCGCGGCGGACCCCGCACGCGCGGGGCGGTACACCGTGGAGGTCGGCGACCTGCGCATCGACTACTCCAAGAACCTCGTCACGGACGAGACCCTCGCCCTGCTGCGCGAACTGGCCGACGCCACCGGCGTGTTCGAACTGCGCGACGCCATGTTCCGCGGCGAGAAGATCAACGTCACCGAGCGCAGGGCCGTCCTCCACACCGCCCTGCGCGCGCCCCGGGACGCCGTGATCGAGGTGGACGGCGAGAACGTCGTACCGCCGGTCCACGCGGTGCTCGACAGGATGTCCGCCTTCGCGGACCGGGTGCGCTCCGGCGAGTGGACCGGCCACACCGGTAAGCGGATCAGGAACGTCGTCAACATCGGCATCGGCGGCTCCGACCTCGGACCCGCCATGGCGTACGAGGCACTGCGGCCCCACACCGACCGTTCGCTGACGTTCCGTTTCGTCTCCAACGTCGACGGTTCGGACCTCCACGAGGCCCTGCAGGGCCTCGACCCGGCCGAGACGCTGTTCGTCGTCGCGTCCAAGACCTTCACCACCATCGAGACGATCAGCAACGCCACCTCGGCGCGCGGCTGGCTGCTGGCCGGGCTCGGCGCGGACGAGAAGGCCGTCGCCCGGCACTTCGTCGCCCTGTCGACCAACACCGGCAAGGTCCGCGAGTTCGGCATCGACCCGGACAACATGTTCGAGTTCTGGGACTGGGTGGGCGGCCGCTACTCCTACGACTCGGCGATCGGCCTCTCCCTGATGATCGCCATCGGCCCGCTGCGGTTCCGCGAGATGCTCGACGGCTTCCGCACCGTCGACGAGCACTTCCGCACCGCGCCCGCCGAGTCCAACGCCCCGCTGATCCTCGGTCTGCTCGGCGTCTGGTACGGCAACTTCCTCGGCGCCCAGTCGCACGCCGTCCTGCCGTACTCCCACTACCTGTCCAAGTTCACGGCCTACCTGCAGCAACTCGACATGGAGTCCAACGGCAAGTCCGTGGACCGCGACGGGCGGGCCGTGGAGTGGGAGACCGGCCCCGTCGTGTGGGGCACGCCCGGCACCAACGGGCAGCACGCCTACTACCAGCTGATCCACCAGGGCACGAAGCTGATCCCGGCGGACCTCATCGGCTTCGCCCGCCCGGCCGCCGAACTCGGCCCGGAACTCGCCGCCCAGCACGACCTGCTGATGGCCAACCTGTTCGCGCAGGGCCAGGCGCTCGCCTTCGGCAAGACCGCCGACGAGGTCCGCGCCGAGGGCGTGCCCGAGGAGCAGGTCCCGCACCGCACCTTCCGCGGCGACCACCCGACGACCACCGTCCTGGCGACCGAACTGACCCCCTCGGTCCTCGGCCAGCTCATCGCGCTCTACGAGCACAAGGTCTTCGTCCAGGGCGCCCTGTGGAACATCGACTCCTTCGACCAGTGGGGCGTCGAGCTCGGCAAGGTCCTGGCCAAGCGCGTCGAACCCGCCCTGACCGGGGACGCCGACGTACCCGGCCTCGACCCCTCCACCGCGGCCCTGGTGGCCGCCTACCGCACCCTCCGGGGCAACTGACCGGGGGAAGGAACCCCGCCGCGGCGCCTGCCCGGCCCCGGACGGGCGCCGCCCGCAGACCCCCCCACGACACACAGAAGGAGCACCTGACATGCAACTCGGACTCGTCGGCCTCGGCAAGATGGGCGGCAACATGCGCGAGCGGATCCGCCGCGCGGGCCACACCGTCGTCGGCTACGACCGGGACCCCGACCTGGCCGACGTCGGCAGCCTCACCGAACTGGTCGACAAGCTCGACGCACCGCGCGTGGTGTGGGTGATGGTGCCGGCCGGCGCCGCCACCCAGTCCGTGGTCGACGAGCTCGGCGGCCTCCTCGCACCGGGCGACATCGTCGTCGACGGCGGCAACTCCCGCTGGACGGACGACGAGAAGCACGCCGCGGAACTGGCCGCCAAGGGCATCGGCTTCGTCGACGCCGGTGTCTCCGGCGGCGTCTGGGGCCTGAAGAACGGCTACGCCCTCATGGTCGGCGGCCGGGCCGAGGACGTCGAGAAGGTGCGGCCGGTCTTCGACGCCCTCAAGCCCGAGGGCGACTTCGGCTTCGTCCACGCGGGCGCGGTCGGTGCCGGCCACTTCGCGAAGATGGTCCACAACGGCATCGAGTACGCCATGATGCAGGCCTACGCCGAGGGCTGGGAGCTGCTGGAGAAGGTCGACTCCGTCACGGACGTGCGCGAGGTGTTCCGCTCCTGGCAGGAGGGCACCGTCATCCGCTCCTGGTTGCTGGACCTGGCCGTCAACGCCCTCGACGAGGACGAGCACCTCAACGAACTCAGGGGTCGCGCCGACGACTCCGGCGAGGGCCGCTGGACCGTCGAGGCCGCCATCGACAACGCCGTGCCGCTGCCCGCGATCACGGCCTCCCTCTTCGCGCGCTTCGCGTCCCGCCAGGACGACTCCCCGCAGATGAAGATGATCGCCGCGCTCCGCAACCAGTTCGGCGGCCACGCCGTCACCTCCGCGGCCGACCAGGCCTAGTCACCGCCGGAGCCCGCGCCGGCCGGCGCGGGCTCCGCACCGCCTTACCCGCACCGCCCCTCCTCCGTGCCGAAAGTGGATGAACGACCATGGGCGACCTGCTCCTGCTCCGCCACGGCGAAACCGCGTGGACCCTGTCCCGGCAGCACACCAGCCACACCGACCTCCCCCTGACACCGCACGGCGAGGGCGAGGCCGCCCGGGTCGCCCCGCTGCTGCGCGGGCACGACATCGCCCTCGCCCTGAGCAGCCCCCTGCGCCGCGCCGTACGCACCGCGGAACTCGCCGGGGTGACCGTCGCCGGGATCGACCCGGACCTCAGCGAATGGGACTACGGGGGCTACGAGGGCGTCACCACGGCGGAGATCCACCGCACCCGCCCGACGTGGAACCTGTGGACCGACGGCGTCGCCCCCGGAGGCGCGGAACATCCCGGCGAGAGCCCCGAGGACGTCGGCCGCCGCGCCGACCGCGTGCTCGCCCGTGTCGAGCCGTTGCTGCTCGACCCCGACGCGGGCGACGTGCTGCTCGTCGCCCACGGCCACATCCTGCGCGTCCTCACCGCCCGCCGCCTCGGCCTGCCGCCGTCCGCCGGTTCGCTGTTCGCCCTGGACACCGGCACCGTCAGCCGGCTCGGCACCGAGCACGGCCGCCCCGTCATCAAGGCCTGGAACACCACGCACGCCCGGGCCGGCGCAGCCGCCTCCCTCTCCGCGGTCGTCCCCCGGCAACGACGCCCCGCACACGACACGCCCCCGGCCGGCTGAGCGGACGCCGCCGCGTCAGGAACGCCTGGGGGGCCACGAACCGACGCTCGCCGGTCGGCCGCCGCGCCGGACCCCCGGCCCAGCCCTGCGAGGTGGCGAGCACGACCGCCGGCCCCGGCCCCCTGCGAGGACGACCCTCCCCGGACCGCGACCGCGCGCCGGCCGTCTCCCGCACCGCGCCGCCCGTCACGACGTCGGCGAACGGCCCCAGGAGGAGGCGACCGCGCACCGCCGCGGCAGGTTCCCGGGCACGGACGGGTCCCACGGCCGTGCGGCTGCCCTACGGTGGGGCCCGTGAAGGTCCTCATCGTCGGCGGCAGCGGCTTCCTGGGCAGGGAACTCGTACGGCAGGCCGTGGCCGCGGGTCTCGACACGGCCGCGACGTACCGCTCCCGGCGTCCCGGCGGCGTTCCCGGCGTCCCGTGGCACCACCTCGACCTCCGCGCGCCCGGCGACCCCGCCGGGCTGCTGGCCGAGGTCGCGCCCGACACCGTCGTCAACGCCACCAGCGGCTACAGCGACTGGGAGGTCACCGCCGACGGCGCGGTCCGGCTGGCATTGGCCGCGGCGGAACACGGCTGCCGCCTCGTCCACGTCTCCAGCGACGCCGTCTTCTCCGGGTCCCGCGTCCACTACGACGAGACCTGCCTGCCCGACCCCGTCACCCCGTACGGCGCGGCGAAGGCGGCCGCCGAGACCGCGGTGCGGCTCCTGGTGCCGTCCGCCGTCGTCGCGCGCACCTCGCTGATCATCGGCGACGGCGGATCGGTGCACGAGAGCCTGGTCCACGACCTGGCCGCCGGCGTACGCGACGGCGCGTTGTTCACCGACGACGTCCGCTGCCCGGTGCACGTCGCGGACCTCGCCGCCGCCCTGTGGGAACTCGCCGCCTCCGACGCCTCCGGGGTGTTCCACCTCGCCGGGACGGACGCCCTCAGCCGCCACGAACTCGGTGCCCTCATCGCCCGCCGCGACGGCCTCGACGCCGCAGCGCTGCCCGCCGGGCGCCGTGCCGACGGCCCCGTGCCCGGCCCCCTCGACGTCCGCCTCGACAGTGCCGCCACCCGGCGGCTCATACGGACCCGGCTGCGCGGCGCCCGGGAGTTCCTCGCCCCGCGGTAGGACGGGAGCCTGACGGCCCATCGGATGGAACCGGAGGCCACCCGGGCCGTGTCTGCGGCAGTGCCCGCCGCCCACGGGCCAAGCTGGTGTGCCAGTGATCCCGGCACACGGAAGGGCACGCCATGGAGGGCATCGCCGACATGGGGGGCACCGAGGGATGGGGGCCCGTCCGGCCGCCACGACCCGGCGAACCGGTCTTCGCGGAACCCTGGCAGGCGCGGGCGTTCGCGCTCGCGCTCCTCTCCATCCGGGTGGCCGGTTACAACGTGGACGCCTTCCGGCACGCCACGGAACGCCTGGACCGGGCCGCCTACCTGGACGAGGGCTACTTCGGCCGGTGGCTGAACGCCGCGGAGCTGGTGCTCACCGAGACCGCCGTCCTCGCGCCCACCGCCGTCCGGACCCGCGCCCGCAACCTGCACGGCGAGCGCCTCGCGGAGCCGCCGTTCCCCGAACCGGTCCGCCCCGACTACACCCCCACCGCCCCGGGCTCGCTCCGCACGGTGGACACCCCGCCGGCCTTCGCCGTCGACGAGCCGGTCCGGGCGAAGGACATGTCCCCGCCCGGGCACACGCGGCTGCCGGGCTACGTGCGCGGACGCGCCGGCGTCGTCGAACGGGTGCAGCCCGCCGCGCTGTTGCCGGACACCCACGCGCACTTCCTGGGCGAGAACCCGCAGCACGTCTACTCGGTCCGGTTCGACTCCCGCGAACTGTGGGGCCCCGGCACCGAACCCTTCTCCGTCACCGCCGAGCTGTTCGAGAGCTACCTGGAGCCCCGTTCATGACCCCCACCAGCGGCCCGGACGACCGCCCCTCCCCGGCCCTGCGCACCGAGGCGCTCGAGCAACTGCTCACCGAGCGCGGCCTGATCGACCCGGCGGCGATGGACACGATCATCGCCACCTACGAGACCCAGGTGGGCCCGCTCAACGGGGCCAAGGTGGTCGCCCGGGCGTGGACCGACCCGCAGTACAGGCGCCGGCTGCTCCAGGACGGCACCGCGGCCATCGCGGAACTGGGCTTCTCCGGTCCGCAGGGCGAGCACATCGTCGTCGTCGAGAACACCCCCACCACCCACAACGTGGTGGTCTGCACCCTGTGCTCCTGCTACCCGTGGCCGGTGCTCGGGCTGCCGCCGAGCTGGTACAAGGATCCCGCCTACCGCTCGCGCGTGGTGCGCGAACCGCGCGCGGTGCTCTCGGAGATGGGTCTCGACCTCGCCGACGACGTCGCGATCACCGTCCGCGACTCCACCAGCGAGGTGCGCTGGCTGGTGCTGCCCGAACGCCCGGCCGGCACGGAGCACCTGACCGAGGAGGAACTCGTGCCGCTGGTGACCCGGGACGCCATGGTCGGCGTGGCGAAGGTGACGGCGCCGTGACCGCGCCCCTGGACGTCGACGGCCCGGCCGCCCCGCCCCGCGCCAACGGCGAGCTGGTCTTCGCCGAACCCTGGGAGAGCCGCGCCTTCGGCATGGCCGTCGGCCTCCACGAGGCGGGCGCCTTCGACTGGCCGCGGTTCCGGGCCGCGCTGATCGCCCGCATCCGCGCCTGGGAGAACGGGCCCACCGGTGACGAGCCCTGGCACTACTACCGGCTGTGGCTCGCCGCCCTGGAGGACGTGCTCGCCGAGCGGGACGTGGTCCGCGGGGACGAGGTCACCAGCCGAGCCCGCACCCTGTCCGGGCGCCCCGCGGGCCACGACCACGCCGCCCACGACGACGACCACCACCACGGCCACGTCCGTCCACATTGACGGCTCGGTGAGCCGCTCCGCACCCCCCGGTCAGGCGCCCGGTACGGGCAGGTCCAGGGAGACCGTTTTGCCGCGGCCGTTGGGCGAGGTATTCCACTGCCCGGCGAGGGCCTCCACGATGAGCAGGCCCCGGCCGTGCTCGGCCTCGGCGTTCTCCTCCTCGTCCAGGGTCAGCGGCGAGGGCACGGGCGGATTGCCGTCGGAGTCCCGCACCTCCAGCCGCACGCGGTCCTCGAAGGCCCGCAGCCGGACGTCGACGTCGCTGCCGGCGTGGACGAGGGCGTTGGTCACGATCTCGGACGCGATCAGCCGGAGGGCGTCCGACAGGTCCGCCAGCCCCCACGCGCGCAAATGCTCGTCGACGAACTCCCGTGCCGCCTTGACCCCGTGCAGGTCGCGGCGCTGTACGTGCAGGCAGGCCGTCCGCGGCGCACCCTCGCCCACGGCGCCCTCGTAGCGGGCCAGGAGCAGCACCGCGTCGTCGCCGCGCCACCGGGGGGCGGAGACCTCGGCGACCAGGCGGTCGGCCAGCTGCTCCAGGTCGGCCCCCGCCTCCCGGCCGCCCGTGCGCAGCAGTTCCCGGGCGCACGCGCCGGGATCGCCGGTGGCGGAGCCCGTCAGGCCGTTGGAGTAGAGCATCAGCACCGACCCCGGTGCCAGCCTGTGCTCGCAACTGCGGTACGGGTGACGGGCGGTGACGCCCAGGGGGAGATTGGCCGGCGCGTCCAGGGTGTCGACGCTCCCGTCGGGACGCCGTACGACCGGCGCGGGATGCCCGGCAAGGGCCACCTCGGCCATGCCGTCGCCGGTGTCCAGGGCGATGACGCAGCACGTCACGAGCTGCTCCGTGCCGAGTTCGGCGAGCAGCCGGCCCGTCCGGTCGATCACCACGGCGGGTGGGTGGCCCTCGGTGGCGTACGCGGTGAGGGCGGTGCGCGCCTGGCCCATGACGGCGGCGCTGTCCAGGTCGTGGCCCTCGACGTCGCCGACGACGAGCACCATCCGCTCGTCCGACACCTTGATCACGTCGTACCAGTCGCCGCCCACCTGGACCGTGGTGAGGGCGGGACGGTAGCGCGCGGTGGTGGCGAGCCCCGGCAACTCGGAGAGGACCGGGGGTAGCAGCCTGCGCTGCAGGTGCTCCGCGACCTCGCGCTGCCTGGCGCCCAGTTCGACCCGCTCCACCGCGGCGCCCAGCATCCCGGCCATCATGCTGAGCACCGTGCGCTCCTCGGGCGGGAAGGCGCGAGGGCCCGCGAACTCCAGGCAGCACACGCCGACGACGTGCGGGTTAGCGTCGGACTCCACGGCGAAGGACCTGCCCCCGACGACGAGCGGCAGGTAGGCCTCGGCGGGCGGCCCGGCACGCTGCCGGCCCGAGCCCGTCTCCGCCGGCGGCCCCTCGGGCAGGAAGAGCGCGTGCCCGCGGACGGCCTCCACCGCCGGGATGTGCGCGCCGAGCCGGGCGCCGTGGAGCTCGCGGACCATGGCCGAGGACGGTCCGCTGTGCCCCAGCACCCACAGCCGGCCCGCGCTGACGGAGGCCAGCACCAGGGCCCGGGCGCCGAACGGGGACAGGATGGAGTCCCGGGCCGCCGCGATGAGCTGGTCCACGCTCATCGCCTCGTTGAGCCGTTCCGCGAAGTGCCGCAGGGGGTACATCAGGCTGGCGCCGGCCGAGCCGGGGACACCGCGCACCCCCCAGCCCGGGGTGCGGATGCTCGAGTGGAACACCGGTACGAGGGCGGGCGAGGGGCCGGCCGTGATGGGGGTGCCGGTGCGTGCGAGCCCGGCGAGCGCCGTGGCCAGCGCGTCCGCGACCTCCTGCAGCACCCTACGGTCCGCGGGGCCGAAGCCGCCGTGGCTCTCCACGCGCAGCACGGTGAGCGCGCCGAAGCACCGCCCGTCGGCGGTGACCGGTGCGGCCATCGCCGCGTAGGGGTAGGGCAGGGCGTACCTCTCACCCGGTTCGGCCGGGTCGGGGTCGGGCAGGACGGCCACCTTGCCCGTGGCGACGGCCCGGGTCGAGGCGCGCGGCATGTCCATGGCCATCCGGCACGGCATCGTGTAGCAGGACGGCGGGCTGCCGGCGATCATCGCCGCACGCACCTCGGAGGCTTCCCGGCCCAGCAGGTAGACCGCCGCGGACACGGCGTCCATCCGGAACAGGGTCTCGCGCACGGCACCGTGCAGGACCTCTTCGAGACCCGTGCCCCCGGTCCGTGCGGGCCCGCCCTCGCGGCGGTGTTCTCCGAGCGTGCTGTTGCTCGTCATCGAACGGCTCCCTCCCCGCGAGTATAGGTGCGCGGATGGCCCGTCGCTCTTGGGCGGCACACCGCCCGCCTCCCGTACGGGGCGGCCCGCACCGGTGGCCGCCGCCTTGCCGCCCGGCATATAGGAGCGACCGGGCGTCGGACGACGTCGAGCGCGTCACGGGCGTGCCCGCCCGGACCGTCGAGCAGTTCGTCGCCGCTCGCCGGGACTTCCACTTGGGCTGAGCCCGCGCCCTCCGTTCCGGCGTCCGCCACGGGACGCCGGAACGCCGGGCGCAGGCCCCCCGTCCGTCCGGCGCGGCCGCGGCCCGTTTGATGGCGGATCAAGCTACTTGCACGTACAAGCGATCGACTGATCTACTTGCTTGACCGAGCAAATAATTTGCGGGGGAGCTCGGCGCCGGCCGGGGGACCGCCCGGGTACGAGTGACGCACCGAGGTGGCGAACCCACCGCGAGGATGCGCGCTCATCAGGCGCCGGACCGGCAGGAACCCTGCCGGGACCGCCGGCAGGCCCGCGCGCCCGCCCTGACACGGGACGCCGGGCCGCCGGCGGCACCGACCGCGTCCGCCCGTACCGCACCTCCCGAGGGCGCCCGTCGTCCGTCCGGCACCGCCGCGCCGCCCGCGGACGCGCGGAACACCGCTCCCCGGACCCGGGGGAGCGCGCGCGGTCCTTCGTGGCCCGGCCCCCCGCATCCGTACCACCCAGAACAGGATGACCACTCACATGTCAACGACCAGCAGGCGGACCGTCCTCGGCATGGCCGGGGCCACCGCTGCCGCCGTCGCCGTCGCCGGTACCGGCGTCCTCGCCGCCACCGGCGTCTTCCAGGACACGGCGGAGGCGGCCGACGCGCTGCAGGGCGTGAACGAGCCCACGTTCACGACGCTGAAGCCGTTCTGCGACCCGCTGCGCGTCCCGCCGACGCTGCGCCCCAAGAGCCATGGGATCACGGAGATCGACATGGTCGAGTCCCGGGTCCGGATGCACTCCCAGATGCCGGCCACCCGGATGTGGACCTACGCCGGCCACTTCCCCGGCCCGACCCTCGAGGTCCGCAGCGGCGAGCGCGTCCGCATCGCCTGGAACAACAAGCTCAAGGGCAGGACGCCGCTCAAGGCGGTGTGGGTGGGGGCGGAGGGCCCCGGCCCCGGTCTGCTGCCCTACAACCGGCCCGGCTCCGAGGGCGCGTCCCCCCGCCCCGAGGTCGAGCGGCTCACCGCCTGGACCACCGTCCACGTGCACGGCGGCCACCAGAACGCCATGAGCGACGGCGCCGCGGAGTACGGAGTCACCTCCGGCAACGGGCAGTTGGGCGAGTACGCCAACGACCAGGCGGCGACGCACCTCTTCTACCACGACCACGCCATGGCGGTGACCTCGCTCAACGTCCAGTCCGGCCTGGTCGGCAACTACCTGGTGCGCGACGCGGAGGAGGACCGGCTCGGTCTGCCCCGCGGCGAGTACGAGATCCCGCTGACCATCCAGGACGTGAACTTCGACACCGACGCCCAGGGCCGGCTCACCGGCCAGGTGCTCGCCAAGCGGATCCTGGGTCCCGGCTCGATGCCGATGCCGGGCGCCATCCCGCCCGCCCTGGCGAGCCTGGCGCCGTTCACCATGGTCAACGGGGTGGTGTGGCCGTACCTGGACGTCCAGGCCCGCGCCTACCGCTTCCGGCTGGTGAACGTCTCCGGTGCCCGCATCTACCGCCTCGTCGTCGTCGACGAGGAGACCGGCAAGGTCGTGCGCGGCGCCATGAAGCTCATCGGCACCGACATGGGCCTGCTCGGCAGGCCGCAGACGATCGACGAGGCGCTCTCGCTCTCGCCCGCCGAACGCGCCGACGTCGTCATCGACTTCGCGGCCTTCCCTGGCAGGAAGCTCAAGCTCGTCAACACGATCCCGGGTCAGACCGCCGGCGCCGACCTGCCGGACTTCCTGATCCCCCACGCCGAGGTCATGCAGTTCCGCGTCGAGAAGAAGCGCCGCGCGCTCCACCCGCTCCCGACAACGTTGTCGAAGTCGTTCCGCAGGCTCTCCCTCGCCGACGTGCCCAAGGACGCCACCGAGCGCTTCGTCCTGCTGGGCTTCGACGCGACCGGTGCCATGCCCCAGATCTGGGAGATGGAGGAGGTTCCGTCCGGCACGGCACCGGGGACCGGCATCGTCACCGTCGACATGCCGGGCGGCACCCGGACGCTGCGCCGCACGGGCACCATGTTCGAGGACACCACCACCTTCTTCGCCGCCGCAGGCACCTGGGAGAAGTGGCACTTCATCAGCGCCGCCCCCGAGGGCGTGCCCATCTACCACCCGATGCACATCCACCTGATGAACTTCCAGGTCGTCGACCGGCGGGCCGCCGACACCTCGGGGCTGGACTTCGCCACCGCGCGGACCAAGAAGCCCATCACCCTCGGCGCGCCGGTGCCGGTCGCCCCCGAGGAGTCCGGCTGGAAGGACACCATCACCGTCAACGCCAACACCCTGGTCACCGTGGCGGGACGGCTCGCCGACCAGACCGGCAAGGTGATGTACCACTGCCACCTCCTCGACCACGAGGACGAGGGCATGATGCGGCCCTTCGTCGTCATGCCGTCGCCGGTCCACGACATCCACCGGATGCTGATGGACATGGGCCGGGGAATGGACGCGCACGACATGAAGCACATGCAGAGCGGCATGAAGATGTAGCCCGCTGCGCTGCCACGGCATGACCCGGAGCGGTCCAGTCCCGGGCGGGACCGCTCCGGGCCGGCCTCGGGCTACAGCTCCAGCAGCGCCTGTTCGACGGCCTCGGTGAGCGCCGGGTGGATGTACAGCACGTCCCGGCCGACCTGGTCGGCCGTCTGCCCCAGCGCCATGGCCTGGATCAGCGGCTGGATGAGCGTCGCGGCCTGCGGACCGATGATGTGCGCGCCCAGGATCCTGCGGTCGCGGGGGTCCGCGAGGACCTTCACGAAACTGGTGGTGTCCTCCAGGGCCCACCCGTAGGCGGTGTCCGCGTAGTCGCGGACGCTCACCAGGTACTCGACGCCACGGCGGCGCGCCTCCTGCTCGGTCAGCCCGAAGCCGGCGATCTGCGGGCTGGTGAAGACCGCGTGCGGGGCGATCCGGTTGGAGAGGGTGCGCAGGTCGCCGGGGTGCAGCAGGTTGTGCTGCACGACCCGGGACTCGGCGTTGGCCATGTGCTTGAGCTGGAAGTGGTTCACCACGTCGCCCAGCGCCCAGACCCCCGGCACGGACGTGCGGTAGCTGCTGTCGGTCACGATGTGGCCGTGCTCGTCGAGTTCCAGCCCGCCGGCGGTCGCGTCCAGCCGGTCGCTGTTGGGCCGCCGGCCGGTGCACACCAGCAGCGTCTCGGCCTGGACGACGTGGTCGCCGTCGGGGCAGGTCACGCTCACCTCGACCCCGCCGGGGCTGCGCTCGACGGAGGCGACGGTGGCGCCGAGCAGGAGGCGGTGCCGCCGGGCCGCGAGCTCGGTGAACCGCTCCGACACCTGCTCGTCCTCTGCCATCAGCAGGCGGGGCCCCCGCTGGACGATCGTCACCTCCGAACCGAACGCGGCGAAGACGTGGCCGAACTCGGCCGCGATGAAGCCGCCGCCGATGATCGCCAGGGACGCGGGGGCGTCCTCGATCCGCATGATGGTGTCGGAGGTGTGGAACGGCACGGAGTCCAGTCCGGGGATGTCCGGCACGTCGGGACGCGAGCCGACCGCGACGACGAAGGTGTCGGCGGTGATCCGCTCCCCGCCCACCTGCAGCACCTTCGGTGCGACGAAGCGCGCCTCGTCGGTGTAGACGTCGATGCCGTGGTCGCGGCGGTAGTCCACGGCGGAGGCGTGCAGCGGGTCGATGCGGCGGAACACCCGGTCGCGGACGGTCTTCCAGTCCACCGGTTCGACGGTGGCGCGGACCCCGAGCCGCGCCGCCGCCCGGGCGCTCTCGGCGGCGTCGGCGGCGACGACGAACATCTTGCTGGGGATGCAGCCCCGGTTCAGGCACGTACCGCCGAACCGGCCGGGCTCGACGATCGCACGGCGCAGGTGCGCGAACCCCTCCCCGAACAGCATGTTGCCGCTTCCCGCCCCGAGGACCACAAGATCGTAGTGCGGCATGCCCACCCGCCTTCCGCCCGTCGGCTGTCCGGGCGTCGGCCCAGAGCCCGCCCGATTTGTGCCAGTTCCGTCCTGCGAGGTTCATATCACGGGCGTGGGGGACGGCGGACGCACCACCGGCGCGACACAGCGTGCGCGGCTCAGTCCGCCGCCGTTCCGGCGGCCTGTTCCTTCCTGCGCCGCCGGTAGGCGCGCATCGACGCGCGGGAGGCGCACCTCGGGCCGCAGTAGCCGGCCGAACTGTTGCGCGTCCGGTCGAAGAAGCAGAAGTGGCAGGGCTCGTGACGGCACGCGCGCAGCCTGTCCCACACGCCGGCGTGGGCGAGTGCCGTGACGCTCGCCAGCACGGTCCCGAACAGCCCGGGGACGCCGGTCTGCGTGCTGGTCAAGGTGGCGCCCGTGGCGGTGACGACCGTGGTCAGCGGATACCGGGCCGCCACGCCGCGCAGGTGCTCCTCCGCCCCCGCGAGGGCCTCGGGCGTGGTGTTCCCGTCGCCCGCGTGCGCCAGCAGCACGGTGATCAGCGCGTCGCGCAGTTCGCGCGCGCCGGCGGCGTCGGCCTCGGTGACGTGGGTGGTGCCGGTGTCCGGAGCGTGCTCCCGCAGCCATGCCTGGAGGGAATCGGCGTCGGCGAAGCGCTCGGGGAGCTGCCGGGGTCCCGAAGCGTGCGTGTTGAGGAAGCGCAGGAGTGCGTCGGCGGCCTCGGGCTGGGTCAGCGGACTGCGCTCGGGCGTGGGTGCGGGCATCGTACGGGTCTCCCTTCGCGGACAGTCTAGATCGCTTCTCGTTAAGGGGGAAACGGTTACGGTCCTCGCTCACGTCCTCGACGGTGAGCTGTGTCACGAACGCCGGATTTCTACTGGTTCGCCTTTGCTCGTTAGGACCGAATCGCCTACGGTCATCACCACGAGGCAGGTCGAGCCGCTCCTGACGGCGACTCGAGGCCCTCGGCGGCCCGGCCGGTGACCGGATCACGGCACCGGCGCGGGACCGCCGTCCTCGTCCCCGGAACGGTGGCCCGCCCGCGTGCGGCGCACCGTCGTCAACCAAGAAGGACCTCCCCATGTACATGAAGCTGGAACTGATCGTGCTGCCCGTGTCCGACGTCGACCGGGCCAAGGCGTTCTACGAGGCGGCGGGCTTCCGCCTGGACCTGGACAAGTCCCCCACCGCCGACTGGCGCGCGGTGCACCTGACCCCGCCGGGCTCGGAGTGCTCGGTGATGTTCGGCACGGGGCTCACCTCCGCCGAGCCGGGCTCCGTCCAGGGCCTCTACCTGGCCGTCCTCGACATCGAGGAGGCCCGGGCCGAGCTGCTCGCCCGCGGCGTCGAGGTGAGCGAGGTGTTCCACGACGCGGGCGGGCTGCTCTTCCACGGCCACGGGGACGGCGACGTCACCCACGGCCTGCAGGGGCAGGGGCGGCTCGCGGGCCGGCAGCCCGAGCGCGCCTCGTACGGCTCGTTCGCCACCTTCAGCGACCCGGACGGCAACGGCTGGGTGCTCCAGGAGATCTCGCAGCGCTTCCCCGGCCGCTGACGCCGGCTCCCTCCCACGGGGCGCACGGAGCCGTACCGACGCGGCCCTGTCCCGCCCCGATACGAGCATCTGCTCGTTCATAGTGAAAGGAATCCCCGTGAACATGCCCCCCGTCGAGCCGTCCGGGCAGGACGGCCCCGCCCGGGAGCCGGCGTCGCACCGCGCCCCGCGCGGACTGTCACGACGCACCTTCGTCGGCGGCGCGGCCGCCTCGGCCGCCACCGTCGCCGGCCTCTCACTGGCCGGAGGGCTGCCCGCGGCCTCGGCCTCGCCCGCCCGGGCCCCGCGGACGCCGGACGGGCCCGGCACCGTCTCCTCGGCACCCCGGCTGCCGGCCGGCTTCGCCAGGACCTTCCGCAGCCGCTTCGTACGGGCCGGCGGGCTGCGCCAGCACGTCGTCATCGGAGGCGACGGGCCGCCGCTGCTCCTCGTGCACGGCTGGCCGCAGAACTGGTACGCCTGGCGGATGCTGATGCCGGAACTGGCCCGGCACCACACCGTCATCGCCGTCGACCAGCGCGGCATGGGGCTCACCGACAAGCCCATGAGCGGGTACGACACCCGCACCCTGGCGGGCGACCTGATCGCCCTGATGGACGCCCTCGGACACGAACGGTTCGCCGTCGTCGGCCACGACACCGGGATGATCATCAGCTACGCGCTGGCGGCCGACCATCCGGACCGGGTCGCCCGCGTGGCCCTCGCCGAGGTCCCCGGCCCCCCGCGCCCGTCCGCCTCGCCGATCCTGTTCGTGGACGAGCAGCACAACGAGCGGCTCTGGCACATCCCGTTCAACCGGGTCGACCACGAGCTGATCGAAAGGCTGGTGAGGGGCCGCGAAGCGGACTTCTACGGCTACGAGTTCGACATCCAGGGCGGCGAGCGGCTGCCCCGGTACGCACGCGACTACTACGTCCGCATCTTCTCCGACCCCGCGACCCTGCGCGGCAGCTTCGGCCTTTACCGCGCCTGGGACGCCACCGGCCGGCAGAACGAGGAACGCGCGAAGAAGAAGCTGACGATGCCGGTCCTGGCGATCGGCGGATCCGAGAGCTGGGGCGGCGCCGTCGGGGGCGCGATGCAGGACCTGGCGGAGGACGTCCGGGGCGTGGTCGTCCGCGGCGCCGGCCACTGGGTGGCCGAACAGGCGCCCGAGGAGATGCTGGCGGAACTCGGCACCTTCCTCGCCCCCTACCGCCGCGCCGCCGGTGCGCCGGCCCGTTAGCCCGTAAACCCTCGGCCGGGGCCGACCCGGGCGGATCCACCCACAGACGGGAGGCACGGTGTTCTCCGACATCGGCCCGCTGGAAGTCCTGACGCTGCTCGTGGTGGCGGTCGTCCTCGTCGGTCCCGACAAGCTCCCCGGGCTGGTCTCCGACACCGTGCGTGCCCTGCGCGGGCTCCGTGAGCTCGCGCAGGGCGCCCGGGCGGGTCTGCGGGACGAACTCCCGCAGGAACTGCGGGACCTGGACCTCACGGACCTCGACCCGCGCGATCCGCCCGCCGAAACCCGGCGGCGGTGACGGGGCCGACCCCCGGCCCCGTCACCGCGCACCACGAGCCCAGAACCTCAGCACCCCAGAACCCAGCACCCCAGAACCCAGAACCGCGAAGCAACTCGGCACCACAGAAAGGAAACACCCATGTTCGGCAGGCTCGGAGCACCCGAGATCCTCCTCGTCCTCGTCGTCGTCCTCCTCCTCTTCGGCGCCAAACGGCTCCCCGACATGGCCCGTTCCTTCGGGCAGTCGCTCCGGATCCTGCGGAGCGAGACCAAGGCCATGCGGGAGGACGGCACCGACGAAGCCGCGGACACCGCGCGGACCGCGGCCCTCGAACCCGGGGCCGGGACCCCGCACGCGGCGCCGGAGGCCACCGCGGCGGACGTACCCCACGGGCGCTGAAGCGCCCGGGACGGACCGCCCATGACCACCGGCACCCCGCGTGACCCCGACCTGATGCCGCTCCGGGAGCACCTGCGCGAACTGCGCAACCGGCTGCTCAAGGCCGTCGGCTCGATCCTGCTCGTCACCGTCGGCGCGGCCCTCTTCCACCGGCAACTGATCGGGTTCCTCATCGATCCGCTGCCCGGCTGCGCGCCCGGCCGTCTGACCGGTGCCGCCGCGGCGGACGGCTCGAATCACTGCGGCGTGATCTCCCTCAACGGCCTGCTCTCGCCGTTCACCCTCGCGCTGAAGGTGTCGATCACCGCGGGGGTGGTCGGCGCGAGCCCGGTGTGGCTCTACCAGGTGTGGGCCTTCGTCGCGCCGGGGCTGCACCGCGGCGAGCGCAGGTACACCCTGGCCTTCCTGGGGGCGGGGATCCCGCTGTTCCTGACCGGTGCCGCGGTGGCGTACCGGACGCTGCCGACGACCGCCCGGGTGCTGATCTCCTTCACCCCGGACAACGCCACCAACATCCTGCCCGTCGACGACTTCCTCGACCTCGCCACCCGCATGGTCCTCGTCTTCGGGCTCTCCTTCGAACTCCCCCTGCTCCTCGTGCTGCTGAACCTGGGCGGGGTGATCAGCGCCCGGCGGATGGCCGGCTGGTGGCGCGGCATGCTCATGGGCGTGGCCGTCTTCGCGGCGATCGCCACCCCCAGCACGGACCCGGTCAGCATGCTGCTGCTCGCCGCGCCGATCAGCCTGCTGTACGGGGCCGCGTGCGCGGTCGCCTGGTGCAACGACCGGCGGCGGCGCCGGCGCGGCACCGCACCCGGCACCGTGGAGGCCGTCGAGGCCGCGGACGGCGTGGCCGTCACGAGGTCATGACGTGCCGCGGCGCCGGCCGCTCACTCCGCCCAGGGTGCGAAACCGGTGTCCAGGACGGCTACCAGGAAACCGCGCAGCCGGGCCGCGTCCTCGGGGCCGAAGCGCTCCTCGAACCGGGACTGCACCTCGTTCCACAGGGGGATCGCCGCCTTCATCCGGTCGAGGCCGTCCGGTGTGATCGCGACGATCCGCGCACGGCGGTCGGCCGCCGACGTCTCGACGGTGACCAGGCCCTCCCGGGCGAGCGGCTTGAGGTTCGAGGCCATCGTCGTGCGGTCCATGGCGATCGTGTCGGCGAGGGCGGTGATCGTCGTCTCCCCGCGCTCGCCGAGGTGCTGCAGGATGCTGAACTGCGTCGCGCGGAGGCCGACCGGGGCGAGGGCCTTGTCGTAGGTCGCGCTGAGGTAGCGGGCCGCCTTGCGCAGCGCCAGGTTGTTGCACGAGTCGGCTTTCGACGGCGCAGCGCTCATGGTTTCCTCCCGGACGTCCACCCCATGATACGAGCAGCTGCTCCCACACGCGGAGCGCGCCGTCGAACGGCGGACAAAGGGGGCGACACGCCCGATGATCTCAAGTTCATGAAGATTCCGGGTCCCCGCTGTTAGGGGGCGTTCACTTCCTTCGCTGTGCAAGTAAAGTAGGGGCATGTCAGACGTCATGCCGCGGCAGGAAGCGGCCCCTGAAGCGATGGTGCCGCTCACCCCCGACGAGGAGGCGGTCGTCCGGTCGCTGAGCCGTGTCATCTACGCCCTGCCCCGGGCCCTGGACGCTGACCTGGTCCGCGAGCAGCGACTGCCGCTCATCGAGTACATGGCCCTGGTGCACCTCTCCGAGGCGCGCGACCGGCAGATGCGCATGAGCGACCTCGCCGGGGCCTGCGAGCTGTCCGTGAGCGGGATGACCCGCGTCGTCCACCGGCTGGAGAAGGACGGACTGGTCCAGCGCGTCAAGTGCACCCAGGACGCGCGCGGCTGGAACGCGGTCCTCACCGACGAGGGCCTCGCCCGGCTGCGGGAGGCGTGGCGGACCAACCTGTCGTCCGTGCGCCGGCACTTCCTCGACCACCTCGAGGGCGTGGACCTCCAGGCGCTCGGTGCGGCGCTGAGGAACGTCGCGACCTGACCGTTCCGTGCCGCCCCGCGCACACACCGTCGCCGAGGGCGACCATGCGCCGTGGCAGAGGCACGCCCCTGCCACGGCGTCCGGTCAGGCCGGCGCGGGGACCGGTTCCCCGGCCTCGGACGCGGCCGCACCGGTGCCGCCGGCCGACGGGGCGACCGGGGTGTAGAAGACGCTGCCCTGGCGACGGGACCGCTCGGCGAGCCCCTTCGCGACCAGCGCCTCCAGGGCGTTGCGCACGACGGGGGCGCTCGGTGCGGAGCGGTCCGGGTGCCGCTTGGCCAGCGCGTCGACGAACTCACTGACCATGCGGGGTTCGTCGTCCGCGGCGAGGACGTCGGCGACGAGACCGCGCAGGGTCGGCTTGTCCTTGTCCTTGTCCTCGTCCTTGGTCCTGTCCTCGGCCGGCGCCGCCTTCTTGCCGGTCTTCCTGGCCTTCGCCCCGCCGGCCGGCTTCCGTGCGCGGGGACGCGGAACGGCCCGGGCCTTGCCCGTCTGCGGCGCGGGGGCCGCGACGGGGGCCGGCGCCTCCTCGGCGGGGAGTTCCTCGGCCTCGGCCTCCTCCGCGGTGACCTCCCCGGCCGGCTCGGCGTCCGGTGCGCCGGTCGTCACGGTGCCCTGCAGCCGGGTCAGCCAGGCCCGCTCGTCCTCGAGCCGGGTCAGCCGCGACTGGAGCTCCGCGACCTGCTCCCGGACCGCTTCCTGTTCCTTGGCGTTGCTCTCCAGGTCCTCTGCGAGACGCGTCGCATACCGGTCCTGAATGGTTGTGTTGTGGGACACGACAGCCGCTTTCTCGTGTATCGGATGTTGCTGCCGGATGCTACCCATCCTTCGCCCTCATCGTCCGGAACCGCCCCGTTCTCCGCGAGTTGGGACGTCGTCAACCTTGGAGGCGCGGGTCGAGCGCCCCCGCCTCCGCAAGTTCCAGTCCCAGCAGGCTCGCGGACAGTCCGTGCCAGGTGTGCACGTCCCAACCGGTGAGTTCACGCCAGCGGTTGAGGCGGTACTTCACCGTGTTGGGATGCAGGTGCAGCGCCCTGCCCGTCGCGGTGAGCGAGAAGCCGTTGTCGGCGAACCCGCGTACGGTCAGGGCCAGTTCGGGATGCGACGCGACGGGGCCCGCGGCGGCTTCCAGCAGCGGCGCCAGTCTGCCGGCCTGCGGGAACAGCGTCGCCGCCAGCCACGCGCCGTCGAAGGGGACGGCCGGCCCGTCGGCGTGGGCCAGGGCGAGCGCAGCCTGGGCGTCGACGACGGTGGCGGCCGCGCCGGCCAGTCCCGGGCGCGCCAGCCCGGTGCCGATCGGCAGCCGCGGGACCAGGTCGCGCATCGCCCCGGTCACGGCGTCGGCGGCCATGCCCTGCACCAGGGCCACCGTCGTGGCGCCCTGGTTCGCGCACCGGGCGGTGCCCGTAGGGCGGTTGAGCCGGCCGCGCAGCTCGGTGAGCTGTTCGTCGGTCCACGCGGACGCCGGGGCGCACACGGCCTGGAAGGTGCCGGCCGGGGCGTAGCCCAGCGCGAGCGCCAGCTGCGCCATGTCCGGCTCGGTCCCCGGCGAGCGGGCGTACAGGCCCTGGAAGAACCGGTAGGTCAGGCTCAGTTGGACGGCGTCCCGGGCCCGCAGTGCCTCGTTGTACGCCTCGGCCGCGGCGCCGGTGATCTGCTCGACCCAGGTCCACACGGTGCCGACGAGACGCACCAGTTGCCGGCTCGTGCCGTCCTCGCCGTCCGCCCCGGCGCGGGAGAGCAGGAGGTTCCAGACCTCCCGGTAGCCCACGTGGAAGGCGGCGATCAGGGCATGCAGCGGGAGGCCCTCACGGGCCCGCTCGCGCCCCAGCGCCCTGACGCGCTCGCGCTCCTCCGCGGACGGGCCCCGGCGGGTGAGCAGGCCGGTGAGCAGTCCCTCGCTCTGCTCGAGGACGCCCGCCTCGTGCTCGGCGCGCGGTACGAGGTGGTAGTCGGGGATCTCCTCGCGGATGCGGTCGGTGATGCCCGCGGTCAGTACGGGCAGCTCCGCCCGGACCGACGAGCACAACGCTGCCAGGTCCCGCCAGTCCTCACGCGGTGAACCGGCGGGCGGGGAAGGAGCCGCCATGAGCGTCCACCGCCTTCCCGCGTGCCCGGTCCGCCTCGGCCACCGCCGGTGCCGGTGCGTGCGGCCGCCCTTTCACCATAGGCCCCATACGCCGCTGACGCGCGGCCGTGACCTGCGCATTTGCGGATTCCACAGGGTGACGACGGTGGGATTCTCGCTTTCCGGGGGCTCGGTGGACGTTCCGCGGAGGAAGCCTGGAAGGGCGCATCCCGGCACCTTGGAGGCGACTCGCATGGCACACGACCCCCCGGCCACCGTGGCCGACCACCTGCTGGACCGGCTCGCCGACCTCGGCGTCTCCCACGTCTTCGGAGTCCCCGGCGACTACAACCTCGCCTTCCTGGACCGCGTCCTCGCCCATCCCCGCATCGCCTGGGTCGGCACCGCCAACGAACTGGGAGCCGCCTACGCGGCCGACGGCTACGCGCGGATCGCCGGATTCGGGGCGCTGCTGACGACGTACGGGGTGGGCGAGCTCAGCGCGATCAACGCGGTGGCCGGCAGCTACGCCGAGTACGTCCCGCTGCTGCACATCGCGGGCGGTCCCGCGCTGGCCGCGGAACGCACCGGCGCCCATCTGCACCACACCTTCGGCGACGCCGACTTCGAGCGGTTCGCCCGCGCCCAGGCGGAGGTCGTCTGCGCGCACGCCACCCTGCGTCCCGGTACCGCGGCGGCCACGATCGACCGGGTCCTCGGCACCGCCGTACGCAGCAGCCGCCCCGCCTACCTGCGGCTGCCCTCGGACGTCGTGGCCGCCCCAGTCGCGCCGGAGCGCACGTCGCGACCCGGGCCCGCGGCCGACGGCGGCGGAACTGCCGCGTTCCGCCGGGCCGCGCGGGCACGGCTGGAGCGGGCACGAACGGTCACCGTGCTCGCGGACTTCCTCGTCGACCGCTTCGGGGCGCGCGCCGAGCTCGCCCGCCTGGTGGCCGCCGGGCCCCTGCCGCACGCCACCCTCGTCTCCGGCAAGGACCTCGCCGACGAGGGGAACCCCTTCCACCTCGGGGTGTACGCGGGAGCCTTCAGCGACCCCGTGGTCCGCCACCTCGTGGACGACGCCGACCTGCTGATCAGGGCCGGAGTCGTCCTCGCCGACACCACCAGCGGCGGATTCACCCACGGCTTCGACACCTCGGCCGGCATCGCGCTCGGCCCCGCGAGCGCCACCGTCGAGGGCGAGGTCTTCCACGACGTGCCCCTGCGTGCGGGGCTGGCCGTGCTCGCCGGGCTCGTCGCGGACCGGGAGGCGCCGCCCGCGCCCCACCCGCCCCGCCCGACGGCCTCCGCCGCCGGGGCGACACCGGGGGACGCCCCGCTGACGCAGGACCACCTGTGGAACGCCGTGGCCGCCGCGGTGCGGCCCGGGGACGTCGTCGCGGCGGACCAGGGCACCGCGTACTACGGCATGGCCACGCGGCGGCTGCCGGCCGGGACGCGCTTCATCGGGCAGCCCCTGTGGGGCTCGATCGGCTACACCCTCCCCGCGCTGCTGGGTGCCATGCTGGCCGACCGGTCACGCCGCGGCATCCTGCTCATCGGGGACGGCTCGGCCCAGATGACGGTGCAGGAACTGGGCACCTTCGGGCGGCACGGCCTCGCCCCCGTGGTCGTCCTGGTCAACAACCGGGGCTACACCGTCGAGCGGGTCATCCACGGCGCCCGCGCCGCCTACAACGACATCGCCGCCTGGGACTGGACCGCCGTCCCGGCCGCGCTCGGCGTGCGCGACGCATTCGTCGCCACCGTACGCACCGGGGACGGGCTCGACGCGGCACTCGCCCGCGCCGCGCGGCCCCCGGGCCGGCCGGCCCTCATCGAGGCGGTCACCGGCCGCGACGACGTCCCGCCGCTGCTCGGCGACATCGCGCACTCCCTGAACGACCGGAACGCCGCCCCCTCCCGCACCCCGGGCTGACGCGGACGCCGGGTGGACCGGCCCGAGTCGGCACCGTGCCCCGGACACCGCCCCGTTCCGGGCGAGCTTCCTCGCGGGCGTCCGCCGCAGCGGTGACCGCAGCGTGCCGATCCCCGTGGCCCCGCCGCGTTCCCGGCGCCGGCTCGGTCAGGCCCGCCAGATGTTGTCGAAGGCCGCGTTCTCGATGTCCTTGCGCTGCCGCACGGACTGCAGCTCCTCGACGGCGTCGTGCACCGCGGCCAGCACGGTCGCCACGGCGTCGTCGGTGACACCGGCAGATTCGGCGGTGCCCTCGCCGGCCTGGCTGTTCCCGGAGATCCCCGCGGCGCCGGCCAGGGCGGTCAGGACCGGCTCCCCGGACGCCCGGCGGCCCAGCGCCTCCCCGCGGGCGGGGGAGTCCAGCAGCACCGGCTCCCCGGCGGCCCAGGGCCGCCAGCGGGGGGTGCTCACGGTGGTGAGGCCGGACGCCCGCAGCCCGGCGCGGTAGACCGAGGAGAGGTTGCGGCCCCTGCGCCACAGCCAGTCCTCCACCGCCTCGTACGGTTCCCGGTCGACGAGCGCGGACGCCGCCTGGTCCAGGAGGTGGTCACCGGTGGCCGGCGCGCTCCGCGGCACCAGGCGGTCGCCGTCCAGGGTGACGGCCCCGGCGCGGAGGAGGTCGATCACCTCGGCCCCGGCGAGCGCGAGTGACAGGTCGCCCGCCTCGACGGGAGGGCTCGAGGCCACGTCCATGCTGACGATCATCAGGTCCTGCGGCGTGCTCATGGCGGCTCCCGTCGAAGAGATCGACAACGATACGGCGCCGCGCGCCGCCGCCCGGCGCTCCCCGGCCACGGCGAGCCGCCCGGCCCCGGGTCCGGCACGTCCGGCGGCAGTTCGGCCCCGCCTCGGGTGACGCGGCGAGCGGTGGCGCTGCGCTGCGCGTACCGCGTGGTCCGCGCGGGCTGAGATCCGCGCGGGCGCGTCATCCCGTCGGGGCCCGGTGTTCCGCGGCGGTCCTGCGGATGGCGACGCACGCGATGTCGTCGTTGAGGCTGCCGTTGCCGTGCCGGAGGAGGGCCTGGTGGAGCAGCCGCAGGAGCCCGGCCGGCGAGGTACCGGCGGGTTGGCGGGTCGTCCAGTCGGTGAGCGGGAAGAAGTCGCCGCCCGGGTCGCGGGTCTCGCTGACCCCGTCGGTGTAGAGGAGCAGCAGGTCGCCGACGGCGAAGGGGACACGGTCGACGTGGTACTCGGCGCCCAGGAGATCCGCCAGGCTGACCGGCGGTGAGGGGGCGGCCGGTTCGATCGCCCGGGTGCGGCCATCGTGCTGCAGCAGTGCCGGCGGATGGCCGCAACTGAGCACGGAGACGTGGTCGGCGGCGGGCGGGATCTCCACGATGACGGCGGTGGCGAAGCGTTCGGAGTCGTCCTCGGCGGGCACCGCCGCGGTGTACCGGGCGATGGAGTTCTCCAGGCGGCGTGCGAGGTGCGTCAGGTCGGGCGCGTCGTAGGCCGCTTCGTGGAACGAGCCGAGGAGCGCGGCCGAGACGCCGACGGCGGGCAGGCCCTTGCCGCGGACGTCCCCGAGGATGAGGCGCAGGCCGTGGGAGGTGTCGGCCGCGGCGTAGAAGTCGCCGCCGATGCGGGCGTGGGGCGCCGCCGCGAGGTAGAAGGTGGCGATCTCCAGGTTCCTGATCCGCTCGGGCACCGGGCGGAGGAGGACCTCCTGCGTCGCGTCGGCCACGGCGCGGACCTGGGCCAGGGTGTGCTCGCGCTGCAGGCGCAGATGGCTGGCGTAGGCCGCGGCCAGGCTGACGGCGCCGATCGCGCCCGCGGTGTAGAGGGCTGACATGTCGGAGAAGGCCAGGGCGTAGCCGATGACCGGCAGCAGGCAGACCAGCCCCAGGCTGAGGGTCGCCCGTACGGACCAGAGCGAGGCGGCGAGCGCGGGCGCCGCCGGGAGCAAGCGGGTGAAGGGGACGTCCTGAGGGGTGAGGACCGCCAGGACCCCGATGACGGCGGTCAGGACGGCGGGGGCCAGCAGCACGGGGTCCCGCCGCCGCAGATCCGCCCACATCGCCCGATGTCCCGCCAGAGCGCGCATGGCTGGATCGTAGGCGATCCTTGATCGTCTTCCGCGGACGCGACATACGATGCCAGGTCCGCTCCGGGACGCCACGTGTTCCGCCGCGGCCGTCGTCGCGGAGCGCCCCCCGGCCCCCGGTTCCGGGGCCCGGCGGCGTGGCCCGGTGCTCCAAGGGCACTCCGGCGGACGTGGCGGCCGGGGCCTCCAGTAGGGTTCCGACGCCGTGATCACTACGGTCGCGTCCATGTCGTCCCGTGAGCAAGGGGGTTGGGTGGGGAACCGCTCGAGCCTCACCACGCGGACGTCCCGCGCGGCGCGCGCGTGCCGGGGCGTCAGGGGGCCGGACGACGCGCCGACTCGCCCGCTGGGAAGGCCTCTTCGGCGCGGGCTCGTGCGCGGAGCCCGGCCGCTTCGCCCGGTGCTGCCGTCCGTTCGGCGTGGCGCGTTCGACTCATGCGAAGGGATGTGCCGTGATTGTGTCCGCTGAGGCTTCCGAGGTGAACGCCTGCTCGGCGTGGGCCGTTGTCGACTGGTTCTCCGACGCCCTGGACAAGACCCGCTTCGAGGGCCGGTTCGTCGGCAACATGTCGGCCCTGGCGGTCGGCCCCGAGGGACGCGTGGCCGCCCTCGCGGACCGCTCCTTGCTCTTCCACCTGGACGCCGTCACCCACCGGCCCGTCGACGTCGTGGCGTTGTACGACGAGGACGGGAAGGAGACGGACTTCGAGGCCCTGGTCTTCGACGAGGACGGCACGCTGCTCATCGCGTCCGAGGAACCGGCCGTTCGCCGCTTCACCCCGGAGGGGAAGTTCCTCGAACGGCTGCCGGTGCCGGACGGCCTCCTCGTCGGGCCCGCGGGCCGGGCCGTGCTCAACGAGACCTTCGAGGGCCTCGCGATGCAGCCCGGCAGCCTCACCCTGGTGGCCTCGATGGAGGGCGCGCTGAGGGGTGACGGGAGGGCCTACGTGCGTTTCCAGACGTGGGAACGCGCAACGGCCGGCGACGGGTTCCGCACGGGCGTGCAGTGGGGCTACGAGCGCGACGGGGGCCTGGCGCTGTCGGACATCTGCGCGGCCGGCGACGGCAGGCTCCTCGTCCTGGAGCGGGGCTACGACAAGAGCGTCGGCAACATCGTCCGGCTCTACCTCGCCGACCCGCGCGGGGCGGACGACGTCACCGCCGTCGAGAACCTGTCCGGCCAGGAGGACGTCCGCCTGATGGGCAAGACCCTGCTGGTCGACATGGCCGACTGCCCGTCGCTCGGAGCCACGAACAAGCAGCCGCAGGCCAACCCCCTGCTCGGCAACATCGAGGGTATGACGATCACCGGGGCCACCCCGGACGGCCGTCTGAAGGTCCTCATGGTCACCGACGACAACCAGAGCGCCCTGCAGACCACCCGCCTGTACGGGCTGACCGTACGGCTGCCCGAGCTCTGAGCCCCGCCGCGACCACGGGCCCGTTGTCGGTGGCGGGTGGGACACTGCCCGGCATGAACGGACCGAATCCCAAGTCGGATCTCCTGCGGTACCTGCAGGACGCGCGCGACACCCTGCTGTGGAAGATGGAGGGGCTCCCGGAGTACGACGTGCGCCGCCCCCTGACCCCGACGGGGACCAACCTCCTGGGACTGGTCAAGCACGCCGCCGGCATCGAGCTGGGCTACCTCGGCGACACCTTCGGGCGGCCGTTCTTCGGGGACGAACGGCCCTCCTGGTACCGGGAGGACGCCGAGGCCAACGCGGACATGTGGGCCACGGCGGAGGAGTCGCGCGAGGAGGTCTCCGGGCTCTACCGCCGCGCCTGGGAGCATGCGGACGCGACGATCGACGCCCTGCCGCTCGACGCGGTCGGCCACGTCCCCTGGTGGCCGCGGGAGCGGCGGGAGGTGACCCTGAACCACGTCGTGGTGCGGGTGATCGCGGACACCCAGCGGCACGCCGGCCACGCCGACATCCTCCGCGAGCTCCTCGACGGCAGCGTCGGCTTCCTCCAGGGCAACGACGCCGTCCCGCCGGGCGACCGGGCCTGGTGGCAGGAGCACCGCAGCCGGCTCGAACGCGTCGCACGCGAGGCGGGCGGGGCCGCAGGGTCCGGCGGGGCCGGCCGCTGACGCGGGCGCACCGGCCGGTCCGCTCACTACCCTGACGGCATGACGACACGCAGGACCGGCCCGGTGAGTACCGACGCGATGCTTGAGGACCTCAGGACACTCGTCGAGGTCGAGTCGCCGTCGCGCGACGTCGACGCCCTGACGGCGTCGGCCAAGGCCGTCGCCGGGATCGTCGAGCGGCGCCTCGGCGGCGAGGCGGTGTGTGTGGAGAGTCCCGGCGGACCGCACGTGCGCTGGTCCGGCGGCGGGCAGCCCCGGGTGCTGCTCCTGGGGCACCACGACACGGTGTTCCCGCTCGGCACCCTCGCACGGCGCCCGTTCACCGTCGCCGGCGGCCGCGCCACCGGCCCCGGCGTCTTCGACATGCTGGGCGGGCTGGTGCAGGCCGTCCACGGCCTGGCGCGGCTGGACGACCGGTCGGGCGTGGAGATCCTGGTGACCTCCGACGAGGAGGTCGGCTCCCCGTACTCACGGGCGCTCATCGAGGAGCGGGCCCTCGCGTGCGGCGCCGTGCTCGTCCTCGAGGGAGCCGCCGACGGCGGGGCCCTCAAGACCGGCCGAAAGGGCTGCGGCTCGTTCGAGGTCACCGTCACGGGCCGCGCCTCGCACGCCGGGCTGGAGCCCGAGGCAGGGGTCAACGCCCTGGTCGAGGCGGCGCACCAGGTGCTCGCCGTCGCGGCGCTCGGCCGGCCGGAGGCCGGTACGACCGTCACCCCGACGGTGGCGTCGGCGGGCACGGCCGACAACGTGGTGCCCGCCCGGGCGACCGTCGTCGCCGACGTACGGGTCGCGACGGCCGAGGAGAGGGACCGCGTCGAGGCCGGCTTCGCGGCCCTGGCCCCGCACGTCGCGGGCGCGGCGGTCTCGGTGAGCGGCGGCGTACGGCGGCCCCCGATGCCGGAGTCGGCGTCCGCCGGACTCTTCGCCCTGGCGCGGCGGTTGCTCCCCGGCATCGAGGGCAGGTCGGTGGGCGGCGGCAGCGACGGCAACTTCACCGCCGCGCTGGGCGTGCCGACCCTCGACGGCCTCGGGGCCGTCGGGGGCGGGGCGCACGCCGACCACGAGTACGTCCTCGTCGACGCCATGGCCGAACGGGCGGCGCTCGTCGCGGGCCTGGTGGACGCCATCCGCAAGGCGTAGCCGGAGCCTCCCGGTGCCGGGCCCGCGCGCCGAGCGGGCCCGGCTGCCCGGTCCGGGGCATACGCGACTGCGCCCGGGGCCCGTCCGCGGGCGGCGTCACGGAAACCGCGGCTGTCCGGTCCTGGTGGTACGGGCCCACGTGCTGCCGTGTGCGGTGGGCGTGAGGTGACGGACCTGGACAAAAGGGAGAAGGATTCTCGATGCGGACGGTGGACCTCGGCAGTCAGGGACTGCGCGTGCCGGTGCAGGGCCTCGGCGCGATGGGGATGAGCGTGGACTACGGGGTGGGCGACGAGCGGGAATCCGTGAGCACGCTCAACCGCGCGGTGGACCTGGGCGTCACGTTCATCGACACGGCCGAGTCCTACGGCCCGTTCGAGAACGAGAAGCTGATCGCCCGCGCCCTCGGGCGCCGCCGGGACGAGATCGTCCTGGCGACGAAGTTCGGCCTCGACTTCGCCGACGACGGCACGCCCGGTCCCCTGGACGGGCGGCCGGAGCACATCCGCCGTGCCGTCGAGCGTTCGCTGCGCCACCTGGGCACGGACGTGATCGACCTCTACTACATGCACCGGGTCGATCCCGGCACGCCCGTCGAGGACACGGTCGGCGCGATGGGGGAGCTGGTCGCCGCCGGCAAGGTCCGCTACATCGGGCTGTCCGAGGTCTCCGCGGAGACCATCCGCCGGGCCCACGCCGTGCACCCCCTCACCGCGGTCCAGTCGGAGATGTCGCTGTTCACCCAGGACCTGCTGGACAACGGCCGCAAGGCGACGATGGACGAACTGGGCATCGGCCTGGTCGCCTCCTCGCCCATGGGCCGCGGCTTCCTCAGCGGGGCGATCCGCAGCGTCGACGACCTGGCGCCGGACGACGCGCGGCGTGAACTGCCCCGCTTCTCGGCGGAGAACATCGCCGCCAACCTCGTCCTGGTGGAGCGGGTACGGGAGATCGCCGGGGCGCGCGGCGCGACGCCGGCGCAGGTCGCGCTCGCCTGGGTCGACGCGCAGGGGGCCGTCGCCATCCCCGGCACGAAGCGCCGGAAGTACCTCGAGGAGAACGCCGCGGCCGCCGGACTCGTGCTGTCGCAGGACGAGCTCGCCGCCCTTGGCGCCGCCGTGCCGGCCCGGGAGGTGAGCGGCGCGCGCTACACCGCGCGGGCGCTGGAGTCCACCAACCGCTGACCGTCCGCGCGCCACGGCGGCGCCCCCCGTGACGGGGGACCGCCGCCGCGTCGGCCCGGAGCCCGGGTCAGAGCCCGGCGAGCACCGCGAACGGGTCGGCCGCGCCGCCGTTGTCGACGGCCGCGATCCGGCGGCGCAGCGTGAACGCCGCGCCGGGGTCGATCGTCACCTGACGCTGGGTCATCACCCAGATCCCGCAGGCGTACGCGGTGAAGCCCGGCTCGTCGTAGAGCAGCCCGTACGTCTGGCCGTCGGATCCGGTCATGCCAACCCACGGCGCCGCCGGCTCGAAGTCGGCCGGGGCCGACGCGGTCACGGTGCCGTGCCCGGCGACCCCGCTGCGCTGGCCGGCGCCGTCGTGGTCCAGTACGTCGCCCAGCCAGAAGGTGCGGGCCTGCGTCCCGCGGTTGGTGAAGACGCTCTCCGCGGTGACCCAGGGCTCGCCCTCGCCGATCGTGAAGGTCGTGACCACCTCGACGTCGGGGACCTGGGTGGTGGCGCCGGTGGCCCGCGCGGAGGCGACCGGGCCGCCCGCGGAGAGCACCTCCAGGGCGGTGGACCGCACGGTCAGTTGCTGCCAGGCGTTGCTCCCGCGCGGCCGCGCCGTCGAGGCGTACGGCAGGTTCATCCAGTCCAGCTGGTCCAGGTGGCCGACGGCCGCCAGGTCCAGCGGCTTGCCCAGGGTGACCGCGGGCAGCTGGGGGTCCTGGGAGCCCGCCGAAACGGCCAGCGACAGCATGCCGTTGGACAGCGTGACGTCCGTGGCCGCCGCCTGCGACTGCGGACCGGGCACCGGACGACCGGCGCCGGCCCGAACGGCTGCGCGCGTCAGGGCCACGTCGCCCCGGGTCTGCACCCCCGCGCGCACGGTGGCCATGGCGGCCGCCGGTTCGTAGCCGACGCCGTTGACGGCGACCCCGTACTGTCCGGGCGGCGCGAAGGCCAGGTACTCGCCGGTGGTGTCGGTGGTGACGGACGCGAACCGGGTGCCGTCCGCCGCGGTGACCGTCACCTGGACGTTCGCGAGCGGCTTGCCGGTCACCTGGTCGGTGATGCGGCCCACCAGGCCGTCGCCGGCGTCGATCCGCCGGGCCCCGGGGAGCCCGTCGCGCACCTCGAAGGCGGCGATGGTGAAGGCGGGGGAGGCCGCGTCGTCGCCCTTGAGGACGATGCGCAGGTCGGCACGCCAGCGGTCGGGCGTCACGTCGCACATCACGTAGCCGCGGTAGGTGCCGTTGTAGAACCTCACGTGCGGGTTGGCGACGAGACCCGCACGGACGTCGGCGTCCCAGCCGGCGCCGGAGGAGATGGACGTGCCGACGAACTCGGTTGCGACGACGGGGGAGTGGGGGTCGTCGAAGTCGGTCTTGAGGTCGTTGACCCAGTGCGTGTGCCAGTCGCCGCTCAGGACCACCGGGTTGGCGACGTCGTGACCGGCGAGGAAGTCGAGGATGCGGGCGCGGGCACTCGCGTAACCGTCCCACTGGTCGAGATTGACGATCTTCCCCGGGCCGAGGTCGTAGTCGAAGGCCGCCATGATGGTCTGCTGGGCGATGACGTTCCACCGCGCCTTGGAGTGGTCCAGATTGCCGAGCAGCCACTTCTCCTGCTCCGGACCGGTCATCGTACGCTCCGGGTTCCAGACCTCGGGTCCCGGCTCCTTGCGTCCGTCCCCGTACGCCTGGTCGGTGCGGTACTGGCGGGTGTCGAGCACGCTGAACTCGGCGAGCTTCCCGAACCGCACCTGACGGTACATCAGGGCATCCGGGCCGGTGGGACGCTGCTCGGGGCGGAGCGGCAGGTGCTCGTAGTACGCCTGGTAGCCGTTGGCTCGGCGCTCCAGGAAGGGCCGGCCGTCGCCTGAGCCGCCGGGCACGTCGGCCGCGTAGTTGTTCTGGACCTCGTGGTCGTCCCAGGTGACGAAGAAGGGGAACCGGGCGTGCGCCGCCCGCAGTTCGGGTGAGGTCTTGTACAGGGCGTGCAGACGGCGGAACTCGGTGAGGCTGCCGCCCGTGGTCTCGTAGATGTAGTCGCCGAGGTGCAGGACGAAGTCGAGGTCCTGTTCCGCCAGGTCGCGGTAGGCCGGGTAGGCGCCGCCCGTCCACGACTGGCACGACACGAACGCGAACCGCATCCGGTCGGCCTTCGCGCCGGGCGGCGGCATGGTCCGGGTGCGGCCGGTGCGGCTGCGGACCTCGCCGTACTGGAAGCGGTACCAGTACCAGCGGTCGGGGGCCAGGTCGTCCACGACGACGTGCACGGTGTGCGCGGACTCCGGCAGCGCCGTCACCGCGCCGCTCGCGACGACCTTCCGGAACGACTCGTCCTTCGCCACCTCCCACCGCACCTCGACGGGCGTCGCGGGCATGCCGCCGGTCTCCGCGTCGAGCGGGTCGGGCACCAGGCGGGTCCACAGCACGACGCTGTGGTGGTCCGGGTCACCGGAGGCGACGCCGAGTGAGAAGGGCGCGGGGTCCAGTTCCGCGGCGCGCGCGGAGAGCGCCTGGGTCAACTGGCCCGCGGCCAGGACGCCGAAGGTGCCGCCCGCGAGGGCGAGGAACCGGCGGCGGTCGAGGGTCCGAAGGGCAGGGCTGGTAGTCACGTCCGAAGATCGTGCAGCAGGCATGCGTCCGGACGGGTGTCGCCGCCGGGAAGGGAGGGTGTCCACCACATGTCGGACGGGTCGGCGATGTGCCTTGACCTGGCGTCCTGGAAAGGCGGTTCATCCGTGCTTCCCGATCGCGAAGTACCCTGGTCGCCGCGCGTTCAGCCGGGGCTTCGGCGCGGCGCCGGCCCCGGCTGCTCGATGCGGAACCCGGCGCGCGACTCCGTCGGGACCTGCGGCACCGCCGCCGGCGGCCGGGACCGAGGTCCTGCCGCACGTCGACTGCGACGGCGACGCCCGACCGCAAGGCCGGCAGTCGCGGCCACAGTCCGCCGTACTGCTCCGGCCGTGCAGCGGCGGCCCGACCGAGGGCCCGAACGCCCGCGGGTCGTCGCCCGGCCGGCGTGTGGTCGGGGACGTATGCCGCCGTCGGCACCGACGGCGTTGCTACCGTTGCCGCGTGCCGCTTCTGGGACCCGCCGACCCGCTGCCCCACCGACCGCGGCGGGTGCTGGTCGCCGGCACCTCCGGGGCGGGCAAGACGACGCTCGCCGCGCGTGTCTCCGCCGCGCTGCGGGTGCCGCACATCGAGATCGACGCGCTCTTCCACGGCCCCGGCTGGACCAGGCGTCCCTCCTTCGAGGCCGACGTCCACCGCTTCAGCGCGGAGCCCGGCTGGGTGACGGAGTGGCAGTACGGCTCGGTCCGCGCCCACCTCGCCGCCAGCGCCGACCTGCTGCTCTGGCTGGACCTGCCCCGGCACCGCGTCATGCGCCAGGTCGTACGGCGCACCCTGCTGCGCCGTCTGCGCCGCCAGGCCCTGTGGAACGGCAACATCGAGCCGCCGCTGTGGACGGTGTTCACCGACCGCGAGCACATCGTGCGCTGGGCCTGGAACACCCACGGCGAGTCGGCGGCGCGGGTGCGGCGACTGCTGCACGACCGGCCGGAACTGACGGTCGTACGCATCCGGAGCCGGGCCGAGGCGGCCCGCTGGGCCGACGGGCCGCTGCGGGAGTCGGCCGCCACGCTCCCGTAGGGCGGCGCGGCGGCGCGGCGACGGCCGGCGGCGCAGCGGTCACCGGGCTTTCCCAAGTGTCACCGAGCAGTGGCCGACCGGTTACGGTTCGACTCAACTCATGGTCTGGACAAGCCCGTTGGCGCACCATGGCATGTGCACGCGGCAAGCGGCGGGCGGTGTTCGACGAGACGGTGCGACGAATGGGGTGGGTGGGAGTGAGCGCACGCAGACCGGTCCTGCTCGCGGCGGCGGGGGCGCTGCTGCTGGTGGGGTGCACCAGCGAGGGGTCGCCGGGCGAGGGCGCGGCGAAGCCGTCGGGCGCGAGCCCGAGCGGGCGCGGCAGCGCGGATCCGGCCCCGTCGGCGTCGGCGTCGGCGGTGAACGACCCGTTCACCCTGGCCGAGAGCGCGGCGCCCAAGACCCGGGCCCAGGCGGCCGCCTTCGTCCGGGGGCTGACCGTGCGGCCGGACTACTTCGGGTCCGGGTACCGCAAGCGCGATCCGTACGAGACCGGGCCGGCCACCTGGACCGTGCTGGGCGAGGACTGCGTGTGGCGCCGCGATCCGCTCGCCGGCTCCGTCCTGGCCAGCCTCACCCGCTCCTTCGTCCGGCCGGACACCGACGGCAAGGGCCCGGTGTACGTGTCCCTGACGGTCACCGTGCACACCTCGGTGGTGGGCGCGCGCCGGGACATGGCGGTGTCGCTGGAAGAACCCCTGCGGTGTCCGAAGCAGCAGCTGACCGCGACCGAGTGGGTCCAGGGCATGACCTCGCGGGGAGACCCGTACGACGAGCAGCGGACCGCCACGTCCGACGACGACCTCGCCGAGTTCGGCGAGTACGTGGTGGAAGGCGACGGGAAGCCGCGCCGCTTCGACTGGTTCAAGCACCGGCTCGGCCCGGTCACGGTGGCCGCGACCGTGCGGCACGCCGCCGGCGCGAGTGAGGCGGAGACGACGAAGGTCACGCAGGACGCGTTGGAGGGGGTCACCAACATCACCGCCGACATCGACCGGCTCGGTGCCGTCGAGGCCAAGGAGGCCGGGGTGTCCGGCGACGGGACGGCGGGTGCGGGCGATGAGTGAGCCGATGCGTCCCACCGACCCGGCGTCCGTCGGTGGGTTCCGGCTGCTGCGGCGGCTCGGCGCCGGCGGCATGGGCGTGGTGTACCTGGGACGTTCCGAGGCGGGCGCGCTGGCCGCCGTGAAGGTGATCCGGGCCGAGAGCGCCACGGACGACGGGTTCCGGGCCCGGTTCGCGCGGGAGGCGCAGCTCGCGGCGCGCGTGGCGAGCCCCTGGGTGGTGCCCGTGCTCGGTGCGGACGCCACCGCGCACGAGCCGTGGCTGGCGACCGCGTTCGTCCCCGGCCCCTCCCTCGGCGAGGCGGTGGCCGAGCACGGTCCTCTGCCGCCGGCCGCCGTGCGGGTCCTCGGGGCCCTGCTGGCCGAGGCACTGGGCGCCGTGCACGGGGCCGGGCTGGTGCACCGCGACGTCAAGCCCGGCAACGTCCTGCTGGCCGTGAACGGCCCCCGGCTGATCGACTTCGGCATCGCCCGCGCCGCGGACGACACCGCGCTCACCGCCTCGGGCCTGGTGATCGGCACGCCCGGCTTCCTCTCGCCCGAACAGGCCCGCGGCGAACAGGCCGGCCCCGCCGGCGACGTCTTCGCCCTCGGCTGCGTCCTCGCGTACGCGGCCACCGGCCGCCCGCCGTTCGGCACCGGCACCCCCGACGCCCTGCTCTACCGGACCGTCCACGACGAGCCCGACCTCGACGGCGTCACCGGTGAGCTGCGCGAGGTCCTCGACACATGCCTCGCCAAGGACCCGCAGGACCGGCCCGCCCCGGAGGAACTGCGGCGGCGGCTCTCCGGGGACGACACCGAGGACGCCGTCCCCGAGGGCGCGGCCGCGTCGCCCCCGGCCTGGCTGCCGGACCCGGTGGCCCGTACGGTCGCCGCGCGCGCCGCGGAGAGCCTCGCGCTGCCGGCCGTCGAACCCACCGTGGTGGACGAGCCCGGTGACACCCCGCCGGCGCCGCACCGGCCGTCGACGTCCCGGCGCCGGCTGCTGGCCGCCGGAGGGGCCCTGCTGCTGGCGGGCGCCGGTTCGGGGGCGGCCCTGTGGGCCGCGGGACGCGACGACGCGGAGGACGAGCCCGGCACGCCCGGCAGGCCCACGTACGTGCTCGGCGTGCAGGTCACCCGCGGCGGGCCGGACGCGGCTCTGGCCGGCGCCTGCGAGCGGGCCGCGCGGCTGGCCGCGGCCCAGCACAACGCGGACCCGAAGCGCGCGTTCTCCGTCCGGGTACGCGTCCTCGACGACGGAGGCACCGTCGACCGGGCCACCGCGGTCGCCCACGAATTCGCCGCCGACCGCGAGGTGTTCGCCGTCCTCGGCCCCACCGGCGAGGTGACCCTGCGGGCCGCCGCGCGCGTCTACGCCGCCGCGAAGCTGACGCACGTCTCCAGCACCACCGGGCAGAACGACTACTTCGTGTGGTCCCCGGACGTCACCTTCCAGACCGGCGCACCCCACCAGGCCGAGGGCACCGCCATCGCCTTCAGCGCGCTCGTGACGGGCCGGCTGGGCCGCGCCGGGATCGTCATCGACCGTTCCGGTGGATCCGCCATGCACGACCAGGGCGGCGTCCTGGTGACCCAGTGGCGCGACACCCTCGGGGGCGAGGTGGTGCCCCGTGTCGTCGCGGAGGGCACCGGCGACGCCGTCGGCGCGGTCCGCGAACTGCTCTCCCGCGACCTCGACGCCTTCGTGTACCTCGGTCCCCTGGAGGCGACCGTCGCCGCGGCCCGGCAGCTGGCCCGGGCGGGCTTCACGGGCCGGCGCTGGATGTCCCACCTGCTGTACGGCTCGGACTTCCCGCGCCTGGCCGGCGCGGCGGGCGAGGGCTGGTACGCCGTGACGCCCGCCGTCGACCCGGCCCAGCTCACGACCGAGGAGGCCGGGCGCCTCACCGCCGCCTGGCGCAAGGAGTACGGCGGCACCCCCGAGCCGTACGCCACCGAGGCCTACGACAGCACGCGCATGCTGCTGCAGGAGTTCGCCCGCACGCTGCCCTCCGGAGGCGGGCGCCCCGCCCGGCCCGCGCTCGCCCAGCGGCTGGCCAAGGCGACGTACCACGGCGTCGCGCGCACCTACACCTTCAACGCCTACCACCAGTACGCGATCACGAACGAGACCCTGGGCGGCGAGACGTACGTGCACCAGGTGCACGACGGACGCTTCCGGCAGCTCGGGCCGATCGTGCCGAAGCAGGGGGACCAGTAGGGCCATGGACCGGTTGCTGCCCGCCGACCCGTCGTGGATCGGCGGGCACCGGCTCGTGGCGCGGCTCGGGGCCGGCGGGATGGGCGTCGTCTACCTGGCGCGCTCCCCGCACGGCGCCTGGGTCGCGCTGAAGGTGATCCGCGCCGAATTCGCCGAGGACGCGGGCTTCCTGGCCCGGTTCCGCCGCGAGACGGAGCTGGCGACCCGTCTGTCGAGCCGCTGGACCGTGCCCGTGCTGACGGCCGACGCGGACGCGCGTTCGCCCTGGCTGGCCACCGCCTACGTCCCCGGGCTCCCCCTCAACGAGGCCCTCGCCCTGCACGAGCATTGGCCGCCGGCGCAGGTCCGCACCCTGGCCGCCGCGCTGGCCGCGGCCCTGGAGGACGTGCACGGCGCGGGCCTCGTCCACCGCGACGTCAAGCCCGCCAACGTGCTGCTCGCCGCCGACGGGCCGCGGCTGATCGACTTCGGCATCGCCCGCGCCGTCGGCGCGACCGCGCTCACCACGGACGGCACCGTCATCGGCTCGCCCGGCTACCTGTCCCCGGAGCAGGCCCGCGGCACGGCCGTCGGGACCGCGAGCGACGTCTTCTCGCTGGGCTGCGTGCTCGCCCACACCGCCACCGGCAGGGCCCCGTTCGGCACCGGGGGAGCGGCCGCGGTCCTGTTCAGGACCGTGCACGAGGAACCCGACCTGACCGGCCTGCCCCACGAACTCGACGCGCCCCTGCGGGCCTGCCTCGCCAAGAACGCGGCCGAACGACCCACGGTGACCGAACTGCGCGGCCTCTTCGGCGTGTTCGACCCCGGGTCGTGGCTGCCCGGCGGCCTGCCGGCGGTGGTCGCCGACCGTGCCGGCCGCGTCCTGGACCTGCCGGTGCCCGAACCGACCGAGCTGTCCGCCGCCGGCCCGCCCCTGCCGTCCGCCGTGCCCGTCGTGCCCACCGGGCCCCCGGTCTCCCGGCGGCGGCTGCTCGCCGCGTCCGCCGCGCTCGGCGTCGCCGCGGTCGGCGGCGGCACCGCGTGGTGGCAGTGGGGACGGTCCCGCGGGACGGGCGGCACCGGGCAGTCGCTGCCGACCCGCGTCATCGGCCTCCTCGGCGACCGCTCGGCCGCGGCCGTCCTGGCCCAGGAACGCGGGGCGGGCCTCGCGGTGGCCGAGCACAACGCCCGTCCCGACCGGGCCTTCGACCTCGCGCTGCGCACCGCCGACGACGGCGGCACCGCGGAGGGCTCCGCGGCGGCCGCCCGCCGGCTGGCCGCCGACCCCGACGTGCACGCCGTCATCGCGGCGGGCGACAACCGGGCCGTGCCCGCCGCCGTGCCGGTCTGCACCGAGGCCGGCGTCTGCCTGCTGGTGACCCGAGCGGACACCGAGCGGCTGAACGCCGTCAACGCGACGACGGCCCTCGTGCTGCGCCCCACCCGCACCGCCGGGCCCGGAGCCGTGGACCGCTACCTCAACCGCGTCGTCCGGCCCCGGCGCACGGTCGTCGTCCACGACCTCGCCGACGAGGAGGAGGGCCGGCCCACCGTCGAGATCGTCACCGTCCACGGCAAGCTGGACGGGAAGGTCGACGTGCTGGAGGTCGCCGCCGACGACGACTTCGGCGCCGTCGCGCGCACCATCGCGGCCCGCCCCGACGACGCCGTCCTCTTCGCCGGCGTCACCCCGGCCCGCGCCGCCGCCTGCGCGAAGGCCCTGCGCACCGCCGGTCACCGCGGTGTCCGGGCCGCCGACGAGAACGTGCTGTCCGCGGGCTTCCTCCGCGAGGCCGAGGGCTGGTGGATCAGCACCGCCCGCACCGACGCCGCCGCCGACCCCCGGACCCGGGCGTTCGCCACCGCGTACACCGCCCGCCACCGCACCGCCCCCGGGCCCTGGGCCGCCGAGGCCTACGACGCCGTCCGCTTCGCCGCGCACGGCCTCGCCGCGCTCGGCGGCGAGGGCCGCGAGTCCCTGCGCGCGGAACTCCTGCGCGCCCCCTGGCAGGGCATCACCCGCCGCTACAGCTACGAGAGCCAGTCCCAGTTCCTGGAGACCGGCCAGGACGGCGGATGGTTCCTCTTCCACGTCGAGGACGGGCGGGCGCGCTTCGTCTCCCGCCACGACGACATCGGCACGGGCACATGACGTCCCTGCCCGCCGCCGGAGCCGTCCCCCGGCGGGCGGTCAGTGCGCGGTGCTGTCCGCGCGGGTGCCCGGGCGGTAGCCGAGGGAGCGGGACGCGTCTTCGGCGGCCTCGACGACGAGGGGGGCGAGCCGGCCGACCTCGGCGGGGGTGAGCCGCTGCGTCGGCGCGCCGATGCCGATGGCGGCCACCAGCTCGCCCGTGCTGCCGAACACGGGGGCGCTGACGGAGGCCGCGCCGATGTCGCGTTCCTCGAAGGAGGCGGAGTAGCCGTTGCGGCGGATCTCCTCCAACTGGTCGTCCAGCAGGTCGATGTCCACCACGGTCCGCGGGGTGTGCCGGGTCAGGCCGTGGCCCACCGCGTCGCGGCGGGCGATGGGGTCGAAGGCCATGAAGACCTTCCCGGCCGAGCCCGCGTGCAGGGACATCACCATGCCGACCGCGAACATCCGCATCACGACGTGGTGGGCCTCCGCCAGTGACACCACCGTGCGGTGGGCGCCGTCGCGCACGTACAGGCAGGCGGTCTCCCCGGTCCGGTCGCGCAGCCGCCGCAGTGCGGGCCGGGTGAGCCTGACCATGTCCAGGCCGAAGGTGCCCGGCGCCGCCCACTGCACGAAGTGCAGCCCGATGCGGTACACGTCCCCGTCGCGGTCGAGGAAGCCCTCCCGCAGCAGGTTGTGCACCAGGCGCTGGCAGGTGCTCGCGGGCAGCCCGGTGGCCCGGGTGATCTCCTGGAGGTTCAGCTCCGGGCGCTCGATGGTGAAGCACTCCAGGATCTGGCGGATCTTCTGCAGCACCAGCAGCGGCGCGGTCCCCGCCTTCTCGCCCATGCGCACCACCGCGTCCTTCCCGCCCCCGGCCGGGGGCGTCCCGTACGAGGACTCACCGTACGTCAGCCGGCGCGAGGGCGGTGCGCAGCGGCACCGGCGCGGCCGGCACCGCGGACAGGGCGGAGTCCAGCCGGTGCCCGAGCAGCACCCGCAACTCCTCGCGCACCGCGGTGAGGCGGCGGACGTCGACGCCGGTCGCGACGCCGGCGTGGTGGCAGAGGTTGACCAGGTCGTCCGTCCCCAGGTTCCCCGCGGCGCCGGGCGCGAACGGGCACCCCCCGATCCCGCCGAGTGCCGCGTCGAAGCGCCGCACGCCCAGTCGCAGCGCCTCCCAGACGTCGGCGGACGCCATTCCGTAGGTGTTGTGCAGGTGCAGGCCGAGGGGGAGTTCCGGCAGCGCGTCGCGGACGGCGGTGACGGTCCGCCGGACGTGGCAGGGGCCGGCCGCGCCGATGGTGTCGGCGAGGTGCAGCACGCGGATGCCGAACGCGTCGAGCTGCCGGGCGAGTTCCACCACGGTGCCCGGGTCCGTCTCGCCGTCGAAGGGGCAGACGAAGGCGGTTGCGACGGTGGCCTCCAGCCGTACCCGGTGTGCCTTCAGCACGTCCACGGCGGGCCGCAGGCGCTCCAGTGCCTCGTCGCGCGGCACCCCGGCGTTGGCGCGGCTGTGGCCGTCGCTCGCGGAGACGGTGAGCCGTACGTCGCGTGCCCCGGCCGCGATCGCCCGGCGTGCGCCGCGCTCGTTGAAGACCAGCGTGTGCAGCAGCACGGACTCCCCGGGCCGCAGCCGCGCCACCAGCCGGTCGGTGTCGGCCAGTTGCGGGACCTTCTCCGGGTGGACGAAGGAGCCGATCTCCAGCGAGGTCAGCCCCGCTTCCAGCAGCCCGTAGGCCAGCCGCAGCTTGTCCGCGAGGGGCAGCACGGCGGCCTCGTTCTGCAGCCCGTCGCGGAGCATGACGTCGGTGATCACCACCTGGTCGGGCAGGGCGGTCACGTCACACCACCCCCCGGGCCCGCAGGCCGGCGCGGCGGTCCGCCCCGATGCCCAGTTCCGCGAGGACGGCGTCGGTGTGCTCGCCCAGGTCCGGGCCGAGCCAGCGCGTGCCGCCGGGCGCCTCGGCCAGTTTGGGGACGACGCCGGGGAAGGCCACGTCCTGGTCCCACCCCGGGGCGATGGCCACGCGGTGCCGTTCGAGCATGCCGCGCGCCGCGAAGTGCGGGTCCTCGGCGATCTCGGCCGCGGTGTAGATCGGGCCGGCCGGGATCTCGCCCTCCTCCAGCAGCTTCACGACCTCCTCGTACGGCAGCCCGCCGGTCCACGCCGCTATCGCGTCGTCCAGTTCGGCGGCGTGCCGCACCCGGCCCGCGTTGTCGGCCAGCCGCGGGTCGTCGGCCAGTTCCGGACGGCCGATGACGGCCGCCAGGCGCTTGAAGACGGCGTCGCCGTTACCGCTGATCACCACGGACACCCCGTCCCGGCACGCGTAGGTGTTGGACGGCGCGGCGCCGGGCAGGGCGCCGCCGGCGCGTTCGCGTTCGACGCCGAAGGCGTCGTGGTCGGGGGTCAGGGACTCCATCAGGGAGTACACCGCCTCGTACAGGGCCACGTCGACGACCTCCCCGCGCCCGGTCGCGGCGCGGCGGTGGAGCGCGGCGAGGGCGCCGACCACGGCGTACAGGCCGGCCACCGAGTCGGCGAGGCTGATGCCCACCCGGGTGGGGGGACGGTCGGGGTCGCCGGTGAGGTGGCGCAGTCCGCCGACGGCCTCCGCCACGCCGCCGAAGCCCGGCCGGTCGCGGTAGGGCCCGGTCTGCCCGTAGCCGGAGATCCGCACGAGGACCACCGACGGGTTGACCTCGCGCATGCGTTCCGGGCCGAGGCCCCAGCGCTCCAGGGTGCCCGGCCGGAAGTTCTCCAGCACCACGTCGGTGCGCCGGATCAGGGCCAGGGCCAGGTCCCGGCCCTCCGGGCGCCGCAGGTCCAGCGTGAGGGAGCGCTTGTTGCGGTTCATCGCGCGGAAGAGCAGGGAGGTGTCGCCCCCGTGCAGCCGCCAGCGGCGCAGTTCGTCCCCTACGCGCGGCCGTTCGACCTTGACGACGTCGGCGCCGAAGTCCGCCATGAGGCGGCCGGCGGACGGAGCGGCGATGAAATTGCCCAGCTCCAGGACTCGCAACCCGGTGAGAGGACCGGACGGCGCTCCGCTGTCCGGCGCGAAGGGTTCGGGCATCTGCCATCACCTCGCTGACCCATATCGTGATGTCTCATTCCATGATGTGGGGCAAGCAGGGCTGCGTCAATAAGTCCCATATGTTCCTCTCGATGGGTGAGACGTGCTCTTTTATCCGCCTGGTGAGTGCGAGCGGCGCATGCGTGTGCAGGTGCCGGAGGGGCGGAGTACCCTCATGATGAGTCGCCGTCTCACTCAGAGCCGGTCCTGGACGAGCCCGCTTCCGCACCGCGATGGGGCGCCTGCCCGTACTCGCCTCCCGGCGCCGTGTGTGCAAGGGAGCGCGGATGTCCGAAGTCCCCGTACTGGCCAACACCGCCGTGGCGATCGTCGGCATCGTCGCGCTGATCGTCCGCTTCCGTGTGAACCCGGTGATCTCCCTGGTGGTGGGTTCGCTCTACCTCGGCCTCGCGACCGGTCTCGGGGTGACCCGGACGATCAGGACCATCACCACCGGCTTCGGCGACATCATGGCGGAGGTCGGTCTGCTGATCGCCTTCGGCGTCCTGATGGGCGCGGTCCTCCAGGAGATGGGCGCCGTCGAGCAGCTCGTCGACCGCCTGCTGCGCGTCTTCGGCCCACGACGCCTCCCGCACTCCATGGCGCTCACCATCGGCACCCTGCTGCAGGCCATCTACCTGGACGTGCTCCTGGTCATCTGCGCGCCGCTGGCCCGCACCGCCTCCCGCAGGCTCGGTCCGCTCGGTTCCGCCCGCATGGGAGCCGCCCTGGCGATCGGCCTCGAGAGCGGCATCGTCCTCATGGTGCCCGGTGTCGGCGCGCTGGCCCTGGCGGCGCTGCTGCACGTACCCCTGGGCACGATGCTGTTGTGGGGGCTGGTGCTGATCGTCCCCACCGTCCTCGTGTCGGTGACGATCATGTCCTTCCTGTTCCGGCGGGGGCTCTGGAACAGTGCCACCGACGAGGACGCCGCCGTCGGCGCGCAGGCCGAGCCGGTGACCGGCACGGGGACGGAGACGGGGACGGGGACGGAGACCGCGCGGCCGGCGAAGGAGTCCGAGCCGGAGCCGGGGACGGCGTGTCCGGCTGAAGCGGCGCGGGTCCGCCCCGTCCCGGTCGTCGCCGTGGCCGGCGCCGCCCCCGCCTCGGCACGAGCGCGCCCCGGGACCGGCCGCCTCCTGAGGCACCGTCCCGCCCCGGGGCCGCGGACGGCGCCCGTGGCCGGCCCGCCCCCGGCCGGCGCAGGGAGGGAGCCGAGCCTGCTCGTACGGTTCGCCCCGCTCGTGACCGCCCTGCTGCTGATCGGCGGCGGCGCGGTCGCCCAGGCCACCCACACCCGCAGCCCGGTGCTGACCTTCGTCTCCAGCCCGGTGGTGGCGCTGCTCACCGGGCTCGCCGGAACGCTGCTCGTCGCACGGTTCACCGTCGGCCGCGAACGCGTGGAACGCGCCCTCGTCCGCGGCTTCAAGGACAGCGGCCAGATCCTCGTCCTGACCGCGGTGGGCGGCTCGCTCGCCGCCGTCGTGACCGCGTCCGGCCTCGGCGGCATCCTGCGCGGGTCCTTCACCACCGGCGGCCACATCGCACCGCTGCTGCTGGTCTGGGCCGTCGCCGCCGCGCTCCACCTCGCCGTCGGCTCGGTGACCATCTCCGCCATCACCACGGCCGGCGTCCTCGCCCCCGTCGCCCACGGCCTCGGCATCGACCCGGTGCTGGTCGCGCTGGCCATCGGCGCGGGGTCGCTGTTCGCGGTGCACGTCACGAGCAACACCTTCTGGCTGCTCCAGTCCCTGATGGGCCAGACCACCCGCGGCACGCTCAAGAACTGCACGCTCGGCGTCTCCGTCGCCTCGGTCGTCGCCCTCCTGCTGCTCCTGCCGATGTCGATGTTCCTGTGAACCCCGGCGTCAGGCCGTCAGAACCGCCAGAAGGGTGCGGGCGGCGGCGCGGAACTCCTCGTCGTCACGGATCATGTCGACCTGGACGCCCGCTCCCACGATGCGCCGCTCCCCGTCGGCGAGTCGCCTCACCCGGTCGACCTGGGCAGGGGTGAAGGCGGTGGGGCCGAGGACGGTGCACACCTCCAGCACGGTCATCGCGGTGCCGGCGTGCGCACCGGGGGCCGCCGAGGCGAGGACGCGGTCGACGAGTTCGGCGAGCGGCACACCGGCCGGGCGGTCACTGCCGGGGTGCAGCGCCACCAGGGCACGCACGGCGGCCGGAGCCGTGCCCGGGGCGTCGAGCATCGGCAGCAAGCGCGGTACGACCGGCCGCGCGGCGGGCCCGACGAGGGCGGCGACCTCGGCGGCCCGCCCGGCGACCCGCTCGCCCCAGGGTTGCCCGGCCCAGCCCAGGCCCTCCAGGACCACCGGCAGGACGGCATCCTGATCACCCGTCAGCTCCCAGAGCACGGCGGCCGCCGTCAGCGCGGCCTCGACGGCGTGGAGGGCGGACCGCGTCCCCGCCGGTTCGGCCAGCAGCGCCCGGAGACGGGGAAGCAGCGGACGCGCCTGCTCGCCGAGCGGCGGGACGGCGGCGATGCAGGAGTCGCGCCGGCCGTCCGGGTCGTCGAGCGCGGCTTCCACGACGGCGAGGAGAGCGGTGGCGTCGCCCGTCAGCGAGTGGAGCGCGGCCGCGGCCGCCTGGCGGTCCGAACGGGATCCGGTCCCGGCGCAGGCACGCAGCGCGGCGACCACCTCCGGGTCACGTCCGGCGTCGGCGACGGCGGCGAGCGCCCGGCCGGCCGTGAACGTGTGGTGGGGGAGGGCTCCGACCAGTTCGGGAAGCGCCGCGCGCGCGGACGGCCCCCAGCCCGCCAGGAGACCCGTGTGGTACACGGGCTCGTTGATGGTGTCGAGGCCACCCGCGACGGCGGGCCGGCGCGCCCCGGACGTCCCGCTGCCGGCCGTGCGGGCGGCGAGCCGCGCCCGGACGGCGTCGAGCAGCGCCGGGGTGCACGGCAGCGGGGCCGGAGGCTTCCGCAGGGTGCGGCGGAACGCCGCTTCGAGGGCGCGCGGCCGGTCCCCGAAGTGGCGTGCGAGGAGGTCGGGCGCCTCGGGCGTACCCAGCCGGACCAGGACCTCCAGAGCCCGGTCGGCGTGCTCACCGCCGCCCTCGGCCAGGCGCACCAGCGTCGGCACCGCCTGCGGAACGGGCTGGGCCCAGTCGCGTATCGCGGTGATGACGACCCCCGCGGTGTCCGGGTGGTCGAGCAGCGGGAGCATCGCGGGCAGCAGCCGCGCCGGGGCGCTCCTGGAAACCAGCGCGAGGGCATCGGCCGCCGCGGTCGCCTCCCCGGCGGCCGCCTTGGGGTCCGCACCGGCGCGTACGGCCGCCACCACCGCGTCCAGCGCCGCGACGGCGACGTCGGTCGCGGCGCGGGCGTCGCCCCGCTCGTGCAGTCCGATGACCAGGGTCCGCAGCGGCTGGGGTTCCCACGGTCCGCCCGCCGCATGGCGCCTCAGCGGTGACAGTTCGGCCACGACGGCGGCCAGTCCGTCGTTCCACGGCCGCCCGGTGTCCACGACGGCCAGCAGCGCCGCCACACGGACCTGAGGGGGCTCGTTCGTCCGCGACGCGGCCGCGCAGAGGTCGTCGGCCGCGCCGGCGCCGACCGCGACGCAGGCGGTCAGCACCGCGGCACGCTCGGCCGGCCCGGTCTCGGTCTCCCATCGCCGGCGCAGCGCCGCCAGGGCCTCCGCTCCGGCCTCCGGCCCGCACCGGGCGACCACCCACGCCGCCCATCGCCGGCTCTCGGTGTCGTCGTCCGACAACAGGGGGAGCAGCAGAGGCAGTTGCTCGACGACGGCGGCATGCGCGGCGCCGGGCCGGTCCGGGTCGTACTCGTCCGCGCTCTCGGCCACCGCGCCCACCATGCACAGCAACTCCGCGCGCCGCACACCCGCCACGGCGAGACGCACCAGGAAGGGCACGGCCGGCACCGTCGCCCGGTACACCGTGCCTTGGTGCACGAGGCTGTCCCACAGCTCCTCCGCGGCCTCGTCCGCGGTCTCCTGGTCCGTGGACGTCAACGCCCGCAGCAGGCCGGGGACGTCTTCGGCGGGACCGAAGGCGTGGTGCAGCTCCGGCCAGGCGATCCGGTCCAGGCCGGCGAAGACGGTGTCGTGGTCCACGGCCCGGATCCTGTCACGCGGGTCCGACAACGGCGGGCCCGGGCAGGGGAACACGACCTCCTGCCCGGGCCCGCAGGTCCCCGGCCGCTACACGCGCGCCTCGGCCACGGTCCGTCCACGATCGGTCTGCGGGAAGCGGTCGAGCATGGCCCGCAGTTCGGTGCCGTCGACGTTGGCGCCGAAGGGCTCGGTGCCCGGTTCCAGGCGGACGCCCTCGGCGAGGGGGCCGGCGACGACGGGGTCGAAGCCGAGCCCGTCCACGAGGCGGGCCACCTCGGCGAGGTCGCCGGGGTCGTCGCCGGCGATGGCGATCGCCTTGCGCCCGGGCGTCCCGGCGGGCCGGGCGCCGTCCTCCAGGTCGTGGTAGCCCATGTGGTTGAAGGCCTTCACCACGCGCGACCCCGGCAGGAAGGCCTGCACGGTCTCGCTCGACGACGTGCGCGGGTCGGTGAGGTCGTCGCGTATCCCGTCGACCTCCCACCAGTAGTTCATCGCGTCGATCACGAGCTTGCCGCGCAGCGGCTCGGCCGGGATGCCGCGGTACTTGCCCAGGGGGAGGGCGAGGACCGCGATGTCCGCCCGTTCCGCGGCCTCGGCGGCGGTCACCGCGACCGCGCCAGGGGTGAGGACCTCCACCGTGAGCGCGATGGCCGCGGGGTCGCCCGAGCCCGCGACCAGCACGCGGTGGCCCGCGGCCAGGGCCAGCCGGGCCAGCACGGTCCCGACCTTGCCCGCGCCCAGGATGCCGATCGTGCGCACGCCCTCGGTGTCCATGTCGTCTCCGTTCCGTTCCTGCGTCGGTGTGGGCGTCGGGGTCAGCCCGCGAGGATGTCGCGGACCATGGGGATGACCTTCGTGCCGTAGAGCTCCACGGCACGCATGCGGGGTCCGACCGGCTGGGGGCCCACGGTGTAGATCAGGTCGAACCGGCCGACCCCGAGGTCCCCGACGGCCGCCGCGATCTTGCGGGCCACGGTCTCGGGCGACCCGACGTACATGGAGCCGTGCTCGATCTCGGCGTCGAACTCCTCACGGCGGACCGGCGGCCAGCCGCGCAGCTTGCCGATGCGGTCGCGCATCACCTTGTAACCGGGCCAGAACCCCTCCCGGGCCTCCTCGTCGGTGTCCGCGACGAAGCCGGGGGAGTGCATGCCCACCGGGTGGGCGGTCGTGCCGAACTGCTCCGCCGCCCGCCGGTACAGGTCGATGTACGGCGCGAAGCGCGTGGGGGCGCCGCCGATGATGGCGAGCATCAGCGGGAAGCCGTAGCGCGCGGTGCGGACGACCGACTGCGGCGAGCCGCCCACGCCGACCCACGTCTTGAGCCGGCCCGACTCGGTCTTCGGGAAGACGTCGGCATCCTTCAGCGGCGCCCGCGTGGTGCCGCTCCAGGTCACCGGCTCCTCGTCGAGGAGCTTCGCGAAGAGCTCGATCTTCTCCTCGAAGAGCACGTCGTAGTCGCTGAGGTCGTAACCGAACAGCGGGAAGGACTCGGTGAAGGAGCCGCGGCCCAGGATCACCTCGGCCCGCCCGTTGGAGAGGGCGTCGACGGTCGAGAAACGCTGGAAGACGCGGACGGGGTCGTCGGAGCTGAGGACGGTCACCCCGGAGCCGAGCTTGATCCGCTCGGTGCGGGTGGCGATCCCGGCGAGCACGGTCTCCGGGGTCGACACCGAGTACTCGGGGCGGTGGTGCTCGCCGAGCGCGATGGCGTCGACGCCGATCTGGTCGGCCATGACGGCCTCGTCGAGTACCTGCCGGATGGCGGCCGCGTGGGAGACGGGGGCGCCGGTGTCGTCCACCGGTACGTCGCCGAACGTGTCGAGGCCGAAGACGAGGTCAGACATCAGCGGGTTCCTTCGTGAGCAGTTCGCGCACCATCGGCGCCACTTCCCGGCCCAGCAGTTCGATCGTGCGGGCGCGGGCCTGGCGGGGCAGGTGCATGATGTCGTACTTCAGGTCGAAGCGGTTCAGGTGGAGGTCGCGGGCGACCCGGGCGATCTTGTGCGCCACGGTGGCGGGGGAGCCGACGAAGAGCGCGCCGTCGGCGACCTCCGCCAGGTAGCGCTCGTACGTGGGCGCGTAGAAGCCGCGTTCCTCGGAGAGCGCGGTCATGACCGGCTGCCAGTACCGCCACCAGGTCTCGACGGCCTCCTCGTCGGTGTCCGCGACGAGGCCCAGGGAGTGCTGGCCGACGGGCTGGGCTGGGTGCCCGGCCTGCTGGAGGCCGCGGTGGAAGAGGTCCACGTGTCCGGCGAACCGCTGCGGGCGGCCGCCGATGATCGCCAGCATCAGCGGCAGGCCGTAACGGGCCGCGCGGAGGGTGGAGTTGGGGCTGCCGCCGACGCCGATCCAGGTGGGTATGCCGCCCTCGCCCATGCGTGGCCGCAGGAGCTGGCCATTCAGCGGGGTCCGGACGGTCCCGGACCAGGTGACCTCCTCCTCCCGCTGCAGGCGCATGAACAGTTCCAGCTTCTCGTCGAAGAGCCGGTCGTACTCGGAGACGTCGTGGCCGAACAGGGCGAACGACTCGGTGACCGAGGCCCGTCCGAGGACGAGCTGGGCGCGGCCGCCCGACACCGCGTCCAGGGTGGAGAACGCGTGGTAGAGCCGCACGGGGTCGTTGGTGCTGAGCACGGTGACCGAGGTGCCGAGCCTGATGCGCTCGGTGGCGGTGGCCATCGCCGACAGGAGGACGGGGGTGGCGGTGTCCATGTGTCCGGGCCGGTAGTGCTCGCCGACGCTGAAGACGTCGACCCCCGCGGCGTCGGCGAGCGCGGCCTCCTCGACGAGCAGCCGGACGGTCTCGGCGTCGCTCAGGACGCGGCCGTCGTCGGTCGCGATCTCTCCGAACGAGTTCAGACCCAGTTCGAAGGCAGTGGGCTGCATGGTCCCCTCCTCCCGCCTCCGGAACGGTCCCGCGTCCGGCGGCCCAAGTGATTGACGCGTCAAGCATGCATCGATATGATTGACATGTCAAACAGAGGGGTGCTCATGGGACGCGGACACGGGCCTTTGCCCACCACCGAAGAACTCCGGATCTGGCGCGACTTCATCGAGACCACCGAACGGCTCCGCGCCCACCTGGCGTCGCGCCTGCAGGCCGACTCCGCGCTGTCCCCCGGGGACTACGCGGTCCTGCTCGCGCTGCACGAGGCCGAGGGCCACCGCCTGCGCTCCTCCGAGCTCGCGGCGGCGATCGGCTGGGAACGCAGCCGCCTGTCACACCACCTCGGCCGCATGGAACGCCGCGGGCTGATCAAGCGGGTGGAGTGCACCACGGACAACCGCGGCGCCGAGGCCGTCCGCACCGACGACGGCGCCCGCGCCTTCCGGCACGCCACGCTGCCGCACCTCGGCGCCGTCCGGGAGATGTTCGTCGACGCCCTCACGCCGGAGCAGACGGCCGCCGCGGGAGAGATCGCCGAGGCCCTGCGCGCCCGGCTGGACGCGGCGTCCGGCGCCCCGTGACGTCCGGGCGGGCGGGCCCGCGGGTCAGGGCCGGGTGTAACGGTCGCTGATCACGCCGCGCAGGCCGGCGGCGTTCCGCAGGGCCTGCCCGCGCGCCGCCTCGTCCTCCCAGGGGGTCATGTCGGGCAGGGTGGGGATGCAGACGAGTTCGCCCATGTCCAGGCCCACCAGCGCGGCGCGGACGAAGTCGTCGGCGTCCACGAACGACTCCTGCGGGAACATCGCGGAGTCCACGCCGGAGGCCTCGAAGAACTCGGTGCGCACCGGACCCGGCAGGACGACCTGCACACGGATGCCGCTGCCCTCCACCTCGCGTTGCAGGGCCCGTGAGAAGTGCAGGTCGTAGGCCTTGCTCGCGGCGTAAGCGGTGCCCCCGGGCGGCGCGTGGAACGCGCCGATCGACGACAGGTTGATCAACGTGCCCGAGCCGTGCCGGCCGAAGGAGAGCAGCGCCGCCCGGGACAGCCGGGTCAGCGCGAGCACGTTCACCGCCACGAGCCGGTCCAGGTCCGCGGGCGCCGCCTCGCGCAGCGGCCCGAGGGCCCCGAGGCCGGCCGCGTTGACGACCACGGCGAGGTGCTCGTGGTCGAGGACAGCGCGCTCCACCCGCGCGAGGCCGTCCGGGTCGGCCAGGTCGGAGGCGAGGACGGTCGCCTCGAGGCCGGTCTCCCGGTGGACGGACTCGGCGAGCGCGGCCAGCCGGTCGGCGCGGCGGGCGACCAGGACCGGCGCGTAGCCGCGCCGGGCCAGCTGCTCGGCGTAGCAGCGCCCGATCCCCGAGGACGCGCCGGTGATCAGTGCGGCGGGGGTGCGGTCTGCCTGGGCATGGGGCATGGGCGGCCTTCCGGGAGCGGGCCCGTCCCCTCGACGGACCCGGTCCTCCCATCGTCGTGCCCGGGGGACCGCTGCGCCGCAGGGACGGCGGACGCATTGCGACCGTCCGCGCGGCGTCACGCCCCGGTCGATGACCGCCAGACCCAGTTGCGGCGCTCGTACGCCACCTGGAAGCCGAGCCGGAGCATGTTGTGCAGCGAGGAGTTGTGGGTGCCGGGTGCCTCGGCGCCGGTCTCGGCGACCAGCACACGGCAGCCGAGGTCCCGGGCCCTCAGGGCGCGGGCGGCCAGCAGGGCGGTCTGCCCGCCGCGCTTGCGGGCGTGCGGCAGCACCGCGCCGGCGAACATCTGGGCCGCCTCGTCGCGGACGTGCATCGTTCCCGTGCCGACGATCTCCCCGTCCAGCCAGGCCGCGAACGGATGCCATCCCGGCCGCACCGCGGAGGCGGCGGTCATCGGCGCGTAGTGCTCCTCCGGCATGCCGAACGCACGGGTCACCACCGCGCCCCACTCCTGGGCCCGGTCCGCCTCCACCGGGGCGACCCGGATCCCGGCGGGCGGCTCCATCGCCTGCGCGCGGGCCACGGCCTCCTCGACGGGGCAGACCAGCTTCACCCAGGACGAGCCCGCCGTGATGCCCTCGCGGGCGCAGATGTCGTCCCAGTCCTCCGGGAGGAAGGCGGGCGCGATCTGGAGGACGGCCTGAACCGTCCCCTCGGCGCGGTAGAAGTCGCACACCTCGTGGATCACCTCGGCCGTGATCGGTGCGGAGACACCGAACCCCAGCGCCTTGCTCCAGTACTGGGTGGGGTCGTTGCGCATCGACAGCACGACGCCGCCGCCGACCCGAGCGGCGGCCATGCCGAGCGCCACCCGCACGGACTCGGGCGCCTCCGTCTCGAACCGGTACATCGCCTCGGCCTCGGACCGCTCCGCGACCGCCGGGGGGACCACTGCGTTCATGGGGGGCCTGGCTCTCTTCTCTGGTGCACGTCGCCCGCGGGCCGGAACACGACCCCTGGCGGGTGGGGCCGCGCGGATCATATATCGACAAAGTGACGTACGGGATTCCCGTCGCGGTGCCGGTGTCAGTGCCCTGCGACAGAGTGCCGCCCATGATCGACGAACGAGAACTCGACGCCATCGACTGGTCCTCCATGCACCACGCCTACGGTGCCGCCGACGAGGTTCCGGCGTGGCTGAGGGACATGGCCTCCCCGGACGCCGAGACCCGCGACAGCGCGCTGAGGAGCTTCTACAGCGCCGTCCACCACCAGGGGGACGTGTACGCCAGCACGACGGCGAGCCTGCCGTTCCTCTTCGCCCTGGCCGACGACCGGGCCACACCCGAGCGGGCCTCGATCGTCGGGCTGCTGGTCAGCATCGGGGCTCACGCGGTCGAACGCTGCGGATACGAGTACGCCGACGGCGCGGACCACGAGGACAGCGCGGTCGTGGTGCGCGAGCGCGCGGACGCCTTCGTGTCCTACGCGTGCGACGACGACCGGCTGGTCCGCCGGGCGGCGATCGAGGCGCTGGGGCTGTTCGTCGACGACGCGGCCCGGGCGGCCGCACTGCTGCGCGACCGCCTGCCCGCCGAGGACGGCACCGAGGAGCGACTGCTCGTCGTGGAGACGACGGCGACGCTCGCGCTGCGCCTGCCGGAAGCCCGGGACGCCGCGACCGCGTGGCTCGGCGCACTGGCCGCCGACACGGCCACGGATCCGGCCACCCGGCTCGCCGCCCTCGTGCACGGTGCCCGCTGCGCCCCGGAGAGCATCGGCGCCGGCACGATGCCGCAGGCCATCGGCCTGCTGCGGCTGAGCACACCCGCCCCCGCCCCTGGGACGGGAGGCGAGGCCGCCGGGTCCACCACCGGGGGGTGCCGGTGCGCCGCGCCCGATGAGCCCGAAGCACCCGCGGAGGCGTCGCGGAACGTGCCTCCGCAGGTCGTCGCGGCGTTCGAGGACCTCGACCGTCACAACCGCACCCACTCCCCGCTCACCTCCCTGCTGCGGACCTTCCACGAGGTGCTGGACTCACGCGTCGCAGAGCGCAGCGCGCTCCTCACCGAGCAGATCGGCAGCCCGGATCCGGCCGTCCGCCACGACTCGATACGCATGGCCAGGAAACTCATGGGCGCCTGGCGCGGGGACCACACCGCCCTGGTCACGCGGCTCGCCGGCTGCCTGCTCCCCGGCCATTCGTACACCGCCGCCGAAGCGGCCGAGGCCCTCGGCGCCCTGACCTCGATCGCCGAACCCGCCCGCGAAGCCCTCGCCGCGTACGTCACGGGGCAACGCGAGACCTACGGACCGGAGGTCTGGGCCACCCACTGCCCGCTGCTGCGCCGTGCGCACCAGCAGGCCGTCGTGGCACTCGCCCGCCTCGGTGACGCACGTGCCCTGCCCTGTCTGCTGACGGCGCTGGACGGCGGCGTCGACGCCTGGCGCGCCGTGCAGGTGGCCGGACATCTCGCCTCGGCGGCCGACCAGTTGGTGCCGCGACTGTGCCGGCACCTCACCGCCCGCGACGTGCCGGAGGGTTGGGAGGACATGGGCACGAACGCCCTGTTCTCCGCGCTCGCCCGGCTGGGCGACCCCGCCGCCGTACCCGTGATCACCGGGATCGTCACGGCCACGGCACGCCAGGGGCAGTGGCGCGTCACCGCCTCCGCCCTCGAGGCGCTGACCGCCTTCGGGACCGAGGCCGCACCCGTCGTCGAAGCGGTTCGGGGGTTGGCGCAGGCCGGCGACCCCTCCGTCCGGATGGCCGCCGCGGCGGTGCTGTGGGCGGCGGAAGGCGATCCGGCCGCCGTCCTGCCCCTGCTGGACGACCTCCTCGACAGCCACCGGCACCACGAGGCGGCCGACGTGCTCGCCCGCATCGGACCGCCGGCCGCCCGCGTGCTGCCGCGCCTGCGGAAGATGCTGACCGCCGACTACGAGTGGACCCGTGTCCATGCCGCGAGCGCCCTGTGGGACATCGGGGGCCCGGCCGAGGCACCCGTGGTCGTGCGGACCCTCCTCGCCGCATGGGAAGAGAACGACTCGACAGCGAACCACGTTCTGGCCTGCCTTGACCGGATGGGTCCGGCCGCGGGTGAGGCGCTGCCCCGCGTCCGCGAGGAGCTGACCCGCACCCGCCGCAGCGGTCGGTTCCGCGACGTCGAGCACGACGAGGAACTGCGGCGGATGTGCCGTACCGTCCTCGCACGCCTGTCCTGAGGCCTGCGGAGGACCTCCCGCCGCGGGACGCGCGTCACCCCGTGTGGTGGTGCTCGTGCTCCCCGTCGGAGGACGTCTTCGCGCCACTCTTCCCGGACTTCGCCGCGCCCGCCGGGTGGTCCGGGTGGTGCGGTTCGTAGCCGGGGATCGTGCCGTCGGGCTTGGCGACCAGGAACAGCCCGGCCATCCCCATGTCGGAGTGGCTCTGGACGTGGCAGTGGTACATCCAGGCGCCGGCGCCCACGTGTTCACCCGCGATGACCTGGAAGCCGAAGGAGTCCGCCGGCCCGGTGATCTTGTTGTCGATCACCCGGCTGGGGTCGTCCGGGCCGGTCAGCAGGCCCGTCCTGTTGTCGGCCCAGCGGTGACCGTGCATGTGGAACGTGTGGTAGTACTCGCCGTGCGTGATCATGATGATCTCGACGCGGTCGCCCACCGTGGCCTCGAAGTCCGGGGTGTCGGCGCCGGTCCTGTTGTTGATGGTCATGTCGTTGAAGACGATCGTGAACTGCTTGTCCGGCAGGATGTCGCCCTTACGCCGCACGACCACCGGCCCGTACAGGCCCTTGCGGATCCCGCCCGTTCCGTGGTCGGTGCCCACGACGTGGTCGTGGTAGTGCCAGTAGCCCGCGCTGCCCGGCCGCCAGGTGCCGTCCTTGCGCCGGCCCGGGGCGTGGGTGCGCCAGGTGTACGTCCGTGTGCCGCCCGGCTCCACGTGGCTGCGCGTCATCCGCGTGCCGTCGCTGGAGATGTCGTAGTCCATGCCGTGCACGTGGAGGCTGGCGTCCACGTCGGAGGCGTTCTCGAACTCGATGTGCAGGGTGTCGCCCTCGACCAGTTCGATCAGCGGACCCGGCACGGTGGCCTTGCCCTTCTCCAGGCCGTACCCCATCTGCCCGTTCGGCAGCGTCTCGGCGTAGAGCTTGAGGTGGCGCACCTGGCCGCCGGCCGGTGCGGTGGGCGGTGCGGGCTCCGCGGAGGAAGCCGTGGGGGCGGAGGCCACCGCCAGCGTGGCCGACCCGGTGGCGGCGACAACGCCACCGGCCAGCAGCCGCCGGTTGAAGCTCCTTCTGTCCAAAGCCATACCGGTCTCTCCAGTGCCGTGAGGAGACGGTCGGGGCGCGAGGGTCCCCGGGGACGGCCACACGGTAGACCAGTGCTCTCCGTTTATCCACACCCGGGACAAAGTTGGTGAGATTCCGTCCATAGCTGTTGGCGGACCGTCAAAAGCCGTCTAGCTTCAGGCGCTGTTGCTGTGACCACGGAGGGTGGGTGAACCATGCACACCGCACCACATCACCGGTCGAGATCCCGGCGCGGCACGGCCGCGGTCCTGTTGGCGGGGACCCTGGCGGCATCGCTGCTGGGCGGCACCGCCGCAACGGCCAGACCGTATCCGGAGCCTGAGCCGACAACGTTATCCCTGCCGTCCCCACCGGGCGGCGCGAACGTCAAGGTCCTGCTGTTCCACGCCTCGGCCACCGAGGAGTCCCCGACCGTCGACGCCGGCATCGAGGCGATCGAGGCGATCGGCCTGTCCGGGCCGGCCGCGCAGCGCTTCAAGACCGTGGCGACGGACGACGCCTCGGTCTTCACCAACGCCAAGCGCCTGGGCACCTTCAACGCGGTCGTCTTCCTGACCGGGGGCGGCGACGTCCTCGACCCCGAGCAGGAGGCGGGCCTGGAGGCCTACATGGAGGCCGGCGGCGGCTTCCTCGGCATCCACGACGCGGCGCGGACCGAACCGTACTCCGACTGGTTCGCCGGCCTGATCGGCGCCCGGCCCGCCGCCACCAGCCCGGCCGCCGTCCAGCGCGCCGTCGTCGAGACACCGGACCGCGTCAATCCGGCCACGAAGGACCTGCCGCTGGAGTGGAAGCGGCCCGACAAGTGGCTCAACTGGGCGAGCAACCCGACCGGCACGGTGCACACCGTCGCCAAGGTCAGGGAGAGCAGCTACAAGCCGGGCACCGGCGCCAACGGCGTCGACCACCCGGTCTCCTGGTGCCGTGACTACGACGGCGGCCGGTCCTTCTACACCGGGATGGGCGGTACGGCGGAGTCGTTCGCCGAGACCGACTTCCGCGACCACCTGCGCGGCGCCCTGCAGTGGACCACCCGGCTCTCCCGCGCCGACTGCAAGGCGACCATCGACGCCAACTACAGCGCGGTGAAGGTCACCCAGCCCAACCAGCCGGGGCAGCAGGACCAGATCGGCGAGCCGCACGGCATGGTCGTCGCCCCCGACGGGCGGGTGCTGTACATCGGCCGCGGCGGCGGTGCCAACGGCTCCCCGGTCGTGACCGACTGGAACGACCCCGCCATGGGCAAGGGCCTCGGCCAGGTCCACGTCTACGACCCGGCGACGAAGAAGGTGACCCTCGCGGGCGCCCTGACCGTCTTCGGCAACAAGGGCGGCGGCGACGAACTCACCAAGGTCGAGGAAGGGTTGCTCGGCATCGAGCTCGACCCGGCCTTCGAGACCAACGGCTGGGTGTACCTCCACTACACCCCGCACTCCGGCCTCGACCGCGACAAGCACGTCGCGGAGCGGCGCGTCTCCCGCTTCACGCTGGACCTCGCGAGCAACAAGCTCGACCTCGCCTCCGAGAAGGTCCTGCTCAAGTGGCCCGTCCAGGTCCACAGCTGCTGCCACGCGGGCGGCGGCATGGCCTGGGACTCCAAGGGCAACCTGTACGTCGCGACCGGCGACAACAACTCGTCCGGATTCAGCGACGGTTACTCCGGCAACAACCCGCAGCCCAACTTCAAGGGCCTGTCCTTCGCCGACGCCCGCCGCACCGCGGGCAACACCAACAACCTCAACGGCAAGATCCTGCGCATCCACCCGGAGCCGGACGGCACCTACACCCTGCCCGAGGGCAACCTCTTCACCGGCAAGGAGCAGGACGAGGGCGGCGGCAAGACCCGCGGCGAGATCTACGTGATGGGCGTGCGCAACCCGGCGCGGATCTCCGTCGACAAGGCCACCGACATCCTCTACGCGGGCTGGGTCGGCCCCGACGCGGGAGCGCCGAGCACGACCTGGGGACCGGCGAAGTACGACACGTTCGCCGCCATCACCAAGGCCGGGAACCACGGCTGGCCGTTCTGCATGGGCAACAAGCAGCCCTACCGCGACCGCAACCTGCCCGACCCGAGCAAGCCGCTCGGCTGGTACGACTGCGACGCCCCCAAGAACGAGTCGCCGAACAACGACGGCCTGGTGAACCTGCCGCCCGTCACCGGCAACACCATCTGGTACTCCCCGCAGGGTGGTGCCCCCGACTTCCCCCGGAACGCCGCCGGGGTCCCCAGCTACAAGAACGAGGAGGCCACCTACCTCCTGCCGTGGCTCAAGGGCGGCGGCCAGGCCACCATGGACGGCCCGGTCTACCGCTACGACGCCGCGACCGCGGGCGACGGTGCGTGGCCGCGGTACTGGGACGGCCAGTGGTTCGTCGGCGACTTCTACGACGCCGACAACCCGCGCCACGCCGTGCTGACCGATCCCAAGACCGTCGGCAAGGGCGGGCTGCCCGTCACCGCCGGGTCGCTGAAGAAGATCATCCCGGTCGGCCAGGGCGGCATCCGCAACCTCATGGACTGGAAGTTCGCGCCGGACGGCTCGCTCTACGTCCTCGACTACGGGCGCGGCTTCTTCACCTCCGACTCCCAGTCCGCGCTCTGGCGCGTGACCTACAAGGGCGGCGCGGCCACTCCCGCCGCGAAGGACCTGGTCAGGAAGGCGGCACAGTGAGACAGCGACCTCTACGCCCACTCGTGGCCCTGCTGGGCGCGCTGCTGTTGGTGCTGGGGCTCACCTCGACCGTCGCGTACGGGCGCACCGACGACCGTGCGGCCGGCGGGACCACGGCCGCCGCGCAGGTGCTCACCTGGACGGCCAGTTCGCGCACCGACCGGTACGCGAGCTTCCCCACGACGGCGGTGGCAGGCCCCGCGACGCTCGTCTTCGAGAACAGCGCGGCGACCGGCAACGACATCGGCATGCCGCACACGCTCACCTTCGACGTGTCGGACCCCGAGTACAACCACGACGTCCCGCTCAACATCCTGGCCAACCCGAACGACGACACCGGCGGCAGGCACACCGCCGAGGTCGTCCTCACCCCCGGCCGCTACCGCTTCTTCTGCAGCATCCCCGGCCACGGCCAGATGCAGGGCATCCTGACGGTGACCGAGGCCGGCGGTGAGGACACCACCGCACCGGCCACGGCGGCCGAGGTCACGGGCCAGAAGAACGCCGACGGCGCCTACGTGGGCTCCGCCACGGTCACCGTCACCGCGACCGACGACGCGTCCGGCGTGCAGACGGTGGAGTACGCGGTCGGCGAGGACGGCCCGTGGCAGCCCTACACCACGCCCGTCGTCGTGGACCAGGTCGGCTCCCACACCGTCCGCTACCGCGCCGCCGACCAGGCGGGCAACGTCGCGGCCGAGAAGTCCGTCGCCTTCGACGTGGTCGCGCCGCCCACCGACGACACCACCGCGCCGGAGACCTCCGCGACCGTCAGCGGGGAGAAGGACGCCGACGGCGACTACCTGACGATGGCCACGGTCACCGTCACCGCGTCGGACACCGGGTCCGGCGTCAACACCATCGAGTACGCGATCGGGGCCGCCGGCACCTGGCAGCCGTACACCGCGCCGGTGATGGTGCACCAGGTCGGCTCCCACACCGTCCGCTACCGCGCCACCGACAAGGCGGGCAACGCGGCCGCCGAGAAGTCCGTCGCCTTCACCGTCGTGGCACCGCCCGCCCAGGACACCACTGCGCCGGAGACCTCGGCGACCGTGACCGGCACCAAGAACTCGGGCGGCGCGTACATCACCAGCGCCAAGGTCACCGTCACCGCGACCGACGCGGGCTCCGGGGTGGACCGCGTCGAGTACTCCCTCGACGGCGGCCCGTACCTCGCCTACTCCGCCCCCGTCATCGTCGACCGGATCGGCTCCCACACGCTCGCCTACCGCGCCACGGACAAGGCGGGCAACACCGCGGCGGCCCGGGAGGTGACGTTCACCGTCGCGCAGGGCGGCGGCGTCCCGCCGCCCAACTGCCCGGAGTACGACGAGCGGCTGACCGTCATCGTCGGCACCGTGGACTCGGGCGTGCCGAACCGGCTCACCCGCGACCGCTGCACCATCAACGAGCTGATCGAGGACGAGAAGGACTGGTCCTCGCACGCCCTGTTCCTCAAGCACGTCGACGGCGTGCTCGACCGGCTGCTCGCCGACAACGTCATCGACCGGCGCGAGTTCAACAGGATCACCAAGGCGGCCAAGCAGTCGAAGATCGGCAAGCCCGGCCAGACGAAGGGCTACCGCGACCTGTTCGACGGCACCGAGGCCTCCCTCGCGCGGTGGGAGCAGGTCGGCGGCGGCCGCTTCACCCTCTCCGGCGACGGCGCCATCACCAGCAGCACGACCGTCCCCGGCATGGGCATGCTGTGGTTCCCGGAGCGCAAGTACGGCGACTTCTCGCTCAAGCTCCAGTTCCGCGACGACGCCCCCGGCACGGGCAACGCCAACGGCGGGGTCTTCATCCGCTTCCCGGACGTCCACGACCACCCCGAGGAGTCCCGCCCCGAGTGGGTCGCCATCAACTACGGGCACGAGATCCAGATCCTCGACCGCCCCGACGGCGACATGTACAAGACCGGCTCCGTCTACGGCTTCGACCGCGTGGGCCTCGGCGGCGCCGGCGTCACCCCCAAGGGCACCTGGAACGACTACGAGATCCGCGCCGAGGGCCAGCACTTCACGGTCCTGCGCAACGGCGTCGTCATCAACGAGTTCGACAACGTCGGCGGCCAGGTCTTCGCCCCGCCGCGCGCCGGGGACCCGGGCACCGACGGCCGGCGCTACGCCACCGGCTACATCGGCCTCCAGGTCCACAGCACGACGGACGTGATCTCCTACCGCGACATCCGCGTCAAGGAGCTCTGACCCGGCACGACCGCCCGAGCGCCACGCGGGCCCTCACCGCATCCGCGGTGGGGGCCCGTCGCGCCGCCCGGAGCAGGGACTTCCTGGTCGAGCCACCATTGCCTGTGCGGTTGTTCGACCCGGCTGGTGTCGCCCTTGACGCCGTGGGCGCCGAGATACGACCGAACTCTCAGGGCCAGCCCGGCGGGCACGTCATCGAAGAGGTGAAGGTTCACGACGAGGACCTTGCCTGCGCTTGCTCCGCACCTCGGTGGGAGTGAGGTCGCCCCGGATCACTTTGCCGCGGGCGACGAGATCTCCGGTTCGTGGAGGCGGCGGTACGGCGCGACGAGGTCGTGCGCGAGGGCGGCCAGGGCCGGGGCGAGTTCGTGGCGGCCGAGCAGCTCGGCGGGCAGGGCCCCGGCCCCGTGCGCGGCGCCGAGGAAGGCGCCGGTGACGCACGCGACGGAGGCGCCTTCCGGTGCCGCGGCGGCGAAGTGCAGCGCCTCGCCGACCTGGTGACGGTGGGGGAAGGAGGCGGCGCAGTACAGCGCGCCGCTCAGCGCCGAGGGGGCGGTGGCGTCGGCGGCGAGTGCCGCGAGTCGTCGTGGGTCGGCCGGATCGCCGGCGGCCTGCCGGTACGCGGTGCGGAGGTGGCCGGTCCCGTCGGCGTCGCCGAGGGCGTCCAGCCCGGCCCGCAGGGCGATGTGCAGCTGCGACTGCTCGGCGAACAGGGGCTCCTGGAGGTCCGCGGTGCCGGTCAGGCAGTGGTGGAGCAGGACGGTCGCGTGGGCGCCCGCGGGATGGGTGGCGGATTCCCCGGCGGCCGCCGGGGCCACACCGTGGACGGCCGCGATCACGGCGACCGGGAGCACGGCGGCGAGCAGGCCCGGCTCTTCTCCGCGTGGGGCGGCTCCTTCCGTGTGGGCGAGCCATACGGCCGGCGGGAGGTCACCGGGGGCGCGCAGGATGTTCTCGACGGTGGCACGGGCCAGGCGGGTGCCGGCCTCCGCCCGCAGCGGGCCGCGGTCCGGGGGCGTCCCGCGGGCGGCGCCCAGCGTCTCGCCGAGGGCCAGGCCGAGCAGCAGCCCGCGCACCCGGGGCAACGCGTCCTCCCGTAGTTGCGGACGCTCCCTCCCGGACTCCGGCTCCGGGGCGGTGTCGCCGTCGTCGGCGGTCCCGTCCTCCGCCTCCGGGGCGGGGATGTGCCTTGCGGCCACGGAAGTTGCGGCGGCATCCGTGTCGTACGCGTCGGCCGGGGCCGGCGCCGCGGTCAGGGCCCGTACGGCGTCGCGCAGTCCGGGGTGGGCCGGCGCGGGGGGCCACCCGTCCGTCCCGCCGCCGGTGAGATGGCCGTAGACCGCGGCGACGGCCGAGACCGGGGGCCACGCGGCCGCCGAGTGGAGCAGCACCCTCCTGCCGTCCCCGCGCAGCCGCAGCACCAGCCGGGCGGCCTGGTCCAGCACATAGGCGAGGTTGGCGTCGTCCGCCGGGTCGCCGGAGAGCCACACCCGTAGGTGCTCCACGTCGCCACCCGCCGGCACCGGCAGGGTTCCCGGGCGGCCGAGCGACACCACGGCGTCGACCGGGACGGGGACGGTGCCCGGGCCGGGACCGCCCAGGAGCACACCGGGGTCGTGCGGATGCGGAACCGTGCGGCCGGCCGGGAAGCCGGGCGGAGCCGGCGTGGGCGGTGCGGGGGGCCGGCCGTCACCGTCGTCCACGGCCCCCTTCCGCGCGGTGCGGACCGCCAGCCGTACCAGGTCCGGCCCGGTCAGCCCCGGACAGCCGTGCACGGCACGCTGCCAGTCCTGCGGGACGGCGGAGCAGCCCCAGCGCGCGCCGAGGAGGGCGCCGGCGATCGCGGCGACCGTGTCGGTGTCGTGTCCGGCCCGCACCGCCGCCTCCAGGGCGAGCCGCAGGTGCCCGGCGGGGAAGCGGCCCCGGGCGGGGTCGAGTTCGGGGACGGCGGTACGGGTGATCGCGGACCAGGCCGCCTGCAGAGCCCCGACGACCCAGCCGTTGGCGGTGAAGTGCCGGGGCGGCTCGGCCTCGGCCTCGTCCAGCCGCTTCGCCCACACGTCCCGCCGTCCTGCCGCGAGGAGTCCGAGTCCCTCGCGCACCCCGTCGAAGGTCCCGTGCAGCACGGCGGTGCGGATGCCGGAGCACCACAGGACGCAGGCGTCGGCGCACTCGGGGTCCGGGTGGGTGAGCGCGCCGACCGCGACGGCGGCCTCGGCCATCGCCGCGGCGTCATCGAGATGCGCGAGCGCCACGACCCCGGTGCGCATCAACGAGCCGTTCCCCGCGGTGAGCCGGTGGCCCGCGGCGTAGCGGCGGGCGGCCTCCCGCAGTGCCTCGGCCGGGCTTCCGGGCAGCCGTCCGGCGGCGCCGAGCACCGTACGGGTCTGGCCCCCGACGTCGGTGGCGCCGCCCTCCACCCAGCGCCGGAAGCCGGTGGCGATCGCGTCCAGGGCCTCGGCGCCGCGCAGGTCCGCCCCGGTCGCCGCGACCTGGGCGACGCAGGCCTGCATCTGGGTGTCGTCGGAGTACTCACCGGGCCGGTACGGCCCCAGACCGCCGCCGATCATGCCCGGCCGCTGGTCCTCGCGCAGCGTCTCCGCGAACTCGTACGGCACCCCCAGCGCGTCGCCGACGGCCGCGCCGAGCAGCACCCCGGCCGCGCGGTCGATGCCCTGTGAGTCGAGGCGGAGGCCGGGAGTACGGGTCATGGCGCGACAGCCTCGCACGTCACCCCGCCTCCCGCCAAGGAGCGCGCGTCCGGTGACCCGGCCCGCCCGGCGGACTCCGTACCCGGGTGATCCGACGGTCCGTCAGCTAACTTGGGAGGCGTGATCAAGGAAGCTCCCGGGGAAGGCCGTGCGCGGAGCGCGTACGTCGCGGCGGCGGGTGTCTTCGCGGTCGGCATGGTGGGGACCACACTGCCGACCCCGCTGTACGGCCTCTACCGCGAGCGGATCGGGTTCTCCGAACTGGTCGTCACCGTCGTCTACGCGGTCTACGCGATCGGGGTGATCGCCTCCCTGCTGGTCGCCGGCGACTTCTCGGACGTCCTCGGCCGCCGGCCGGTGTTGCTGGCCGCGCTCGGGCTGTCGCTGCTGAGCGCGGTGTGCTTCCTGTTCCAGGGCGGCCTGCCGCTGCTGTTCGCCGGACGGCTGTTGTCGGGCTTCTCCGCCGGGCTCCTCAGCGGGGCGGCCACGGCCGCCGTGCTCGAACTGGCCCCACCCGGCCTGCGCGCACGCGCGGGACTCGCGGCCACCGCCGCCAACATGGGCGGCTTGGGGTGCGGCCCGCTGCTGTCGGGAGTGCTCGCCCAGTACGCGCCCTGGCCGCTGCGGCTGCCCTTCCTGGCGCACATCGCCCTGCTGCTGGCCGCGTTCGCCGTCACCCGCGCCCTGCCCGAGACGGTGGCGGTCCGCAGCCCGCGGCCCCCGCTGCGTCCCCAGGGCATGGTCGTGCCGCCGCAGGTGCGCGCGGCCTTCGTGCCGGCCGGACTCGCCGCCTTCGCCGGCTTCTCGATGCTCGGGCTGTTCACCGCGGTCGCGCCGAGCTTCCTCGCCCTGACGCTGGGGGAGGACAACCTGGCCGTCACGGGCCTCGTCGTCTTCTCGGTGTTCTGCGCCTCCACGGCGGGCCAGATGCTGATGGGCCGCCTGGGGGTGCGGCGCGCACTGCCGGCCGGGTGCCTGGCGCTCACGGCCGGCATGGCCGTGGTCGCCGCGTCGCTGGTGGTGGAGTCCCTGCCGGTGCTGGTCGTCGGCGCCCTGACCGGTGGCCTCGGCCAGGGCCTGTCGTTCCGCGCGGGCCTGACGGGCGTGAGCGCGGTGGCCCCCGAGGAGCACCGCGGCGCGACGATCTCGGCCTTCTTCGTCGTCGCCTACGTCGGCATCTCCGTCCCGGTGGTCGGCGTCGGCGCCCTCACCCTCGTACTCGGGCTGCGGGACGCGGGAGTCGCGTTCGCGGTGTACGTGATCCTGGTGTCGGCCGCCGTGGGCGTGTTCCTCCTGCGCCGCCCGCCGCGTACGGGGTGACGCACGGCGGCGCAGGCCTTCGTCCGGCCGTTCAGTGCCCGAAGCGCTGTGTGCCGTGGGCGCCCACCTGGAGCCCGCCGTCGGCGCCTACGCCGCGCCGGCGAGTCCCCACCGCGGAGCCGCCGTCTTTGACGTGCGATATCCGGATGTTTAGTATCCAGATATGCGAACGGGCAAAGGTGTCGAGTGGGCGGTGCACACACTGCTCAACCTGGCGTGGCTCGGGGAGGGCGAGCCGGTCCCGACCGCGCGACTGGCCGCCGGTCACGATCTGTCGGCGTCCTACCTGAACAAGCAGCTCCAGCAGCTCGTCAAGGCGGGCCTGCTGGAATCGGTCCCGGGCGCGCGGGGCGGCTTCAGGACGGCCCGCCCGCTGGAGGCCGTGTCGATGCTGGACGTGGTCCTCGCCGTGGAGGGGGACGACCCCCTGTTCCGCTGTGCGGAGATCCGCCGCTGCGGCACCATCGGCGAGCGGGTGCCGGACGGCGGCTTCAGCCGCCCGTGCGCGGTGAACACCGCCATGGGACGGGCCGAGCTGGCCTGGCGGAAGGCGCTGGCCCAGCAGAGCCTCGCCGACGTGCGGGCGGATGCCGAGGCGCACGCTCCCGCGGTGGGCTCGTACGTGCGCGCCGCGCTCGGGCAGGACTGACCTGCCCGCCCGTGCGGCGGTTCCGTCGCTGTCACGGGCCCTGATTCAGGACAGAAGACATCTCGATTCCACAGGTGGGGGTGAAGGAGGTCCCGTCAGCATGAGTCGCACGCCCACGCCCGGGCCGCCCGCGACGCTCGAGGCCGAGTGGGAGACGCACCGGCCCGCCGTCTTCGGGGTGGCGTACCGCCTGCTGGGAACCGTCGCCGACGCCGAGGACGTGGCCCAGGACGTGTGGCTGCGGGCGGCCGGAGCGGATCTGCGCGCCGTCGTCGATCTGCGGGCCTGGCTGATCACGGTGGCCGCCCGGCGTTCGTACGACATCCTGAAGTCCGCGCGCGTCCGCCGGGAGACCTATGTGGGGCCGTGGCTCCCCGCGCCGTTGCTGACGGGACCGGACGCTTCGGAGCCGGTGCTCGTCGACGAGTCCGTCGGGTCGGCGATGCTCCTGGTCATGGAGGCGCTGACCCCGCCGGAAAGGGTGGCCTTCATCCTCCACGACGTCTTCGGCCTCCCGTTCGCCCGGATCGCCGACGTGCTGGACGCCTCCGGGCCCGCCGCCCGCCAACTCGCCTCGCGGGCCCGGCGGAAGGTGGCCGAGGCGAGGCAGTCCACGCCGCAGGCGTCCCGGGCGGAGCGGGAACGGCTGCTCATCGCGTTCCGCGCCGCCTACGAGGCCGGGGACCTGGCGGGCCTGGTGCGGCTGCTCCACCCGGAGGCCGTGTACGTCACCGACGGCGGAGGCAGGGTCGTCACCGCGCGCAAGCTCGTCCACGGCGGCGCCCGCATCGCCCGGCTGATGTTGGGGTTGCTGTCCCGGTGGCGTCCGGAGCGCATCGACCTCGTCGAGGTCGGCGGCGAACCCGCCCTCCTGCACCGCCGCGCGGGCCGGGTCTTCTCGGTGGACACGGTGGAGATCCGGGACGGCCTGATCACCGCGTACCGCAGGGTGGTCAACCCCGACAAGATCGCGCACCTCTGAACCTGCCATGTCCTACGGGCACCCCTGACACCGCACCGGACGGAACGCCGTCGTGCGCGGGGCCCGGCCCTGGACGAGGCTTGCCCGACAGACGACCCCCCCCAGGAGGAGACACCCATGAGCGAGCAGCAGCGCGTCAACATCGGGAAGCAGGACCCGGCCAGCTACCAGGCGCTTCTCGCCCTGTCCGAGACGGTGCAGGAGAGCGCCGCCGCGGCGGGTCTCGACCCGCTGCTGGTCGAACTGCTGAAGATCCGCACGTCGCAGCTGAACGGCTGCGCGTTCTGCCTGCGGATGCACACCCGCGACGCGCTCAAGAAGGGCGAGGACCCGGACCGCATCGCGGTGCTGCCCGCGTGGGCGGAGGCCGGCTACTTCTCCGCGACCGACCGTGCCGCCCTGCGCCTGACCGAGGCGATCACGCACGTCGCGGACGGGCACGTGAGCGACGCGGAGTACGAGGCGGCCGCGGCCGTGCTCTCCGCTGACCAGGTCTCGGCGGTCGCCTGGCTGGCGACGGTGATGAACGCCTTCAACCGCGTCGCGATCACCAGCCGCTACCGGGTCGCCGGCTGAGCCGGTCAGCGGCTCCCGGGCGGCGCCGGCCGGTCCGGACGTACCGTTGACCCATGCGCGCCACACCGGACGACGGTGCCGCCCGGGCGTACGCGGCGAGCCCCGCCGACGCCGCCGGGCCGGCGCTCCGGGCGGAACTCGACCGGCTGCTCGACCTCGCCGCCCGTGACACGGGCGCCCACGCGGCCGCGCTGTTCCTGCTGGTCCCCGAGGGCGACGCGCTGCGGCTCGAGGCGAGCACGGGCATGCCGGTGGACTTCCTCGCGCCGTGGTTCGGGGTGGGCCTGGCCAGCCACGTGCCCGTGGCCGACGCGGTGCGCGAGCGGCGGCTGGTGTGGCTCAGCAAGCCCCAGGAACTCGCCCGCCGCTACCCGCGCACCGCGATCGCCATGCCGTACCACTTCGCCGTGGCCGCGGCACCGGTCCTCGGCGGCGAGGCACCCAGAGGAGCGCTCCTGCTGTTCTGGCCCTGCTGCGACTCCGCCGAGGTCTCCGGACCCAGCCACGAGCGGGTCGGTGCCGCCTGCCGGCGCCTGGGGCGGTTCCTCCAGGACGCCGCGGACGCCGGGCACCCGGTCGCCCCCGCGGTGTACCCGCGGACGCTGTCGCAGCCGCCCGCCCGGGAGCGGGCACCGGCCGAGACGCTGGCCGCGGCGCGGTTCGCCGAACGCCTGCCGGGAGGCAGCTCCACCCTCGACCTCGAGGGCAGGGTCACCTACATCAGCGAGAGCGCTGCGGCCCTGCTCGGCGAGAGCGTCGCGGGTCTCCTCGGCAAACGCCCCTGGGAGGCGATGGCGTGGTCGACCGATCCCGCCTTCGAGGACCGCTTCCGCGCCGCCGTGGTCAGCCGGCAGCCGGAATCCTTCACGGCGATGGTGCCGCCGGACCGGTGGCTCGCCTTCGAGCTCTACCCCGACGCCTCCGGGGTGAGCGTCCGCATCGTCGGCCTCGGCGCCGACCGTGTGCGGAACGCGGCGCGCCCCGGCACGGCGGCGCCGCGGGGCGCGCCGATCCCGCTGGGCGAGATCTACCAGGTGATGCACCTGGCCGCCGCCCTCTCCGAAGCGGTCGGCGTGGGGGACGTGGTCGACCTGGTCGCGGACGAACTGCTGCCGACCTTCCGGGCCACGACGCTGGCCCTGGCCCTCTACGAGGACGGCGGCCTGAAGTTCGTGGGCTGCCGGGGCCACAATCCGTGCCCCCTGGAGATCTACACGGGTGCGGTGGTCAACTCCGCGGCCGGGGTCGGGACCCTCGCCGAAGGCGTGCCGGCCTTCTTCGCCACCTTCGAGGAGATGGCCGCCGTCTACCCGCGCGCCTCGCGACGCGAGGGCCTGCAGGCCTGGGCGTACCTGCCGCTGATCGCCTCGGGGCGGCCCGTGGGCCTGTGCGTCCTCGCCTTCGACCGGCCCCACCACTTCTCCGGCAACCAGCGCACCGTGCTGACCGCGCTGGCGGGGCTGGTCGCCCAGGCACTGGAGCGGGCCCACCTCTACGACACCAGCAAGGAGCTGGCGGAGACCCTGCAGGCGGCCATGCTCCCCGACTCGCTGCCGGACCTCCCGGGACTCGACGTCGCCGCCCGTTACCTGCCCAGCGTCCGCGGCATGGACATCGGCGGCGACTTCTACGACCTGGTCCGCGTCGACGACACCACCGCGGCCGCGATCATCGGCGACGTCCAGGGCCACCACGTCAGGGCCGCCGCGCTCATGGGCAGGATCCGGCCCGCCATCCGCTCCCAGGCCGCCGCGGGGGCGGCACCGGCGGAGGCCCTGCGCCAGGCCAACCGGCAACTGGTCGAGCTCGACCCCGGCCGCTTCGTCAGCTGCCTGTACGCCCGGCTCGACCTCGCGCACGGCCGGGCCCTGCTGGCCACCGCCGGCCACCTGCCCCCGGTGGTGCTCCACCCGGACGGGCACGCGGAGGTCCTCAGGGTGCAGCCGGGACTGCTGCTCGGCATCGACCCGGAGGCGGACTACCCCACCACCGAGATCCCGCTGGAGCGGGGCGGCGTCCTTGCCCTCTACACCGACGGGCTGGTCGAGACCCCCGGGGTCGACCTCGACGACGCCATGGACGGGCTCGCCGACCGCCTCGCGCGGACGGCTCCCGGGCCCGTCGACCGTCTCGCCACGGACCTGATCGACCAGGCGCGCAGGACCGCCCCGCGGACGGACGACATCGCCCTGCTGCTGATCAAGTGCGCCGCCGCGTGACCCGCGCCGCCGCGTGACCTGCGCGGGTCGTCACACCCGTGCGGGGCGTCTCGTCTCCCTCACGGGACCGGGAGGAAGCCCCCGACTTCTGCGAGGTTGATGCGTGCGGCCGCGTTGTGTGGTGTCGTACGAGAGGGAGGATGCCGCATGGACGTTGCCAGGGACGCGGTGCCGATCGTGGAGCTGCTCGACGAGCGCCGGCACCTGCTGGACGTCGCCCACCGGATGTCGGGCAGCCGCCGCGAGGCGGAGGGCGTGATCGACGAGACCTACCGGCGCTGGTACGCGCTGTCCGACACCGAGCGTGCGCGGATCACCTCGCCCCGGGCCTGGCTGTCGGCGACCGCCGACGGCATCTGCCGGGGCCGCCCGGCCACGCACGGCGGGGAACGCGACGCGGGGTCGGCCGTCGCGGGGGCGGGGTACGAAGAGCTCACCGCCGCCGCGCTCCGCCGGCTCCAGGCACGGCGCTCCGGGCCGTCGGCCGCGCTGGAGCACGACGCGGTCGTCCGCGCCGTCGGGGAGGCCTGCCGGGCGGGTGACGCCGCGTCGCTCGCGTCCGCGCTGTCCCCCGACGCCATGGCCGTGTTCGACGGCGGTGGCAAGGTCCGGACGACGGTCCGGTCGGTGCACGGCAGCGAGCAGGTCACCCACAGCTTGCTGACGCTGCTCGGCCCCCATCCGCGCACCACGCTGACCGCCCAGTCCGTGAACAGCCGCACCGGACTCGTGGCGCGCTGCGACCACTCCGTGGCCGCCGTGATCAGCCTCGACGTCAGCGAACGCCGGGTGGCCCAGGTCTGGGCCGTGCTCAACCCGGAGAAGCTGCGCCGGTGGAACCGGAATGCCCCCTGACCTGGGGTGATCGCCCTCGCTGAAGGCCGTGGACGGTAGCCGGCGCTTGTGGATGCCGTAGTGCCCCTTGGGGCGTATGGTCCGTTTATGGGACCAGAGCGGTGTGGTGGCCGCGGGGCTCAGCGGCACCTACGGACGGCTCGGCGCGCACGGTACCGCCGGTGGCCGTCCCACGCGTCGTCCCGGGACCCAGGCGACGGGGGCGAACGCGGTGACCCGGCATGACGTGAGGCCGATGACGGGCGGCCTGCGGCGGCTCGCCGGCCTGTTCGAGGGTCTCGTCCGCGACACCGACACCGCGGTGGGCATGCTCTACGTCCTCGCGCCGGGGGAGCGGTCGCTGGAACTGGTGGCCCTGTCCGGTACGTCCCAGCGGCTGGCCGCCCCGTGGGCGCGGATCTCCCTGGACGACGCGGCACCGGTCGCGCAGGCGGTACGGGAGCACACGCTGGTGTGGGTGGGCAACTCCCGGGAGCTGGCCCAGCGCTTCCCCCGGGTCGCGCTGGTGGCCCCCTACGAGATCATGCTGGCGGCGGCGCCGATCACGGACGGCAACGTGACGTGGGGCGCGGTGTGCCTGATGTGGCCCGCCTGGCACCCGCCGGTCCTGAGCCCCTTCGAGCGGGACGTGATCGGCATCTTCTGCGGCAGGTCGGGGCGGCTCCTGAGGCACTACGCGGACCGGGGCCATCCCGTCGTCGCCGGCCCGGACGTCCTCACCCTGCGGTCGGCGCGCCGCCGCACGCCGGGCCGGGCCGAGGCCCTCGCGGCGTACGACTTCGCCGAGCGGCTGCCGACCGGATGCTGCTCCCTGGACCTGGAGGGCCGGGTCAGGTTCCTCAACGCGGCGGCCGAGGACCTGCTCGGCGTCGGCGCCGCGGACCTGATGGGATCACCGCCGTGGGAGCGCCTGCTGTGGATGGACGGCCCGGCGTTCGAGGACGCGTACCGCGCCGCCGTCATCAGCAAGCAGACCACCGCCTTCACCGCCCTGCGCCCCCCTGACCAGTGGCTGTCCTTCCGCCTCGACCCGGGGCCCTCCGGGATCAGCGTCACCGTCACCCCGGCGGAGGGGGAGCCCGCGCCGCCCGCCGCCGGCCCGGCCGTCCCTCCCGGCGCCCGCGGATCGGTCGGCGCCTCGGCCATGTACCAGCTGATGTACCTGGCCGCGACGCTCACCGAGGCGGTCGGCGTGCAGGACGTGGTCGACCAGGTCGCCGACCAACTGGTCCCGGCGTTCGAGGCCCAGGGACTGGTCGTGCTCACCGCCGAGGGCGGGCGGCTGCGCGTCGTCGGGCACCGCGGCTACAGCGACGAGTTCATGGCCCAGGTCGACGGCGCGCCCCTGACCTCCTCCATCGTGACCGCCCAGGCCCTCACCCGCGGCACCCCGCTGTTCTTCCCCAGCTACGCCGACCTGCACCGCGCCTACCCGCTGGCCCTGCGCTTCCGCAACAGGGACGCGTGGGCCTTCCTGCCGCTGATCACCTCGGGACGGCCGGTCGGACTGCTCGTCCTGTCCTACGACCGGTCCCGCCCCTTCCCCCAGGCCGAGCGCAACGTCCTCATCGCCCTGGCCGGGCTGATCGCGCAGGCCCTGGACCGCGCCCACCTCTACGACACCAAGCACCAGCTCGCCCGCACCCTGCAGACCGGCCTGCTGCCCAAGGAACTGCCCCGGGTACCGGGCCTCGACGTCGCCGCCCGTTACCTACCGGCCGGCCACGGGAGCGAGATCGGCGGCGACTTCTACGACCTCATACGCTGCGGCCCCCGCTGCGCGGCCGTCACCATCGGCGACGTCCAGGGGCACAACCTGCAGGCCGCGGCCCTCATGGGACAGGTCCGCATCGCCGTCCACGCCCACGCCACCGCCCACTCCTCACCGGGCGACGTGCTGGCCCGGACCAACCGCCTGCTCTCCGACCTGGACACCGGCCTGTTCACGAGTTGCCTCTTCGCCCACATCGACCTGGTGCGGCACGTCGGCCGGCTCGCCACCGCCGGCCACCCGCCGCCCCTGATCCGCCACCCCGACGGCCGCGCGGGCATCCTCGGCATGACGCCGGGCCTGCTGCTGGGCATCGCGCCGGACGGCGACTACCCCACCGAGGAGATCCCGCTGCCCCCGGGCACGCTGCTGGCGCTGTACACCGACGGCCTCGTCGAATCGCCCGGCGTCGACGCCGAGTCCGCCGCCCGCGACCTGGTGCGGCACCTGGTCGACACGGCCGACCGGGGCGTGGACGCCGTCGCGGACGGTCTCCTCGAACACGCCCTGCGGACCGCCCCCGGAACCGACGACACGGCCCTGCTGATCGTCCGCCCGGACGGTTCCGCGGCCACCCCACCGGCGAACGGAGGACAGGGATGAACCCATGCGGAAGCGGGAGGACGGACGGAGCGGGGAGGGCCGCGCGATGACGGCCGGCGACTCCTACGACGCGGTCGTCGTCGGCGGCGGCCACAACGGGCTGGTGGCGGCCCTGTACCTGGCGCGCGCGGGGTGGTCGGTGGCCGTGCTGGAGCGCAACGCCCGCGTCGGAGGAGCCATCGCGGACGGCGAGGTGACCCTGCCCGGGTTCGTGCACGACCTGTACTCCACCAACCAGAACCTCTTCCTCGGCTCCCGGGCGCACGCCGACTTCGGCGCCGAACTCGCCCGCCACGGGCTGCGGTTCCGCACCACGGACCGGCCCTACGCCAATGTGTTCCCCGACGGCCGCAGCGTCCGGGTCTACGGCGACCACGCGCGCACGACGCGGGAACTGGCCGCACACGACGCCCGGGACGCCGAGGGCTTCGAGCGCCTCTACCGCGAGTACCGGCGGTTCGCGCCCCACCTGTTCGCGCTGTACGGGTCCGCGCTGCCGTCCCGTTCGGCGGCGCGCCAGGTGCTGGGCCTGCTGCGCCGTCACGGTGTGCGCGGCGCGGCCGACCTGGCGCACACGCTGCTCATGAGCACCCGCGAACTGGGCGAGGTCTGGTTCGCCACGCGCGAGGCGCAGGCGATGGCGGCCTGCTGGGGCATGCACCTGGACTTCGCGCCCGACGTGTCCGGCGGGGCGATGTTCCCCTTCCTGGAACTGTTCGCGGACATGGAGAACGGCATGTCCGTCGTCGAGGGCGGCGCGGGGCGGCTGCCGGAGGCGCTCGCGGCCGTGCTCGCCGACCACGGCGGCGAGGTGCGCACCGGTGTCGAGGTCACGCGCGTGCTGTGCCGTGACGGGCGGGCCGTCGGCGTGCGCACCGCGGACGGCGCCATGGTGACCGCGCGGCGCGCGGTGGTCGCGAACACCGCTCCCGGCGTGCTGTACCGGCACCTGCTGGAACCGGAGCAGGTGCCCGCGCGCGTGCGCCGCCAGGCGGACCGCTTCCTGTACGGCCCGGGCACGCTGATGCTGCACCTCGCGCTCGACGGCCCCCTGCCGTGGGCGGCGGGCGAGGAGCTGTCCGACTTCGGGTACGTCCATGCGGCGCCGTACGTCGACGACCTCGCGCGCACCTACACCGAGTCGCAGGCGGGGCTGCTGCCCGCGGACCCGCTGCTGATCGTCGGTCAGACCTCCGCGGTCGACCCCACGCGGGCCCCCGCCGGCCGCCACGTCGTGTGGATCCAGGTGCGTACGATGCCCGTCCGCATCCGCGGTGACGCGGCGGGCACGATCACGCAGACCGGGTGGCCCGAGGTCGCCGAGGCGATGACCGACCGGGTGCTGGCCAAGCTGGAGAGGTACGCACCCGGCTGCCGGGCCCGGATCGCCGGCGTCACCGCGTACACCCCGCGGGACCTGGAGGCGGCCGATCCCAACCTGGTGGGCGGGGACAGCACCGGGGGCAGCCACCACCTGTCCCAGAACTTCCTGTTCCGGCCGATGCCCGGGCACGGCGGCTACCGCACCGCGGTCCCCGGTCTGTACCTGACCGGTGCCGCGACGTGGCCCGGTGCCGGGAACAACGCCGCGTCGGGGCACCTCGCGGCGTGCCGGGTGCTGAAGGACTCCCGTCCGCGGCCACGCGGACGACGCCCCCGGGCGGGCTCAGCGCCGGCCGCGCCGTAGCGGGCGGCAGCGGCATTCCTCGGGGTGGGGGGTGCTCAGGGCGCTGTGGAGGGCGTCCAGAGCGGCCTCCAGACGGGCCGGCGTCGTCGGGCCGTGAAGGCCGAGGGGCGGGGGAGGGGCACCCGTCGCCGCGGCATCGGCGAGGGTGTCGAAGGCGTGCCCGACCCGCGCGGCGTCGCCCGGTCCGGGCCGTGCCCGCGGGGGGAGCGGGCGGGTGGTGGAGATGGCCAGGTAGCCGAGTTGCTGGGTGGCGGCGATGGCGGGCCAGAGCCGGGCGAGTTCGCAGGGCGCGGTGCGGTCGCCCGCGGCGCTGTCGGCGACGGTGCGGAGGTTGATCAGGTCGGTGCGCAGGCGGTGCCGGGCCGTCGCGGCGCCGCTGTGCCCGGCGTCGTCGTCGGCGGTGAGGATCAGGTGCCAGGCCGCGCCTTCCGCGCGGATGACGTGGGCGAGGGTGCCGGCGAGCCGGACGGTCGAGGTGCGCCGCCACAGCGTGAGACCCGCCGCCACGCCGACGGCGCAGCCGCACACCGTGTCGAGGAGGCGGGCGGTGACGAGGTGTTCCACGGGCATCGCCGGCTGCGCGGCCTCGGTCAGGAACAGCGACAGCGGAGTGATGAAGGCGACGCCGAGGGCGTAGTTGTGGGCCAGGACGGCTTCCGCGGCGAACTGGGCGAGCATCACGGCCGCCACCAGCGCCGCCGCGCCGGGGTGGAACGCCAGGACGGCCCCGCCGAGCAGGACGCCCGCGGCGGTGCCGGCGCCGCGTTGCAGGCCGCGCCGGAGCACGGTGGTGACGTTGGCGCCCTGCAGCACGACGATGGCGGCGCCGGAGGCCCAGTACGGCTGCGCGAGGCCGCTCAGGTGGGCGAGCCAGCCGGCGACGACGGCGCCCGATCCGACGCGCAGCGCTGCGGGCAGGACCAGCGAGTGCCGTTTCCTGGCGGAGGCCAGCAGCCGTGTGGCGCTGGACGGTTCGAGGAGTTCCCCCGTGTCGGCCGGCGGCGCCCCCGACACGGCGTCGCGCACCGCCCGTTCGACCTCGCCGCGTACGGCGCGCCGCGCGGCGGGCTCCGTTCCGGGCCCGGGCTCCGTTCCCGGCCCGGGTGCCGCGACCGGGGCGGCCGCACGGTGCTCGCGGAGGCAGCCGGCGGTGCGGCGCAGCGCCGCGGCCAGTTCCCGCGGGAGCGGCTCGCGCGGGCCCGCGGCGGCCCGGACGGCGGCGGCGAAGACGTGGTGGGCCTGGCGTACGGCGGGCCGCAGCCGTGCCCGGCCGCCGGCCCGGAGGGGCTGGGGCGGGGCCGCGACGGCGTACCAGGCGGTGCGCAGCGCGATGGCGGCCTGGTGCTGGGCGGCGTCCTGACGGGGTCCGCCGATCGCGTCGAGGTAGGCGGCGAGTTGTTCGTAGGCGTCCGCGACGGCCCTGGTCTCCGGCCCGTCCCGGTCGATCAGGAACCCCGACATCGAGACCAGCCAGGCGCAGGCCGCGCCGGCCGCGGTGAGCGCGACGCGCTGACCGGTCAGCGCGGCGTCGGCGGGCAGCGGGGTCGACATCGCACAGGCGAGGGCGAACAGGTAGCCGCCCGGCGGCCCGATCCGCAGCGCGTCGCAGACGTACGTGGCGACCGCGCCGACGAGGCCGATGACGACCGGCGCGAGCCAGGTCCTGCCCCCGGCCAGCGACCCGGCGGCGACGGAGAGCACGAAGCCCGCCCCCACCCCGGCCAGGAGCACCGCCCGCCTGCCGTAGGGCTCCTTGGCACCGTAGACGGCGCTGAAGGCACCCATGGTGGCGGTCAGCCCCCACGCCAGGTGGTCCGTCGCGGCACCGGCGGTCAGGGGGATGCCCATGCTCGACGCCGCGCGCAGACCGGCGGCGTACCGGTAGCCGGGACCGCCGCCCGGGCGCAGGGCGTCCCGCAGGAAGCCGCCGGCACGGGTGGCTGGGAACTGGGGCAAGCTCGTGGCCTCCGAACGTCCGGACGGCGATGGACCCCGTGCCCCGCCCGCGCCGTGGGACGAGTCCTACCAGAGCGCCGGGCGCGTCCCCGGGAGGGGAGGCGCCCGGCGCGTCCGCCCGTGGCGCGCCGCCGCCGGGGCGGCGCGCGGGCGGGGTCAGACGAGGGCCGGGTAGTCGGTGTAGCCCCGCTCGTCGCCGCCGTAGAAGCTCGCCGGGTCCGCGGTGTTGTAGGGCCCCTGGGCCTTGATGCGGCTGACGAGGTCGGGGTTGGCGAGGAAGGCCCGGCCGAGGGTGACGGCGTCGGCGACGCCCTCGGCGAAGACGTCGGCCACCGCCTCGTGGGGCGGGCGCTCGTCGTCGTACTGGGGGTTGAGGACGAGCGTGCCGGGCCAGGCGGCACGGATCTTGCGCGTCAGGTCGCGTCCGGCCTGCTCACGGGTGTGGACGTAGGCGAGCGGCAGGTCCGCCAGGGCGGTGAGCAGGGCGGTGTACAGCTCGACGGGGTCGTTCTCGACGATGCCCTGGTCCGTGATGCCGGGGGAGATGCGCAGTCCGACGCGCTCCGCGCCGACGGCCTGGGCCACGGCCCTGACGGTCTCCACGACGAAGCGGATGCGGTTCTCGGTGCTGCCGCCCCAGCGGTCGGTGCGGAGGTTGACGCTGTCGGAGAGGAACTGGTGGAGCAGGTAGCCGGAGGCGGAGTGGAGCTCCACGCCGTCGAAGCCAGCGGCGATGGCGTTGCGCGCCGCCGAGGCGTGGTCGGCGATCGTCCCGAGGATCTCCTCCTCGGTCAGTTCGCGCGGGACGTCGTGCTCCTTCGGCCCCTCGGCGGTGTACGTGACGCCGGGCGCCCGAACGGCGGACGGCGCCACGGGGACCAGGCCGGTCAGGTCCCGGTGGCCGATCCGGCCGGAGTGCATGATCTGGGCGAAGATGCGGCCGCCCGCCGCGTGGACGGCGTCGGTCACGGTGCGCCACGCGGCCACCTGCTCGTCGCTGTGCAGGCCCGGGGTCGCGTTGTAGCCCTGGCCGACCCGGCTGGGCTGGGTGCCCTCGGTGATGATCAGCGCGGCCGCCCCGGCCCGCTGCGTGTAGTAGTCGACCATGGCCCCGGTGGCGAGTCCGCCCTCGGCGGTCGCGCGGTTGCGGGTCATGGGCGACATGAAGATCCGGTGGGGGACCTGGGTCTCACCGACGGTGATGGGCTCGAACGGTGTGGTCATCTCTGGTGCTTCCTTGTCCGGCGGAGGGTACGGCCACCCCAGGGATAGGGGCTATCCATTTGAAAGTGGCTGGCCGGGTGAAAGCTAACAGGGTCGGCCCCCTGTGGGCAAGTCGCTATCCATTGGTAAGCTGGCTGGTATGAGCGGTTACGAGCCCGACTTCTGCCCTCGCTACCACCTGGCCGTCGAGATGATCGGACGCCGGTGGGCGGGGGTGATCCTGCGTGAGCTGCTCCGTGGCGCGACGCACTTCCGCCAGATCAGCGACGCCATCCCCGACATCACCGACAAGCTGCTGTCGGACCGCCTCAAGCGCTTCGAGCAGGAGGGCGTGGTGGAACGCCACGTCCTGCCGACCACCCCGGTGACCATCGAGTACCACCTCACCGCCAAGGGCCGCGCCCTGGAGGAGGTCGTCCGGGAGATCTCGACGTGGGCCGAGTCGTGGCTGCCGGCCGATGAGGAGGCGGCTGCGTCCGGCGAGGACGTCGAGCCGGCGGCGTGAGGCCGCGCCGCGGCCGCACGCCCTGCGCGTGCGCCGCGTCCTGCGGTGTGGTTACCGCTCCAGCGCCCCGGTTCCGGCGGTGCCGCTCGCTCCCGCGCCGCTCGCGGCGGCGGCACGCAACGGGACGCCGCGGAAGGTCTGGATGAGCACGATCACGGCACCCGCCGTGACGCACTGGTCGGCGAGGTTGAAGATCCCGGAATCGCCGACCTGGATGAAGTCCAGCACGGCGCCCCGGCCGAACCCGGGGGTGCGGAAGAGGCGGTCGGCGAGGTTGCCGCCGGCGCCCGCGAAGATCAGCCCGAGGCCGGCCGCCCAGCCCGTGGAACGCACGGAACCGGCGACCCGCGTGATGGCCGCCAGCGCCACGATCGCCACCAGGGTGAAGAGCAGGGTCGCGCGGGGTGCGAAGGAGCCGGCCGCCCCGGAGTTGCGGAACGCGGTGAAGGTCACCGCACCGCCCAGGGCGTACCTGGGCTCGTGGCCCTCGACGACCACGGCGGCGATCGCCTTCGTGATCTGGTCCACGGCCAGTCCGGCCGCCGCAACCGTCCACAGCAGATACGCCCGCCGCACCGCCCACCTCCTGATCGCTGGTGACCGCACCGAGCGTACGCGCAGCTCCCGGCGGAGGAGCGGGCACCCGGAACGGGCGGCGGTGCCCGGCCGGTATGTGGTATCACTCGATACGGTATTGAATGTGTAGATAGCTGGTAATGTGCGTCCATGACTGCCGACACCCCTCGTGAGGCCGGTGCCCCGCGTGCCACCGACCGTCCCGGCGACACCTCGCCGTTCGCCCTGGGCCTGCTGCTGCGCCGGGCGCACTGGCGTGCCGGTGCCGTGATGGTGGAGGCGCTCAGGCCGCTCGGCATCGAGATGCGGCACTTCGCGGTGCTGCTGGTCCTGGTCGGCCGCGGGCCCACGGTGCAGCGGGACCTGGCCGCGGCGACGGGGTCCGACAAGGCGGGGATCATGCGGGTCGTGGACGACCTGGAGCGCAAGGGGCTCGCGGTCCGCAAGGGCGTCCCGGGGGACCGTCGGGTGCGGGCGGTGGAGATCACCCCGGCGGGCCTGGAGCTGTTCGACGCGGCCCACGAGGCGGCGGCGCCGCTGGCCGAGCGCCTGGTCGCCGACCTGGGCCCCGGTGAGGCCGAACTGCTGACGCGCCTTCTGACGCGCTTCGCCCACCCCGCGGGTGACGAGGTGTAGCCGGACCGCAGGGAGGGTCCTCAGCCGCGTGGCGTGTCCGCCACGCGGCTTTTCACTGTTTTTCCGCAAGAAATTCTCACACGTGACGGTATCGGCTGATACTATCGTTTCTGTCATGAGATGGAGGGGGTGGCAGGTCGAGCCGCGGCACCGGTCCGATGCGGTGCCGCGGTCAAGGAAGGTGGATCATGAGGATCACCCGTGGGCGGACACCGGTCCCCTCGCCCCGCACGGAGGCCCGTGGCGGCCGGCCGGCGGGCGGCGCCGGGCGAGGCGGGCGCGCATCCACCGTGCCCACCGCGGCCGACGGCCGTGTCGGCCGGCCGCAGCCTCCGGCGCCGGAGTCCCTGGGCGCCCTTCCCCGGCCCGTGGCCGCGGTGGTCGGCGCCGGCGGCGTGCTCGGGGCGGCACACGTCGGCCTGGGCTACGCGCTGGAAGAGCGCGGATTCGTCCCCGACATGATCGTCGGCACCTCGGTGGGCGCCCTGCTGGGCGCGATCGCGGCCGCTCACCCCGACGGGTCGGCGGCCTGGCTGGAGCGCGTCTGGACCGGCCTGCGCCGCCGCGAGGTGTACCCCCTCGGCTACCCGCCCTCACGGGCCAGCGTCTTCGCCGACCGCGGCCTGCGCCGGCTGATCGCCGGGTCGGGGCTGCCGTCCCGGATCGAGGAACTCCCCGTCCCCTTCACGGCGGTCGCCATGGACCTCGACACCGGGGCCGCCGCGCTCCTCGATCACGGCGACCTGGAGTCCGCCCTGCTCGCCAGCGCGGCCGTCCCCGGGATCCTGCCCCCGGTCGACCGCGAGGACAGGACGCTGGTCGACGGCGGCGTGATCGCCTACCTTCCGGTATTGGCGGCCCTCCAGGCCGGGGCCGCCAGCGTCGTGGCGCTGTCGACCGGGCCCGAGGGCGCACCGCAGGACCGGGCCGTCCGGCGCCGCGGTGCCGGCGCGGTCGCCTCCAGGGCCGGCGTGCTCCTGATGCGGCACCAGATCGAACGTGATCTGCGCGAGGTGTCCGGGCACGTCCCGACCGTCGTGCTGCCGACCGGCATCGACACCTGGCCCGCGCCCTGGGACTTCGGCCACGCGCAGCGGCTGATCAGCACCGCGCACCGTACGGCGGGGGACTTCCTCGACGCGTTGCGCGTCACCGGACCGGGTCTGTACCGGGCCGACGCCCCCCTGCCGCTCCCGGCCGGCCCGTCCTGCGCGGCCGGGGCGGCACCCATCGCACCGGAGGACCTCCCGTGAGCACCGTCGCCTTCCTCAACATCGCCATGCACGGGCGGGTCAACCCGACCCTCCCGGTGGTCGCCGAACTCGTCCGGCGCGGACACCGCGTCACCTACCACACCTCGGCCGCCTTCCAGGAGGAGATCGAGGCCGCGGGCGCCGAGGTGTACCCGTACGCCGGCGGCGAGCGGCCCCTCCCCGATCCGCCGACTCCGGTCGCGCTGCTGGAGGGGCTCGCCCACAGCGCCGTGGCCCTGCTGCCCTCCGTGCTCACGGACCTGCGGCGCATCCGGCCGGACCTCGTCGTCCACGACAACGCCTGCCCGTGGGGCGCGATCGCCGCCCGCGAACTGGGCGTGCCGGGCGTCTCCTCGTTCACGACCTTCGCGTTCAACCACCTCGTGCCGAGCCCCACCCGCGTTTCCCGGGAGTTGCTGACCGCCGCCGCGGCCAGTCCCCGCAGCCTGCGCGGCTACCTGCGGTCGCGCCGGGAGCTGTGCCGGCGCTACGACGCACGCGGACTGCCCCTGACCGACCTGGGCAACATCCGGCAGCCGCTCAACCTCGTCTACACCTCCCGGGCGTTCCAGCCCGGGGCCGGGCACTTCGACGACGCCTACCGCTTCGTGGGCCCCAGCATCGGCGCGCGCCCCCGCGACCCCTCCTTCCCCGTGGCCGAGTTGCGCGACCCCGTGGTGTACGCCTCGCTGGGCACGGTGTTCACCTCCGACCCACGACTGCTGCGTACCCTCGCCGGCGCCCTGGCCCCCCTGGCCGGCACGGTCGTCGTCTCCTCGGGACGCACCGACCCCGCCGCACTGGGCCCGCTGCCGCCCAACGTGCTCGTCCGCCCGTTCGTCCCGCAGCCCGAAGTGCTGCAGCGCGCCGCACTGTTTGTCACCCACGGGGGCATGAACAGCGTCAACGAGGCCCTGTACGCCGGTGTGCCGATGCTGGTCGTCCCCCAGGGCGCCGACCAGCCCATGGTGGCCGGCCGCGTCGAGGAACTCGGCGCCGGACTCGCGCTCACCGGGCGGGACATCACCGAGGACGCCGTACGCGGCCGCGCCGCACGGCTGCTCCAGGGGCCCGGGTTCCGGGCGGCCACGGCCACCCTGCGGGCCGCCCAACGCGAAGCCGGCGGATACCGGGGTGCCGCCGACGCGCTCGAGGAGTACCTGCGCGCGGCCCGGCCCACCGGCCGGGCGCCCGCGGCCGCTGCCGGCGCGGGGCGGAGCTGAGCCGTGACACCCCTGGTCATCACACTGCTGACGCTCGCCGGGGTGTCCGAGGCCGCCGGGCGCATCGTGCCGCTGGTCGTGCGGCGTCCCGGCATGCCGCGCACGCTCGTGGCGGGATCGCTGCTGGGCGGGGGCCTGGTCGAGAGCGCCGTGTTCGCGCTGTGGCCGCCGACCGCGGTGACACTGGCCGAACTGGTGCTGTCCCGCCCGCCCGTGGGCGCCGCGCCGGTGTGGACCGCGGACCTGGCGGCCCCGCTGGTGTTCGCCGGCGTCCTCGCCTTCCCCTGGCTCGGACCCTTCCTCCACTTCCTGCTCTTCGCCGGGGTCGGGGCCGGTCTGGCCGGCCCGCTCGCCACGGCCACCGGCGCCGGCTGGTGGGAGGCGGCCGGCTGCGTGGCCGTCGCGGGAGCCGGACTGGGACTCGCGGTCGAGGCCGTACGGCGCCTGGTCGTGCGGCTGGGCGCGACCGAGCCGCCGGAGGCGATCGCGTGAACGGCTACCTGCTCTGGGCGTTCGCGGTCGGGCCGGCCCTGATCGCCGAAGCGCTGCTGGCCCGGTACGAGGTGCTGGCCTACGGTGCCCGCTGGCGCGCCCCCGTCACCGAACTCCCGGCGGGCGTCCCCTACGCCCGCGGTGCGGCTCCCGGCGACCCCCCGGCCGCCTACCTCGTCTACCTGGACGGCATCGGCAAACGCAGGGTCCGCGACACCCGCGACGGCGGTCGACTCGTCACGGCCCTCCTGGCCAGGGCCCCGGAACTACGGGTGCTCGGCCAGGTCCAGCCGTACTCGCCCCTCGCCGACCCCCTGGCCGAACGGCCGGTGTGGGCACGGCTGCGCCGCCGCATCGGCCTGCTGCTGTTCCTGCACAACGTCATGCAGATCTTCGTCGCCGCCGACCGCCACTACCGGCCCCTGTACAACCGGGCCGTCGGCCGCCAGATCGCCACCCAGCTCCGGTTCGCCGGCTACCGTCCCGGCAGCGGCACCCCCGTGGTGCTGCTGAGCTACAGCGGCGGGGCCCAGGCCGCCACCGGCGCCGTCGGCGAACTGCACGCCCAACTGCGGGCCCCCCTGCTGCTGATCACCCTCGGCGGCTTCCACAACGGCGCCAACGACCTCACCCACGCCGCACACCTGCACCGGCTGACCAGCGCCGGCGACCGCATCGAACGGCTCGGCGGCTGGATCTTCCCGCAGCGCCGGCCACTGCTCCGGCTCAGCGGCTGGAACCGCGCCCGCCGCGCAGGCAAGATCACCACGCACCGTCTGGATCCGGCCACGCACGTCGGCCCGCAGAGCTACATCAGCCGGACCGCCCGGCTGCCCGACGGCCGCAGCCACCTCGACCGCACCGCCGACACCGTGATCGCGGTCATCCGCAGCCATCTGACCGTTTCCGCATCGCAGCCCTCGGACCGCAGGCCGCCAAAGGGCCTTCCGGACCGGGAAAGGTGAGCACCGGCCGACCCGGGAACGCGGAATGAGGTATTCCCTTCGATAGCAGGCTACCGCGAAGTACACGCGGCCTATCACAAAGCGCGTTCACGGCGATCCCGCAATTCCCCGCACCCCGCGACCCGGCTTTCGAGCAATGGCGGCCGAATTCACCGCCACCGGACGGGAAATGCCCGCCCCGCGGCGCACCCGCATCCCCGGACATGTCTTTCCCCGCATCTTGACTGGCGCCCCGACTTCTTATGGGATGGCGCCTCTGTCCTGGAACGACGTGAAGGGATGCTCGTGAGAACCAGATCCTTAACGATCGCCGCTGTCGGTGCCCTCATCCTGTGCGGTGCGACGGTGGCGCCCATGGCGCAGGCCCGCGACTCGGGCACGGCCGCCACCGAGGCGGACACCGTCAAGGTGTACCGCGCAGAAGTGACCCGAGGTCAGATCCCGCTGCTGCTCCAGGCCGGCCAGGACGCGCACGAGCTGAGCGAGCGGCCGCCGGCGCAGGGCACGGCCACGGTCGAGGTCTACCTCACCGGCAAGCAGGCGAAGGAACTGGAGAAGGAAGGCGTACGGCTCACCGAGCGCACGCTCGGAGCGAGGGCCGAGGCGCGCGTGCAGGGCGCCGCGGACAAGGTGTTCCGCCCGTACAGCGGCAAGGGCGGCATCAAGGAGGAGATCCTCGCCACCCAGCGCGCCAACCCCGGTCTGACCAAGGTCGTCTCGATCGGGAAGACCGTACGGGGGCAGGACATCCTCGCCCTCAAGCTCACCAAGGACGCCGCCAGGACGAAGGACGGCTCCAAGCCCTCCGTGCTGTACATGTCCAACCAGCACGCGCGTGAGTGGATCACGCCGGAGATGACCCGCCGGCTCATGCACCACTACCTGGACAACTACCGGACCGACAAGCGGATCAAGAAGCTCGTGGACTCCACCGAGCTCTGGTTCCTGATATCCGCGAACCCGGACGGCTACGACTACACCTTCCAGAGCGAGGACAACCGCCTCTGGCGCAAGAACCTGCGGGACAACAACGGCGACGGCGTCATCACCGCGGGCGACGGCGTCGACCTCAACCGCAACTTCGCCTACAAGTGGGGCTACGACAATGAGGGCTCCTCGCCCAATCCGGCCAGCGAGACCTACCGCGGCGCGAGCCCGAACTCCGAGCCGGAGACGCGGGCCCTGGACGCGTTCCAGAAGCGCATCGACTTCACCTACGGCATCAACTACCACTCCGCCGCCGAACTGCTCCTGTACGGGGTCGGCTGGCAGGTGGCCACGGACACCCCCGACGACGTCCTGTACAAGGCGCTCGCCGGCACGCCGGACAACTCCGCGATCCCCGGCTACCACCCGCAGGTCTCCTCCGAGCTGTACACCACCAACGGCGAGGCGGACGGCCACGCGTCCAACGTCAACGGCCTGGCGATGTTCACGCCCGAGATGTCGACCTGCCAGACCGCGTCGGACATCGACCCCGACGACCAGTGGGTGGCCTCCGACTGCCAGTCGGGCTTCAACTTCCCGGACGACGAGAAGCTGATCGAGGACGAGTTCGAGAAGAACGTCCCGTTCGCGCTCTCCGTCGCCGAGACGGCGGCCCACCCCGACGTGCCCTCCTCCTCCGTGGGCCTGGACGCCGCCGACTTCACCCCGGGTTCCTTCACCACCTCCTACTCGCGCGGTGACGACCAGCAGGTCTCGGTCGTCGCCCGCAAGTCGCTGCGCGACAGGGAACTCAACTACCGCGTCAACGGCGGCCGCACGAAGGACGAGTCGCTGCGCTCCTGGCGGGGCGGCGAGACCTACGGCGGCGAGGACAACCTCTACTTCGACGAGTACCGTGCCACGGTCCGCGACGGGGACGTCGGCGACAAGGTCGAGGTGTGGTTCACCGGCCGGACCAAGAGCGGCAAGAAGGTCTCCAGCGAGCACTTCACGTACACCGTCGCCGACCGCCCCTGGGCGGACACCCTCGTCGTCGCCGAGGAGGGCGCGGCCGCCACGCAGACCAAGGCGTACGTCGACGCGCTGAAGGCCAACGGCCACCGCGCGGCCGTCTGGGACGTGGCCACGCAGGGCGTGCCCGACGCGCTCGGGGTCCTGGGCCACTTCGGCACCGTCGTGCACTACACGGGCGCGGCCCTGCCGGGCAACCCGACCCAGCTCGAGCTGCGCGCCTACCTCAACGAGGGCGGCAAGCTGATCGAGGCGGGCGAACGGACCGGCGGCAACGTGGCCCTGGCCGACGGCACCCCGTCGAACGACTTCGCGCAGTACTACCTCGGCGCGTACTCGCGCACGTCGACCAACGGCGCCACGGGCTTCGCCGGCGCGGGCGCGCTGGCCGGAGCCGGCGGTCCGCTCGGTGCCGCCACCGGCAACCCGCTGGACACGGCCGGAACGTACCGGGTGACCTCCGACTGGCTCGCGCCCGCCACGTTCCCGCAGTTCGGCAGCAAGGGAGCCGGCCGCTACACCGGGTCCGTCGCCTCGGACGCGCCCTACGCGGGCTCCTTCATGGCGGCCGCCGTCCACACCGACGACGCCTACAACCGGCTCACCCGGACGATCGACCTCAGCGGTGTGACCGCGGCCGACGCGCCGACCCTGCGCTCGCGGTTCCTGTGGGACACCGAGCCCGGCTACGACAACGCGATCCTGGAGGTCCACACCGTCGGCGGCGACGACTGGACCACCCTCCCCGAGGCGGGCGGTGCCACCGGCACGGCCGTGCCCGCCGAGTGCGAGGCCGGGTTCTACATCGCCGAGCACCCGTGGCTGACGCACTACCTGACCCCGGGCGCGAGCGGTTGCGGGGCGACCGGCACCTCGGGCGTCTGGAACAGCTTCACGGGTTCCTCCCGGGGCTGGCAGCAGGTGAACTTCGACCTGAGCCCCTACGCGGGCAAGAGGATCGAGGTCTCGCTCAGCTACGTCACCGATCCGGGCTCCGGCGGTCAGGGCGTCCAGGCCGACGAGGCCTCGCTGGTCATCAGGGGCGCGGTCACCGAGACCGAGGGCTTCGAGACCTCCCTCGGCCCCTGGACCGTCTCCGGGCCGCCCGCGGGCAGCCCGCCCGCCCAGCGGGACTGGACGCGCACCGGCCCGCTGACGCAGGGGGCGGTCGTCACCGACGACACCGTGCTGCTGGGCTTCGGCCTCGAGCACGTCACCTCGGCGGCCGACCGCGCGACACTGGTCCGCCAGGCGCTCAAGGCACTGCGGCGATGACGGTCCGACCCGCCCGGCGACCCTGAGGGCGGGGCACGAGGAGCATTACCTCAGGCGGTCCGTACCCATCGCGGGTACGGACCGCCTTTCGCTTTCCCCCCCGGCGCCGTCCACACGGGAGCGGGCCGGAGCGGGCCGGAGCCGGCCGACAGGGCCACGGGGCGGCCGCGACCCCCCGGTAGTTCCGCCGGGCGCGAGGGCTTCTCCACCGTGCGGCAATCCGGCGTTCACCAAACGGCGGCTAGGTTCGATGTTTTGGGCGTGAGCGCCGGTGCGGCGACGCACGGCCTGATCTGCATATGTCATCGCATGCCGCCGTTCCGGCTGGTCACCCCGGTTTCCTGCCCCCGGGTGGCGCCTGGCAGGATGAGCGACCGTCTGGCGCGAATCGGAAAATAGTAACTGTATGCGCGTGAGCCAGCACAGGTTACCGCAAAGTAGTGAGGAAGTCTTGTGAGGAATCGAGTCCAGCGACTGGCGCTCCCGCTCTCCGTGACCGTGACGGCGGCCGTGGTCGCCGGCTGCGGCGCGGGAGGGGCCGACGGGGGAGCCACCGGGAAGTCCCTCACGATGGGCATCACGGACAAGGTGACCGCGGTCGATCCGGCGTCCGGCTACGACGTCGGCTCCTGGATCGTGTTCAGCAACGTCTTCCAATCGCTGCTGAGTTTCCCCAAGGGCGCGACCACGCCCGAGCCGGAGGCGGCGGAGAGCTGCAAGTTCACCGACGAGGGCAGCAAGACCTTCGACTGCAC
>NZ_JBEXYN010000026.1:0-117042 GCF_040630935.1 Streptomyces sp. NPDC005722
CCGTTGTACGGCGGACTACGGCCGGGGCCCGATCACAGCGTGCTCCAGTCGTGGTCCGGATAGCGGTGCACCGGCGCGACCGGTCGCCTCAGACCGTGAGGCCCTTGCTGCGCAGCCAGCCCATCGGGCCGATCGGGTCGCCGCCGCCGGGGCGCACCTCGAGGTGCAGGTGCGGACCGGTGACGTTGCCCGTGGCGCCGACGCGGCCGATGGTGTCACCGGTGCTGACCTTGCCGGAGGTGACGATCATCGAGGAGAGGTGGCAGTACCAGAGCTCGGTGCCGTCGTCGAGGGTCAGGATGATGCGGTAGCCGTACGAACCGGCCCAGCCCGCCTCGGTGATGGTGCCGCTGTGGATGGCCTTGACCGGGGTGCCGGTCGGGGCGGCGAAGTCCTGGCCGGTGTGGGTGTTGGCCCACAGCGAGCTGGACTCGCCGAACCCGGCGGTCAGCGTGTACGAGGAGACCGGCTTGACGAAGCTCTTGGCGAGCTCGGCCAGGCGCTCGGCCTCCAGCTTCTTCGCTGCCTCCGCCGCGGCCTTCTTCTTGGCGGCGGCCTCGGCCCGCACCCGCTCCTGCGCGGCGGACTTGGCGGCCTTGGCCGAGGCTTCCTGCTGCGCGGCGGTCCTCGCGGCCTTGTCGGCGGCGTTCCGCTGCTGCTGGGCCTGGTCGAGGATGCGGTTGCGCAGCGCCTCGCCCGCGTCGGGGCTCAGGGCCTCGGCGACGGGCTTGGCCTCGGGGGCGCTGTCGTCCTCGACGAGCGCGCCGATGCCGGGCAGCTGGGACGCGTCGGGCAGGTGCGGGAGGGAGACCGGGAGCGGGTTCTTGCCCTCGGCGGTGGCGACCCCGCCGACGCCGAGCACGGCCACGGCCGCGACGCCGAAGACGGCCGAACCGCGGCCCAGGGAGCGCTGCTTGGCGACGCGGTGGCGGCCGCGCAGGGGGCCGGCGGACTCCTCGGAGGGGTCCCACGGCTCGGCGTCCGGGCCCTCGTAGGGCGCGGCCTCGATGTCGCGGGTGTTCCCGAAGGCGTCGAAGGCCTCGATGTCCTCGTGGCGCGGCTGGGCGGGGGCGGCGGGCTCGTAGGCCTCGTGCGCAGTGGCCTCGTACGTCTCGTGCCGGGCGGGCTCGTAGACCTCGTGCCCGGCGGTCTCGTGCTGCGCGACGGTGGCGTCGGCGACGGCGCCTGCGTCCTGGGAGGCTGTCGCCTCGGCCGCGGCGAGCCAGCCGGCGGCCATGTTCCACTGCCCGGTGTCCCAGCCGTCGATCGCGTTCTTCGTCGGCGGTGCCTGCTCGGCTGCCGGGGGATTCCAGCCGGCGGCGATGTTCCACTCGGCGGTGTCCCACTCGGAGTACGCGGTCGCGGACCCCTGTTGCTGTCCGGGTATCAGGGCAGGCTCGTTCGACGCCACGCGGGCGCGCTCCTTTCCTTCCTTCTCGCCTACCGGGTTAGCTGACGGGTTCGGAGCAGGAAGGTCTCCTACGAGGACCTCGGAAGGCCCCCGATTCACCCCAGGAAGTGGTTCCCCGGTTCCCGCGGACGGGATTCGGCAAGCGCACGGCGCCGCCCTGACGGCGGCGGGACGACCGCGCTGCGTTATCGAACGTTAATAGAGGCGCCCGCCAATTCCAAGCCACTCAAGCGAGTTCATGACGGGAATCTATGGGGATGGACAGGACGGAACCGGACATTGCGCCGTGACTGCCGTGACCTACGGGAAATGTGAGTGTGCATCAGTCGTTATGCGGAAGGGAGTGCCGCGCTCACGGGCAGTGATGGTCACCCCGGACCCCGGCCGCCGAGCGCGCGCCCCAGACGGCCGTCCAGACGCTCTGCCGTGGCGTCGGTGGAGCGGTGCGCCGCGAGCATTCCGTGCACCTCACGCTGCAGGACCCGGGTGAACGTGACGTAGTGCGCGGTCGCCGGACGGGCCCTGGCGGCCTGCAGCGCGCACCACAGCAGGGTCGTGTACCCGGGGGTCGCGGCGGCGGGTGAGGGGGAGGGCTCGGAGCCGCGGCCCGCGGGGCGGTCGTAGAACCAGGCGCGGGGGTCGTGAGGATCGTCACAGTTGACATCCCCGGCTCCGTATGCTGAGCGCCGCGCGGGGGCGAAACCCGCTCTGAGCAGGGCATGTTGGGCGCTGCGTCCGGTCAGGAAGCGGATCAGGTCCGCTGCGTCGCCGGGGCGGTCGCTGGTGGCCGCGACGCCCAGGCTCTGCCCGCCGAGGGCGGCGACGCCGGGGAGCCGGGCCACGCCGAAGCGGACGCCGGGGGCGAGCGCGGCGTCCAGCCGGTTGTAGGCGTACGGCCAGTTGCGCATCAGCACGCTCTGCCCCTCGGTGAACTGGGCGAGGGTGACCGACTCGTCGGCCTCCAGGGACTCCGGGTTGAGGTTGTTGGCGGCGCCCAGCCGGCCGAGCTCGTCCAGGCCCTCGCGCAGCCCGTCCTCGGTGCCGGTGTAGCGGCCGTCGCCGTCGACGAGTTCGACGCCCGCGGTCCAGAAGGTCTCCAGGGTGTTGACCGTCAGGCCCTCGTACGCGCGCAGTTGGGTGGTGTAGGCGGCGTGGCCGAGCGGGCGGACGTCGGCGAGGAGGTCGCCGATCTTGGCGTAGCCGCGCAGGTCGGCGGGGCGGCGGCCGGCCTTGGCGAGGTCGTCGGTGCGGTAGTAGAGCAGTCCGACGTCGGTGTTGAAGGGCACCGCGTACGTGCGGCCCTTCCAGCGGCCGGCGTCCGCCGCCTGGCGCAGGAAGTCCCCCTCGACGAGGGCGGGGGCGAGCGGTCGCAGCAGGCCGCTGTCGGCGAACTCGGGGATCCAGCTGATGTCGAGGTTGACCACGTCGTACGCCGCGGTGCCGGACTGGAAGGCGCCGATCAGTTCGCTGCGCTGCTCGTCGGAGGCCGAGGGGAGCTCGACGAGCCGGGCCTGCCGGTCCGGGTTGGCCCGGTTCCACTCGTCGACCAGGGCGCGGCGGACGCCGGGTCGCCCGCCGGCGGTGAGGTCGGCGTCGCTGGCGACGATCAGCGGCCGGGAGCGGTCGGGCCCCGGGGCCGGCGTGGGGCGGAGACCTCCGCAGGCGGCGGCGAGGGCGGTGGCCAGCAGGAGCACGACGCCCAGTGCGCGCCGGCGCCGGCAGCGCGCGGCTCCCCCGGGCCTCGTGACCCGTATGACCCCGGTGGACCCGGTGACCCTCACGGCCGTCATGACCCTCCCGAGGTGAGGCGGGTGATGGTCTCCGCGACCCGGTTCGGCAGGTCCTGCGTGGCGGCCAGGCACGCCCCGCCCCCCTCGGTCACCGCCTTGTTGAAGCGCAGCGAGCAGCCGTAGCTCTCCAGCGAGACGACCAGCACGGGGACGTCCACGGTGGGCGGCTCCTCGCGGGCGCTGTCCTCGTCGTCGGTGATGAGGACGATCAGGGTCCCGGGGGAGTCCGCGAGGGCGCGCGACCACTGGCGCAGGGCGGCGGCCACGGGGGCGTCCCGCTCGACCGGTGCCAGCGCCCGGATCGCGGCGTCCCTCGCGGCGGCGTCGTTGGGTCCCAGCGGCAGGAGGGTGCGGCCGGGCACCGCGGCGATGCCGTACCGGTAGCCGGAGGCGCGGGCCAGCACGGAGCGCACGACGGGGACGTTGGCACCGGAGTAGGAGGAACTGGAGACGTCGACGGCGAAGAGGACGTCGCGGCGGGTGCCCGCGGCCTCGCCGTGGTCCCGCAGCGCGGCCTCGATGTCCTTCCGGGTCGGCGGCCGGCCGCCCGCCCGCGGGTCGGCGACGAAGATCGCGCTGTCCAGCGGGGTGCCGCCGGCCTCGGCCGTCCCGCTGACGTCCGTACGGAAGCCCTGCGCGGCCAGCGCCCGCTGCCCCGGGCGGGAGCCGAGCCATGCGGCGAGCCGGTGCACGGCCTCGGCGCGGTCGGCGCGGTCGGCCCGGCCGGTCTCCCAGCTCACCGGTACGAGGGTGAGGTCGAGGGGCGGCACGTCGGAGGGGTAGTAGGCGGTGTAGGGGTCCGACTGGTCGCCCAGGCAGGGCGGATGGGACTCCAGGGCCGGGGTGACGAGGGCGGCCAGGGTGGACTCCGCGGTGAGCAGGGCCTGTTGGATGCCGCGCCGCTCGACCAGCCAGGTGCGGGCCGAGCAGGCCAGGGCCCGGTCGTCCGCCGGGGGCACGGCGTCGGTGGTGATCCGGGTGCCGGGTGCCAGGTGCAGCAGCTGGTCGAGGGCGGCGTCCGAGGAGTGCGGTTCCGCGCTGCGGACGACCACGTCCTGCGCGTGGGCGGCGTCGACGAGTTGCTGCGCGGTGCTGCCGGTGCGCGCGACGCCCTCCAGCGAGGTGGTCGCGGCGACGACGGCCGGGGAGTGCGCGAGGGTGACCGGCCGGCCGAGGGCGACGACGCTCTCGGGGCGGCGGGTCTCGGCCTGGACCTGGGTGAGGGCGGTGCCGGCCGCCGGTATCCACACGTCGGGGTGCGGTCCGACGTCCCGCAGCGGCATCGCGCACTCCCCGGCGTCCTCGTCCTCGCAGGCGCGTTCCGGCTCGGCCCAGGCGGCGGAGGCGCGGAAGGCGGCGATGGTGCGGTCGGTGGGCGCCGCGTAGACGGTGGTGTTGATCTGGCCGCAGCCTTCGGGCCGGCCGCCGAGCGAGGCGGTGGGGCCGGCGTCCTCGCTGTCCTGGAAGGCGTCCAGCACGGAGGTGAGCGCGGCGCGCGTCTCCGGAGAGGTGAGCACCCGCAGTTCGAGGGGTGCGGGGCACAGCGGTGCCGGGCGGTGCGCCCACGTCCAGCCGGTGACGCCGCCCGCGAGCAGGGCCAGGGCGGCGCCGATGCCGACCGCCCGGTGCCAGAGCGGCTGGTGGGGGCCCGCCGTCCACGTCCAGGTGAAGCCGGCGTACTGGGCGAGCCGGCGCAGCGGCGCGAGCCAGCGGGTCCCGCGGGCGGGCCGCGGGGTGAGCCGGGCCTGCGACAGGACGGTGTCGCCGGCGCTGTTGCTGGAGCGCTCGGTCGGGAACCAGGGGTCGTAGTCCGCGCGCTCGTCGAGGGTGGCCGCGTACTCGGCGGCCAGTTCGTGCAGCCGGACCCCGAGGCGCTGCACGGTGACCGGGTCGTACGGGTCGGTGCCCTCGGTCAGCACCCGGATCAGGGCTCCGGTGAAGGGCGTCGGGTCGATGCCGTCGCCCTTGTGGATGCGCGAGCCGACGGCCGAGGAGGTGATCAGGGAGAACGGCCGCTCGGGCAGCGGCACCAGTCCGGCGTTGCCGGAGTAGCAGCAGTCCAGGACGAGGACGACGCGCTCGGCGCGCGAGGAGGCGAGCAGCCGCAGCAGGTCGCGGTACGGGATGCCGTCGAGGCGGGCGCCGTCCTTGGTGGACTCCCGGGTCATCAGGTACAGCTCGGGTTCCCCGCTGCCCAGGTCGACGTACCCGTGCCCGGTGAAGTGGACCAGCAGCAGGTCCTGGGCCTGGGCGGCGGCGGTGCCGATCAGCCGCAGCGCGCGGTCGCGGGTGCGCGGCTCGTCGAGGGTCTCCACGGTGCGCGGGATGAACCGGCCGAGCCCGCCGGAGACGAGCGCGGCGCGCAGCCGGGCCACGTTGGCCCTGGCGGAGGGGATGTTGGAGAAGTCACGGGCGTGCTCGTACTGGGACACCCCGATCAGGACCGCCCGCGACCGGGACGCGAACGGTTCGTACGGCATGCCCGCCGGACCTCCCCAGGGCCGTCTTCCTCCGGATCTAGTTCTCCAGCGTCTGGCGGATGCGGGCCGCCATCGCCTCCAGCTCGCCGCGTGTCAGGGCGTCCCTGGCGGTGAGGACGCACTCCACGTCCCCCGCGCGGACGGTGACACTGAGCGAGTCGCCGGGCTGGTTGCGCAGGTGGTTGCGCAGGGCGCGGAACAGCGTGAGCGCGGTGGCCTGCAGGGTCTCCTGGAGGATCATCAGGATCAGGTCGTAGGCGACGCCCATGCTCTCGTCGGCTGGCCGCTCCCTGCGGACGACCAGCGGCGCCAGCTCCTCGTCGGCCCGCAGCCAGACCTCCAGTCTGCTCAGGTCCTCCGCCGCGTCCTTGCCGCCCTCCAGCTCGATGGTCACGTACGTGTCCATGACGCCTCCCCTCATTCCCAGCCTACGCTGACGTACCGTCATTCACACGGCTCGTGCACGGAGTTGTGTGTACCGGACAGGAATTCGCGGCGGCGCGGGCGCGCCCGACGTGCCCTACCCCGGCGGCGGCCCGGTGCGGCATGATGCCCGAGTACCCCCCGTACGGGGGATTCGCCCGATCTTGGAGGCCGCCATGAAGCTGGGCAGGGCACTGGCGAACGGCTACGCGGAGGAGACGGACGAGGAGCTCGCGGGCATGGAGCGGCTCGTGGACGAGGAGGCGGCCCCCGGGGACCGCGCCCCGGACACCGTCGAGGTCCGCGCGGCGGGGCCCGCCGAGGCCGCGGCACGGTGAGGCTCGGCCGCCGGCTGCCCGAGGAACGGCCGGCGGTGCCCCCGACGGGGTACAAGCTGGCCTTCCCGCTGCTGGCGCACGACGGCGCCCGCGTGGGCTTCCGGGGCGTGTCGCTGGGCGGGCGGATCGTGTACGGCGCCCTCGGCGACGCCGTGTGCGGCTACGGGCGGCGGCACCGCAGCCCGGCGCGCGGCTGCGACTGCGGCTTCTACTGCCTGCACACGGCCGCCGAGGCGCAGGCCCTGACCTGCGCGACGGACTGCCGGGACGCGGTGGTGCTGCAGGTGAGCGTGCTGGGCGCGTACACCCGGTACGAGCGCGGCACGCGCTACGCCCGGCAGCGGGTGCGCTCCGTGCGCATGGGCGCCTGCCGCTGCGGGCGGGCCGCCCGGGTCTTCGTGCGCGACGGCACCGGGCTGCCGGGCTGGCACGGGCTGACGGCGGTCTGCCGGCGCTGCGCGGCGGGGCTGTGGGTGCTGCGGCCGGCGGATTTCGCGCGGCTGGCCGGCCCCTGGGTGAACGTGACCGGGGAACCGCCCGCACCGGGCGCCGCCGGGCCGCGGCTGCCGGGGCACGAAGACGCGGGGCATGGGCGGCCGCCGCGGGAGGATGCGCGGCGCGACGAGCCGCTGCGCGAGGAACTGCTCGCGGAGGCGGACCGGCTCAGGCGGCTGCTGGACCGCTTCCAGGAGCGGCTGGAACGGCTGGACGGCCTGGAGGAGAGCCCTCCCGCCGGGTAGCCGCGGGCACCCCCGACCGGGCGGCCGCGGACCCCTCCGGCCCCGTCGCCGCCGGCCCCTCCGGCCGCGCCGGGCCGCCCCATGATCGGCCGCCCATACTGGAACACATGGAGCACAACGCCGAGCTCAGGGACTTCCTGCGGGCCCGCAGGAACCGGCTGAGCCCGCAGGACGCCGGCATCACCGTCACCGGTGCGCCGCGCCGTGTGCCGGGGTTGCGGCGGGAGGAGCTGGCGCGGCTGGCCGGGGTGAGCACCGATTACTACACCCGTTTGGAGCAGGGCAGGCACCTGAATGTCTCGGAGGCGGTGCTGGACGCCGTCGCCCGGGCCCTGCGGCTGGACGCCGCCGAGCGCGCCCACCTCTTCGAGCTGGCGCGGCACCGCACCCCGCCCCGCCGCAGGCCGCTGCGGCCGCAACGGGTGCGCCCTGAGGTCTACCGCGTGCTGGACCTGCTGGGCGACCGCACCCCCGTCCTCGTCGTCGGCCGCCGCACCGACGTACTGGCCGCGAACCGGCTGGCCCGCACGCTGCTCACCGACTTCGACGCGCTGCCGCTGCGCGACCGCAACCTCGCCCGCTTCATGTTCCTCGACGACGCGGCCCGCGACCTGCACCGGGAGTGGGACAAGCACGCCGCCGAGACGGTCGCCGCCCTGCGGCTGGACGCGGCGCGCCACCCGGACGACCCGGGGCTGACCGAGCTGGTCGGCGAGCTGACCATCAAGAGCGCCGAGTTCCGGGCCTGGTGGGCCGACCACAACGTGCGGCAGAGGTCGCACGGGGTGAAGCTCTACCACCACCCCGTCGTCGGCGACCTCACCCTGTCGTACGAGCACGTGCTCTTCGCCGGCGACGGCGACCAGTTGGTGTGCATCCACACCGCCGAGCCCGGCTCCACCTCGGAGGCGGCCCTGCAGCTGCTGGCCGCCTGGACCGGATCCGACACGCCCGCCAGCGGCTTCCCCGACCCGGAGCCCGACCCCCGGTGACGCCGCGAGGGCGGCACCGGCGTCGCGCCGGTGCCGCCCTCGTCGGGGGTGCGTGCCTCAGCAGCCGTCCGGCTTGATGCGGACGATCTGCGGGTCGTGGTCGCTCGCCTGGTCGGCGAACTCCGCGTTGATGTGCACCACGTCGTAGTCGAAGCGGCGCAGCGCCGGGCTGAGCAGGATGTGGTCCAGCGACTGCGAGTTGCCCTCGTAGACGTAGGTGTAGCGCTCCGACTGCGGCAGCGTCGTCAGCAGGTCCTTCAGCACGCCGCCCGAGGTGAGGGTGGACACCGTGCCGGAGAACTCGTAGTCGTTGAGGTCGCCGAGGACCACGACGTTGGCGTCGCGGTCGGCCGCGAGCAGCGACTTCACGAAGGTGTTGACCTCGGTGGCCTGCAGCTTCCGCTGGGTCTCGGAGCTGCGCACCGGCTGCTGGTTCACGCTGTGCAGCGGCTGGTCGCCGCCCTTGGAGTTGAAGTGGTTGGCGATGACGAAGACCGGCTTGCCGTGGAAGCGGAACTCGCCGACCAGCGGCTTGCGGCTGGCGTTCCACGCCTCGCTGCCCGGGTTGATCCGGCCGGGGGAGACCGACAGCTCGGCGCCCTTGCGGGTCTTGACCGCCTTGACCGCGGTGGTGGCGTCGCCGCCGGCGCGGTCGGTGAACTGCACGCGGTGCGGGTCGAAGAGGAAGACCTGGCGGATGTTGCCGCCGGGCTCGCCGCCGTCGGTGTCGTTCGTCGGGTCGACCGAGCGCCAGCTGTAGCGGGGGCCGCCGGCCGCGACGATGGCGTCCGTGAACTTCCGCAGGGTTTGGCCGGCGGTGACGGTGCCGTCGTCGGTGGCGCCGTTGTCGTCCTGGATCTCCTCCAGCGCCACGATGTCGGGCGAGGAGAGGTTGGTGACGACGCCGTCGGCGAGCCGCGCGAACTTGTCGGCCGGGTCGGTGGGGTCGAGGTTCTCCACGTTGTACGTGGCGACCGCCAGCTCGCCGCCCTTCTGCCTGCGGGTCACCTCGCGCTTGAGGCCCTTGTCCACCAGCGATCCGAGCTGCGTGGCCTGGAGGTTGTAGCCGCCGAAGCCGTCGTAGTCGATCGGGCCGGTGGTGGTGCCGGTCAGCTCGTCACCGACGTCGGCGGTCGGGACGTCGACGCCCGCGCCGATCGACATGACCTTGATGCGGCCGGTGTTGGGCTGGGCGTACGAGCCGTAGACCGTGCCGCCGCGCCGGGTGGGGTTCTCGGCGGGCTTCACCGTCACCCAGACCTCGTGGAACGCGGTCGTGCCGCCGACGACGCGGGCCTTGGTGAACCGCGCCAGCTCGCCCTCGTGGGCCTCGTAGAAGTCCAGCGCGTAGCGGGCCGGGTCGAGCGCCAGGCCCTCGATGCTGCCGCCGCCGGCGTCCGGCGCGTAAGCGGCCGGGACGGTGGACGCGTCCAGCGTGACGGGGGCGGGCAGGGCGTTGCCGGCCGAGAGCACGGTGGTGGTCGGGCCGGTGACCTCGGTGACCGACTGGCTGCCGGTGCTCGGGTAGTACTCGGAGACCTTGCCGGTCACCAGCACCTTGTCGCCGACGGCGACGGTGGGCGTGACGGAGCCGGTGTAGACGAACACGGCCTCGCTGGTGCGGGCGTCGGCGTCGGCCTCCGGATCCTGGATCCAGTAGCCCTTGGAACCGGTGGTGCGCACGCCGGTGACGATGCCGGGGACCCGCGTGACGGTCTGGCCCTTGAGCGGGGAGACCCGGGTGGTGCCCTGGATGTCGTGGACGCGGGTGGTGCCGGGCTCGGTCGGCTCGGGGTCGGGATCCGGGTCCGTGGTGCCGCCGCCCGGGGTCTGGCCGGCGGCGTTGACCGGGGTCGGCGCGCCGGCGGTGAGGTCGGCGGCGTTGTCGTCGGTGTCGGCCAGGGACGCGCCGCGGGCGACGGAGGCGGTGTTGCTCGCGCCGGCGACGGGGCCGCTGCCCTCGCGCACGACCGCGCTGCCGAAGCCGACGAGGTCGACCACGCGCGGGTCGGCCGCGCAGTCCGCGGCGGTGATGCAGGTGAGCGGCGTGGTGCCGTTGACCAGGGCGATGGTGCCGCTGGTCGCGCTCATCGCGATGGAGCCACTGGCGTCGGCGGCGGGCAGCGGCGTGGTGCCGCCGGTCCCGGCGGACTCCGACACGAGGTAGCGGCCGCCGGGGGCGATCGCACCGGTCAGCGCGGTCGCCTGCCACTTGGAGGCGGCGGACGGCGTACCGGGCAGGTACTGCACGCTGTAGCCGGCCAGGTCGTACGCGGCCGAACCGGCGTTCGCGAGCTCCACGAAGTCGTTGGTCAGCGTCGCGCCGGAGTTGCCGCCGCCGCCGTACACCTCGGCGACGACCGCCCCGCTGGAGGGGGTCGCGTGGGCGGCGGGCAGCCCGGTCAGGACGACGGACGCGGCGATTCCGGTCGATATGAGCGCGAGCGCCGCGGCGCGGTTGCGGTGTCGGCTCGGTCTGGCGATCGGCACGAGGGTTTCTCCTATCGGGTCCAACAACCCGTCGACGACGGGCAGCGCACGGCGGACCGGCTCAAGTTACGCGCGTAGAAAGACACATGACAAGGGCAATGAGGTTAATTCTGCGAGTTCGCCCTGGCGTGACCACGACACGCGAGCCCGCGGCGGACCCCCCGTGCACCGGCACCGCCGGCCGGGGGGTGTCCCGCCACGCCCCCTCATCTCGCCTGGGTGCGTGTCGGCCCGTGGGCGTCGGCCGCCGTCGGCGGAGGAGACGGGCCCGGGGGCACCCCGCAACCGGCCGCCACCGTTCGGGCGACCCCCCGATGGGTCACCCGGCGCGCCGGGACGGGCCGGGGTTGCCACATTGGTGACGTCCCGTCAGTACCGGTCGCCCCACCTCATCCCGCGGAGCCCGACGTGCGCCCACCCCTCGGACGGCCCGGCCGCCGCCACCGGCCGCCCCTCGCCGCGGCCCTGCTGGCGGCGGCCGCCGTCCTGCTCACCCCGGCCCCGGGCACCGCCGCCCCGGCGGCCCCCGTCACCGGATGCGCCCCGGTCGCCTACGCCGGCAGCGGCAAGCCCGGCCGCGGCGGCGACGGGGCCGCCGCCACCACGGCCGCCCTGCGCGACCCGGCCGGACTCGCCACCGACAGCTCGGGCCGCCTCTACATCGCCGACTCCGGCAACCGCGCCGTCCGCCGCGTCACGGCGGGCAAGGCCGGCGCCGCCCCCGTCATCTCGACCTTCGCGACCACCGACTTCGCCCCGTACGGCCTCGCGGTCGGCCGCGACGGCACGGTCTACGTCTCCGGCGAGGGCAAAGTCGTCTCCGTACGCGCCGACGGGCACGGCACCACCACGCTGCTCGCCGAGGCCGGCCGGCACGACGCCGTGGCTGTCGGCGGCGACCGCTCCGTGTACGTCTCGGGCGGCCCGGCCGGCGGACTGCGGCGGATCCCACCCGGCGGCAAGGCCCCGGTCCGCCACTTCCCCGGCGCCACCGTCGGCGCCCTGACCGCCGACCGCGCCGGCGACGTCTACGCCGTCGTCGACGGCCGCGTCCGGCGCATCGACCACGACGGCCGGGCCACCCCCGTACCCGGCGCCGCCCGGCTCGCCCCCGGCGACGTCCACGGACTCGTGGTCACGGAGGACGGCTCCCTCCTCTACCCCCCGCCGCGCGCCCGCTCCTCCGGGGCCACCCCCCTGAAGCGCCCGTGGGGCACCGCCCTCGCCCCCGGCGGACGGCTCTACGTCTCCGACCGCGCCGCGCACCGCGTCTACGTCGTCGCCCGGCCGGTCCTCGTACCGGGGCGGCTCCGCGTCACGTCCGGCCCGCACGGCCACGCCACCGGGGACGTCCTCAAGGACGTCACCGGGAACGGGACGGCCGTCACCGCCCACACCGAACCCGCGCGGGGCGTCCTCGTCCAGCAGGCCAACGGCCTCTTCTCCTACACCCCGCACGAGGACTTCTCCGGCACCGACGCGTTCACCGCGACCATCACCGACGCCTGCCGGAACGCGACGACCCGCACCGTCCTGGTGCGGGTCGTCGCCAAGCCCCTGCCGCGCGCCGGCTGACGCGCGGCCCCGTCAGCCGCGTGCCTCGGCCACGGCCGCGCCGAGGGCCTCCTTGATGCGCGGGCCCAGCCGGGCGAAGCCCAGCTCCTTCATCGCGGCACGCAGCAGTTCGTCGTCCGACCGCTTCTCGCCGTCGCCGTCGATCCACCGCACCAGCGCGGTCAGTTCCTCCGCCGAGTACGCCGTCACGGCCTTCCCCGGCGTGACCGCCGGCCTCTCCGGCCGCCCCTCGGGCTCGGGCTCGGACCCCGCGGCGGGTGCGTCAGCCTCCGCCACCGGCTCGGCCTGGGCGGGAGCGGCTTCGGCCGGGGCCTCGGCCTCGGCCTCTACGGCCGGTTCCTGCACGGGCTCCGCGACGTGAACCTCCTCGGCCTCGACCGGGGCCTCCGCGGAGGGCTCCTCCGGCGCCACGACCGACTCGGCCTCGACGACCGCGGCCTCGACAACCGGCTCCGGCTCGGCAGCAGGTGCGGCAGCCTCAGCCACCGGCTCCGCCTCAGCGGGAACGGCCTCGGCCTCGACCGGGACCTCCGCCTCGACAACCGGCTCGGACTCCGCGGCAGGTGCGGCAACCTCAGCCACCACAGCCTCCGCCTCAGCGGGAGCAGCCTCGGCCTCAACGGCGGGTTCCTGCACCGGCTCCGCGACGGGAACCTCCTCGGCAACCGCCTCTGCGACCGGCTCAGACTCGACCGGGGCCTCCGCCTCGACAACCGGCTCCGGCTCCGGCTCCGGCTCCGCCTCAGCAGCAGGTGCGGCAACCTCAGCCAGCACAGCCTCCGCCTCAGCAGGAACGGCCTCGGCCGCAGGCTCCTCCGGCTCCACGACCGGCTCGGGCTCGACGGCTTCCGCCTCGACCGCGGACTCCGCTTCCGGCTCCGCGTCCCCCTCCGCCGTCGTGCGCGGCTCGGGGACGACCGGGGTCTCCGCGACCGGGGCCTCCGGGGTCTCCGCCTCGCCCAGCAGCGCGACGACCTCGGCCGTGTCCGCCCGGCGCTCCGTCAGCTCCGCGAGCACCGCGCCGAGGCCCTGCTCCTCCAGCCGGGCCCTGGTGGCCTTGAGGTTGGGCAGCCGGTACAGCGTGCCCTCGTCCGCGGCGAGGCGGTCGAGGAGCTCCGCGAGCTCGGCGAAGGGGAGGGTGTCCAGCGCGGCCTCGGGCCGCAGGAGGCGGCCCAGTTCGGTGAGCCCGGTGCCGGCGGCCTCGGCGGCGCGGGAAGCGTCGTCGAGGAAGTCCGCGTCGGTGGGGACGGCCGGACGGCCGGTGCCGCCGAGGGCGGCCCAGTCGTTGCGCTCGACGGCCGCGGAGGCCAGGGCGGTGTGCACGGCGTCGCGCCGCGGCCGTCCGGTGGCCAGCCCGCGGACGCGTCCGCGCAGCGACCGGCGGCGCAGCCAGGTGACCTTCACGCCGCGGTCCCGGCGCCATGCGCCGCTCGCGGTGGCGGCGACGTACTCGTCCAGCTCGCCCTCGGCCACGTCGTACACGTCGGCGTTCAGCGTGCGCAGCGTCAGCCGTACCCGCAGCAGCAGGGACACGGCCCGGCCGCTCTCGGCCACCGTGCGGGGGGCGTCGATGCCCAGGGCCTCGGCCTCCTCCAGGCGGAGCGCGGTGGCGCGCAGCGCGGGCAGGTCACGGCCGCGCAGTTCCGCGAGGACGGTGGAGGCGGCGCGGGCCTCCTCGGGGCCGGCGACGGTGTCCGCGGCGGCGTACCAGGCATGGGTGTCGGTCGTCAGCGTGAAGCCGCCGAGCTCCGCGTAGGCGCGCAGGTCGTCGCGCGCCTCCGCGGGGAGGGAGGCGATGTCGGCGGTGCTGTGCAAGGAGGGTGCGGTCATATGAGGTCCGGTTCCTGGCAAGTGCGGTGGGCGTCGGCGGCGTACGCGCGGCGGAGCGGCCCCGGGCCGGCGTGCTCGCGGTGGCCCCACGATACGGGCGCGGAACACCCCGGCGCACGCGCCCCGTCCGTAACGGGGGCCACGGCGGCCCCGCCCGCGCACGGAGAGAGACGACCCGGACGCCCCGGGTGACCCTGGTGCCCTGCATGACTGCCGTGTTCCCCGTGGCCAGAGGGACGGCTGTCATCGAGAGGCGTCGGAAGGACTCCACGGGATAATTGGAGGGGGGCACGAAAGGGATGTCTTCGTGATCGACAGGACCGTCTGGCGCGGTTACCAGTGCGGCCGGCCTGACCGGAGCGGCCAGGCCGAGGCCTTCGACGCCATCGGTGACCGTTACGACGAGGCGTTCCCGCACAAGGAGGGGCAGTTCTCCGCCGGACTGTGGCTCGTGGACACCCTGCCGCCCGGCTCCCGGGTGCTGGACCTCGGCTGCGGCACCGGACTCCCGACCGCCCGGCAGCTCAGCGACGCGGCGTTCGACGTCGTCGGCGTCGACCTCTCCGAAGGCATGATCGAACTCGCCCGTACGTACGTCCCGGACGCCACCTTCCACCAGCTGGACGTCGCCGACCTGTACCCCGGCGGCCCGGTCGCGCTCGGCCGCTTCGACGCCGTCGCGGCCTTCTTCTCCCTGCTGATGCTGCCGCGCGCCGAGATCCCGCACGCCCTCCGCACGATCCACCATCTCCTGCTCCCGGGCGGGTTGTTCGCCCTGTCGATGGTGGAGGCCGACGTGGACGACTTCTCCATCCCGTTCCTCGGCTGCACCATCCGCGTCTCCGGCTACCTCCGGGAGGAGTTGCTGCACGTCATCGAGTCGGGCGGCTTCGAGATCGTCAAGGAGTTCTCGTACACCTACGCCCCGGCCTTCAGCGACGTACCGCCGGAGGAACAGGTCTTCCTGTGCTGCCGGCGGATCGGCTGAGTCGGGACGGGACCGGGACGTGGCGCCGCACCGCACCCCCGGCGAGGACCCCGGCCCGGCCGGGGGCGGGGCGGAACCGCCCGAGCGGCACACCACCTGGCCCCGCGACGCGGACGCGCCGCGCGCGCCCGGGCAGCCGCAGACCGACCGGCTCCGCTACCTCGACGCGGCGACCCGGCGCATCGCCGCCGGCATGGACCTGGACGAGACGCTGCGCGAGCTGGACGCGGCGGCCGTACCCGCCTTCGCCGACGTGATCTTCGTCCATCTGCACGATCCCTTGCTGACCGGGGAGGGGCTGCAGGGCGACCCGGACCCGGCGGACGCCGTGGTCCTGCACCTGCACCCCACTGGGCGGCGCGCCCCGGAACGGCCGCCCCCGGCGCACCCGCCGCTGCCGTCGCCGGACGCCGAGGCCGCGGCGCCGGAGCCGCCGCAGATCGCGCTGCGGTGCGTCAACCGCCCGGGCCGGAACGGGGTGTCGGAGTGCGTACGGCTCAGCACCACCGGCCGGCTCGCCCGGCTGCTGACGGAAGGCCGCCCGGTCTTCGGCGACGCCCCGGGCATCGCCCCCGCCGTCAGGGAGTTGCTCGGCCCGGTGGCCGGCCCGCCCGGGACGCTGCCGCCCGGCCGCCGTCTGATCATCGCCCCGCTGCACGGCCGCAACCGCCTCATGGGCACCCTCACCCTGCTGCGCCGCCCGGAGCGGCCCCCCTTCACCGCCGACGACCTGCTGGTCGCCTCGCAACTGGCGACCCACACCGCGCTCGGCGCCCACAAGGCGCTGATGTACGGCCACGAGGCGTCCGTCGCCGACGCACTGCAGCGCACCATGCTCCCGGCTTCCCTCCCCGAGCCCACCGGGGTGCGGCTGGCCAGCCGCTACCTGCCCGCCTCGGAGACCGCGCGGGTGGGCGGCGACTGGTACGACGCCATCCCGCTGCCCGGCAGCCGCGTCGCGCTCGTCGTCGGCGACGTGATGGGCCACTCGATGACCTCCGCCGCGATCATGGGCCAGCTCCGCACCAGCGTGCAGGCCCTCGCCGGGCTCGACCTGCCGCCGGACGAGGTCCTGCACCACCTCGACGAACAGGCGCAGCGCCTGGGCATCGAGCACATCGCCACCTGCCTGTACGCGGTCTACGACCCCATCTCGCACCGGTTGCTGATCGCCAACGCCGGCCATCTGCCGCCGGTCGTCCTGCTCCCCGGCGGCAAGGGCGAGGTGCTGCCCGTGCCCGCGGGCGCGCCGATCGGCGTCGGCGGGGTCGACTTCGAGACGGTGGAGATGCCCGCGCCCACCGGGGCCACGCTGTTCCTCTACACCGACGGCCTGGTGGAGTCCCGCGGCCACGACATCTGGACCGGGGTCGAGAACCTGCTCGCCCGCGTCCAGACCCCCGGCCGCGACCTCGTCCCGCCGCCCCTGGAGGCGCTGTGCGACCAGGCGCTCGGCGACCTCGGGCCCGGAGGTTCCCGCGATGACGACATCGCCCTGCTCGCCGCCCGCTTCGACGGCTTCCCCACGCACAGCGTCGCCTACTGGTACCTCGCCCCGCAGCCCGAGACCGCCTGCCGGGCCCGCCGGCTGACCCGCCGCGCCCTGCACCGCTGGGGCCTGGACCCGATGCTGGAGACGACCGAACTGCTCGTCAGCGAGGTGGTCACCAACGCCGTCCGCTTCGCCTCCCGCCCCATCACCCTGCGCCTGCTCCGCACCGACGTGCTGCGCTGCGAGGTCGGCGACGACTCGCCCCTGGTCCCCCGGGTGCGCCGGGCCGGAGCGGAGGAGGAGAACGGGCGCGGCCTGTACGTCGTCGACCTCCTCGCCGACCACTGGGGTGCCCGCCGCCTGGGCACGGGCAAGGTCGTCTGGTTCGAACTCCCCATCCCCGACGAGGCCCGCCGGCGGGGCACGAACCCGGCGTAGCGGCGGCCGGCGGTGGCGGCCCGTCATCCCCGCTCCGGGGCGGACGACTTGGGTCCGGTGGCCGTACGTCGCGCGGCGGCACACCCATCCGGGCGGGCCGCGCGGATGTCACACCCGTGCCGCGTACCGCCTCCGCCACATAAGGCGGGGCGAACCGTAATAATCCCGGCATGCGCACTCACATCGCCGCAACCGCCCTGCTGATCGCCGTCACCGGCCTGACCCTCAGCGGATGCGGCTCCTCGGCCGACACCACCGCCACCGCACCCGAGACCGCCGCGTCCTCGCAGTCCCCGGTGGCCAAGACCGACCAGACGGACGAGGACCACACCCTGACCGACCAGGGCGACGCCCTGACCGCCAGCGGCATCCCGTCCGCTCCCACGGGAGCCGAGCGGACCGCCCTCATCGCGGCCCTGCAGGCCATCAACCCCGACTTCGCCAAGGACCCCGACAAGGCCGTCGAGGCCGCCCGCCAGCAGTGCGCGGCCATCAACAGCAACGACCCGCAGGCGGACGCCGAGGCGAGCCGGCGCTTCACGTACCACGGCAACGAGCTCACCGAGGCCCAGGGCAAGGCCATCAACGACGCCCTGAAGAGCCTGAAGTTCTGCGGCGCCTGACCCCGCCGCCGGGCCTCCCGGAACACCACGGGCCCCCGTCCGGACGTACTCCGGACGGGGGCCCTGCCATGCCGCACGGGGGCGCGGCATACGGGTGACGGGCGCCCCGCCGGCGAGCGGCTGCGGTCGCGGCATCGAAGAGTTGTGGCGATGCTGACGGAAAAGCGTGGCCGCCTCAGCACGGACAGGGTGCGCCGGTGACCGCGCCCGCACAGGAAGGCAGCGACCATGACAGCGACGCCCCACGCACAGCGAGGTCCGGGGAGGCCGGGCAACAGCGCGACGCCGAACGCGGCGTCCCAGGTCGCCGGGGCCCTGCTCCTGCTCAGCGGAACGCTCAGCGTCCTCATGGGCGCATGCGGCATCGCGAAGGATTCGCTGTTCTTCTCCTCGTCCCGGTACGCCTACCGGTTCGACCTGACCACGTGGGGCGTGATCCACCTCGTCGTCGGAGTGGCGCTCGTCGTCGCCGCCGCAGGAGCCCTGACGAACAAGAGCTGGGGACGCGGGGCGGGCGCGGCAGCGGCCGGGATCAGCCTGATCACCCAGTTCATGTTCGTGCCCTACTACCCCGCATGGGCCATTCCCGTGATGGTGCTCGACCTCATCATCGTGTTCGCGCTGACGAGGTTCCACGTCGGGACCAGCGGCGGCGTGTGACCCGGCAGCAGGAACGACGAGGGCCGCCGCTCGCCACGTACGTGATCGCCCGCCCCTCGGGCCGGCCGACGCCTCGCCCACCGGGCGGAACACCAAGCGGCCCTGTCCAGCTGAGGTTCCATCGCCGTCAGGCTCTTGATCCCTAGCCCCGATATGGCACTGGCTATCCCTCAGAACATCGAAAACCGAGACGACCCTCGACCGCGCCGGCGCCTTGCACGGCTAATGCATCTACAGACTGAGGTGCTGCGCAACCTCCTCGTCGATCTGTCGGCGCGAGGCTTTGTCGAGTCGGTGGCGGTCGAGGTCAAGACGGTTCCCGTCACCCCCGTCGTCAAGGTGTATGTGCTGAACAAGACTCAGTCCCTGATCGGCTACTACAGCGTCACGCAGGACCACGCGCTGTTGGATGACGGCGCAGCGGGGCGGATTTATGACGCGCTCGGCGTGGGGGCGAGACTTTTCGCTCAGAATACGGAGCAGCTTCCCGAATGTCAGCAATGGTTCGATTCACTCTGGTTGACCATCAGGGAGCCAGCTTCACGCTTGGGGTAGCGCACTTCGGGCTGCAGTTCGAGTGGTGGCTACGGCGCCGATCTAGCTGCGCCCGCCCTTGGGGCGGAGGACCGGCGCTCGTGGCGAGCGCCGGCCCTCGTCATGTCCGCGGGTTGCCCGCCGCCCCCGCCTGGGAAGTGTGTACTGAGCAGCCATCGACAGGGGAGGGCTAGTGACTGACGAGCAGAAGATCCGCGCCGCGGCATTACAGGCGGCGGCCACGGCTATGGCTGGCACCCGGACCAAGGACGACAAGGAATCGCCCACCATCTACGCCAATCGCGTCAAGACCCTCGCCAAGGCTTTCGAGCCGTACATCAAGGGAAGGGCCTAAGCGGGCGGTCACTCAGGCATGACGAGGCCCCCACCGCCGAGGTGCGGTGGGGGCCCAAGCCGTCGGCCTCCCGCGTTGCTTGCCGTCGGAGGCTGGCGGCAGTTCTGGAGGGAGTACATGCGCGGACGCGCGGTGCCCTCGCGTCGGCGGCACGCGTTGGTGTCGCTGGAGCTGGCGACCGAGCTGGGCATCGCCACGTCGACGAGCCAGAAGGCGCTCGCGCACCTGCGCAACGAGGGCTGGCTGCGGGGCGAGACCGGCATCGGAACGTTCGTCGCCGACCAGCCGCCGGCCTGAACGCACGAAAGAGCCCCTCCACCCCGTGAGGGCAGCGGGGCACCGCGTGGCCACTACGCCACGTCGTCCCTCACGCGAACTAATTCATCTGGATCTTATTCCAATAGAGGCCGGGGGTAGTACGAAACGCCACGTGGTCGGTAGAGCCGGAGTACACGGCATAGCCACTGGTGTAGCTATAGAAATCGACGATGGACTCGCTGGTGATGGCCCAGTGCCTGCTCGTCCAGTCGTCGCATGAGCCGGACTTGATGTCCTCCCCATAGTTCGCGGGGGCGACCAGGCAGTCGCCCGTCCACCTGTTCTTGAGCAGTCTGGCGGGGCTGTCCCAGGCGCTGTTGATCCAGTACCACTGCTGGGCCGTGCCTCCAGAGCAGTCGGCCATGCGGATGACGCCGGTTGAATACTCCGTCAGACAGCGGTCGAGGATTCCATCATCGGTGAATCCATCCGAAAAGGACCAGTAGATCGGCCCGGCCGCGGCCTGCTGGGTGGTGGCCGAGGCCGTCTGAACGCTGGTGGCCGTGGTGCCGAGCATGGCCAGGGCCATTGCGGCAACCGCGAGGATGCGCTTACGCATACAGGTCCCCTTGATCTTGAGAGTGATCGGGGAGCCAGCCTGGCTTGGATAATCAAACAACGTGGTGTCGCGAAAGTGGCGGAACCCTTAATGCCAGGTGTTCCAGTCCGCACTCCGTCAACATCCAACAACAGAAGCCCGCAAAGTCAGCAGACGCCCCCTGAACGCGCGAAAGCGCTCCGCCGTCCCGAAGGACAGCGGGGCGCTTCTCAGTGCTGCAGGAGGGAGAACACGGCCGTGGCAACACCCGCGACACCCGCGAGGACGCCGATGGTGGGGAGCGGCCAGCGTGCGCCCTCGCCGGAGTCGCAGCCGGGCTTCGTGGTCGGCGAGTTCGTCGGTCAGGGCCTTGTTGTCGTCGCGGATGCCGTCGAGCTTGATCTCCACACGGGACACGGTGTCGTGCAGCGATCTCATCTCCTGGTACATCTGCGCCGGGCTGATGTACACGCCTGGGTCTTGCGGCGTCACGGGTCAGACCTTGCCCGACAGCGACGCGGTGTTCGGGTCGCCGAAGACCTTCGCCACCAGGCCCTTGACGAGCGACAGGGCCGCGGCGACGCCACCCATGGCGCCGGACTGCCACATGCCCAGGTCGAACGGCGTGGTCAGGACGCGGCCGCCCACGAACACCTGCAGGAACGTCGTGACGACGAGGTCGATGCCGTAGGTCGCGGCGGTGCGGTGACCATCCGGATCGACCGGGGTACGGCGGAGGTTCTGAGGGCCCACAGGGCGCGCCAGCTGGCCGAGCGGGACGAGCTACTACAGGCGGGCCTGCCGGTGTACGACACGGGCAAGGTGTTCACCCAGCCGGACGGGTCCTGGCTGCACCCGGAGACGGTGTCGAGACGTTCCGGCGGATCGTCCGGGAGGCCGGGCTGCCTCCGATCAACCTTCGTGATCTACGTCACGGGGCGGCTGCGCTCATCAAGGCGGCCGGCGGAGACCTGGCCGACGCGAAGGAAAAGCTGCGCCCGTCCACGATCACGCTGACGGTTGATACCTATATGGCCATCTTCGAGGAGGCCACCGAGGAGTTGACCGAGCGCGCCGCCGCGGTGGTCCCCCGGGCCCGGAAGTCGGAGATCGTCAGCACGCCCGTGCACGCATCGCTCACGCAAGAGGTCGGAGAAGAGGCTGCGGCCCCACCGGTCGAGACCGGTGGGGCCGCATTCACGCAGGACAGCGGTGGCGAGACCAACCGCCTGCGGGTAGGCCGTGTGGGACTCGAACCCACAACCAATGGATTAAAAGTCCACTGCTCTGCCAATTGAGCTAACGGCCCGCACCCCGCAGCATAGCCGGACGGCGGCCGTGGCTCCGAGCGCATTCGGCCCGTGCGGCGCGGCCGGCGCCGGCGGGCGGGCGGGACCGGTCAGCCGGAGGTGTCGGCCGGGGCGGGTGCGGGAACCTCGGCGGAGGCGGGACCCCGGTCGCGGAGGAACCAGTGGCGGGCGGAGACGAACCACCACGTCGCCGCGAAGCCGAGGACGACCAGGACGGCGATCGGCGCGTAGTTGAACGTGTCGACCGTGACCGGGCTCACCTGGGGCAGCATGAAGAGCACGGTGATGAAGACGACCCAGGACACGGCGACCACCCCGATCGGGCGGGACCAGCGGCCGAGGTGCCAGGGGCCGCGCTCGAAGTCGTCGCCCTTGCCCAGCCGCAGGAAGGTCGGGATGACGTACGCGATGTAGAGGCCGATGACCGCGATGGAGGTCACGGCGGCGTACGCGGTCAGGTTGATCAGGTACGGCAGGCCGAGGACGAGCGCGCCCAGGGCGGCCAGCCAGACGGCGTTGGTGGGGGTTTTGGTGCGCGGGTTGATGCGGTGCCAGACCGAGGAGAGGGGCAGCGCCCCGTCCCGCGAGAAGGCGTAGATCATGCGGCTGTTGGCGGTGACGGAGGCCATCCCGCAGAAGAGCTGGGCGCCGATGACGACGAGCAGCAGGAGCTTGCCGCCGACGTCGCCGAGGCCGTCGATGAGGATCTGCGCCGGGGGGACGCCGGTCGGCGTGTCGAGGACCTGGTCGTAGGAGCGGATCGCGTACGTGAAGCCGAGGAGCAGCACGAAGCCGGCGATCCAGGAGATCCAGATGGAGCGGACGATGCCGCGCGGCCCGGCGGTGGCGGCGTCGTGGGTCTCCTCGGTCATGTGCGCGGAGGCGTCGTAGCCGGTGAAGGTGTACTGCGCCATCAGCAGGCCGAGCAGGACCACGTAGAAGCTGCTGCCCCAGCCGGTGTTGTTGACGAAGTGGGTGAAGACGAACGACGTCGACTGGTGCCGGTCCGGCACGAACGCGAGCGCACCGACGATCAGGCCGACGCCGAGCACGTGCCACCAGACGCTGATGTCGTTGAGGAGCGCGACGATCCGGACGCCGAAGGTGTTGAGCAGTCCGTGCAGCACCAGGATCGCCGCGAAGAGCACGATCGTGTGGCCCGGGGTGCTGCTGAAGCCGAACTGCAGGTCCAGGTAGGCGTTGAGGAAGCTGGCGGCGCCGAAGTCGATGCCGGCGGTGACGGCGACCTGGCCGAGCACGTTGAACCAGCCCGCGAACCACGCCCACGCGGCGGCACTGCGCGGCGGGGCGAGCCGGTGGGCCCAGTAGTACAGACCGGCGGAGGTGGGGTACGAGGAGCAGATCTCGGCCATCGCCAGACCGACGACCAGCGTCATGAGGCCGACGGCCAGCCACCCCCAGGTGATCACGGCGGGGCCGCCGGTGTTCATGCCGAACGCGTAGAGGGTCAGGCAGCCGGAGAGGACCGAGATGATGGTGAAGGAGACCGCGAAGTTGGAGAACGCGGACATCCGGCGGGCCAGCACCTGGGTGTAGCCGAGCTGGCGGAGGCGTTCCTCGTCGGAGACCGCGCCCGGGGGCCCCGCGGCCTCACCCGGTTCTTTTGGAATTGTCATGCCCCCAGCGATTCCCTCGCGGAGGGCACGGCATGCGTCACGTCCTGTCCGGAAGTGGACGGAAACTCCCGTGACCGGGGTCACAGGGAACCCGTTGGCCGGAACGGACACCCCCGGCCCGGCGTGCGGCGGGCTGTGGAACGACCGGAGCCCGGCAGCGAAGTGCTGCCGGGCTCCGGGTCGTTCAGTCGTTCAGCGGGCGTCAGCCGTTGCGCTTCCAGCGCGGCTTGTCCGTGCGGCGGTCGAAGCCGCCGCCGCTGGGGCGGTGGTCGTCACGACGGCCGTACGGGCGGCGGTCGTTGGCGTCGCGGTCACGGTTGAACGCCGGGCGGTCGTCGCGGCGGTCCCGGTTGACGGGGCGGTCGCCACCGAAGTGACGGTCGCGGGACTCGTGGGGGCGCGCCGGGCGGTCGTCGCGGCGGTCGTAGGAACGCGCCGGGCGGTCGTCACGACGGTCGAAGCCGCGGTCACGGTCACGGTCGCGGTTGAACGAGGGGCGCTCGTCACGGCGGTCCCGGTTGAACGACGGGCGGTCGTCGCGGCGGTCGCGGTTGTACGACGGGCGGTCGTCACGGCGGTCCCGGTTGAAGGAGGGGCGCTCGTCACGGCGGTCCCGGTTGAACGACGGACGCTCGTCACGGCGCTCGTACCCGCGGTCGCCGCGCTCACCACGGTCCCGGAAGGACGGGCGGTCGTCACGGCGGCGCTCGTAGTTGCCCCGGTCGTCGCGGCGCTGGAAGGTGCGCTGCTCCGGCGCGGACGCCTCCGCGGCCGGCGCGGGCACGGTCGCCGCGGCGGCGACCGCCTCGGCGGCCTCGGCCTGGGCGGCGGCCACGGCGGCCTCCGGGTCCTCGCCGCGCTCACGGGCGGCACGCGCGGTGAGGCGGTCGGCCTCCTCGCGCAGCTCGGCGGCCCGGCGCTGCGCGCGCTCCAGGGACTTGGTGAGGTCGGCGACCTCGCGCTCGGCCTGCTGGGCGGCGTTGCCGGCCGCGTCCGCCTGCACCTCGGTCAGCGACCGGGCGCCGGTGATCTTGGCGACGTCCTCGTCGAACGCGCCGGCCCCGCCGACGACGTGGCGCGAGGCGTCGACGCCCGCGTCCTCCATCAGCCGGAAGATCTGCTTGCGCTGGTGCGGCAGGGCGAGCGAGACGACCGTGCCGGACTGGCCGGCGCGGGCGGTACGGCCCGAACGGTGCAGGTAGTCCTTGTGGTCGCCGGCCGGGTCCACGTTGAGGACCAGGTCGATGCCGTCCACGTGGATGCCGCGCGCCGCGACGTCGGTGGCGACGAGGACGTTGACGTAACCGTCCTTGAAGTCCGCCAGCGTCCGGGTGCGGGCGCCCTGGGTCATGCCGCCGTGCAGGGCGTCGGCCTTGACGCCCGCGTCGCGCAGCTGCTCGGCGACGCGGTCGGCACCCATCTGGGTGCGGACGAAGATGATGGTGCGGCCCTTGCGGGCGGCGATGGCGGCGGTGACCGGGGCCTTGTCCTTGGGCTTCACGACCAGGACGTGGTGGGTCATCGTGGTGACCGCGCCCGCCGAGGGGTCGACCTCGTGCGTGATCGGGTCCTTCAGGTACCGCTTGACCAGGGTGTCGATCTCGTTCTCCAGCGTGGCGGAGAACAGCAGCCGCTGGCCGCCCTGCGGGATCAGGTCGAGGATCTCGGTGACCTCGGGCAGGAAGCCCATGTCGGCCATCTGGTCGGCCTCGTCGAGGACGGCGATCCGCACCTGGTCCAGCGAGCAGGCGCCGCGCTCGATCAGGTCGCGCAGCCGGCCCGGGGTGGCGACGAGGATGTCGACGCCGCGCTCAAGGGCGTAGATCTGGTTCTGCATGGAGGTGCCGCCGCAGACGACCTTCATCTTCAGGCCGAGCACGTCGCCGTACGGCTGCAGCGCGTCCGCGACCTGCATCGCCAGCTCGCGGGTCGGGGTGAGGATCACGCCGCGCGGGCGCTTCCGCTCGGTGTGGCCTTCGGCCAGGGAGGTGAGCAGCGGCAGACCGAAGGAGAGGGTCTTGCCGGAGCCGGTGCGGCCGCGGCCGAGGATGTCGCTGCCGGCCAGGGCGTCGGGGATCGTCGCCGCCTGGATCGGGAAGGGGGTGGTGACCCCGTTCTGCGCCAGCTTGCGGACGATGCCCTCGGGCAGACCCAGGTCGCCGAAGGTCACGCTGGGGGGCTCGGGAGCGGTGCGCTCCTCGGTGACGGCCTCGTCGGCGCCGTCGGTGTCGATGGGCATGGCGGAACGGTCGGCAGTGTCAATAGACATGCTGAAGCTAAAACCTCTCGGAGATTTCGGCACGCGCCAGCTCCGGAGGTTGCTTACAACCGCCTCGATGCGGTCAGCCACAGGAGAAAAGGAACGCGCCAACGCGGCGCGCTTCGGTTCGGCGCCGGGCAGTGGGATCAAACGATCTACCAGCATACGCATACGAGACCGCTTTGGCCAATTCGGTCCCCCGGGTCCCTCATGCTCCCCTCCCTCCCGCTCCCCCCGCGGCACCGTTCACCGAGGGCGCGCTGGACGGCGACGGCTGGGGCGAGCCGTCCCCGGACGGCGGCGGGGAGCTGTCGCCGGGCGAGGACGTCGCCGACGGCCGGTCCGACGGCGGCGCTGACTGCGAGGGCCGCCCCGAGGACGAAGGACGCCCCGAGGGCTTCGCGCTGTGGGAGCGGCCCGGGCCCTGGGTCGGCCCCGGCACCGACTCCTGTGCCGACACCGAGGGCGAACCGGGACCCGGCGCGAGCGCCCCGGGCCGGCCCTCCACCCCGCCCGGGCCGCCGCCGGGCAGCACCATCCCGCCGTCCTGCCAGCTGTCCCCGGTCCCGCCGGCCTCCCCGGCGACGCCGGAGGAGGCGCCCTTCGGCTGGGCGTCGCCGCCCGCGCCGCCCACGCTGACGCAGCCGGTCACGGAGCCCAGGGCGAGCACGGGCAGGAGCAGCACGGCCGCCGTACGCGCACGGGCGGTGGCAGGGGTCACGGGAGCACCTCTGGTGGATCTGGCGGGACGGATGGGTCCGGCGGTGCGGTGGGTCCGGCGGGTGGTCGTCGCGGGACCGGGTTCCGCGCTGCCCAACGGGCCCGCGGCCCTCGGGGACACGCCCGTACGGGCGCGAGCCCGGCCGCACCGCGCACGGCCCGCCCCGGCACGGGCCGCCGAACGGCTCCCGCCCGGCGCGCCCTTGGCGGGCTCCGGCGGCGCGGTCCGGCAGCACGATCCGGCGAGGCGATCCGCGTCGGACGCTGCCCGAACGGCCGTCCGTCGCGGACAATGGCGGTGTGCTGGAGATGTCACGCGAAGCGTTCGAGGAACTGGTCAGCGACGCGCTGGACCGGATCCCGCCGGAGCTGGCCCGCGTCATGGACAACGTGGCGGTGTTCGTCGAGGACGAACCCGACCCCGCCGATCCGGAACTGCTGGGCCTGTACGAGGGGACGCCGCTGACCGAGCGCGGGGAGTGGTACGCCGGCGTCCTGCCCGACCGGATCACGATCTACCGCGGCCCGACCCTGCGCATGTGCGCCACGAAGGAGGAGATCGTGGAGGAGGTTGCCACGACCGTCGTCCACGAGGTGGCGCACCACTTCGGCATCGAGGACGAGCGCCTGCACGAACTCGGCTGGGGCTGATCAGCGGTCACCCCGCCGGGCGGGCGGGGGACTCCGCCCCGGCGGCGCATGTCTCGCGACGGCCCGGGGCATACGTCGGCAATGGTCCGCGTTCGATCTCGTGTGCCCCGTATCCGTGACCTGTGGCGCCGCCGCCGCACGGCCGTACCGCCCGCCCCCTCGCTCGCCGTCCCTCCCGCCCGGCCGTACCTGGGCGCGCTCGGGCTGCTGGCGGTGACGCTGGTGGGCGGCTGGCTCGGCCTGGTGGTGCTGGGCAGCATCGAGGAACCGGTCGGCCCGATGAACACCCGGATGTCGCTGCACCCGTCCTGGACCGGGGACACCCAGGTCAACGTCTCCCCGCTGGGCGCCCTGCGGCTGGACAGCCACGACGGCCCGCTGCGCCTGGTCGTGGACGTCGACACCCTCGACCCCGACCGGGCCCGGACCCTCGTACGGCACCCGGAGCGGATCAGCGGACTGCAGAGCGAGGTCACCGCCGACGTGCGGCACAGCACGGCCGAACTCGCGCTGCGCTCCTCGGTGGCCGCGCTGACCGGCGCCACCGCCCTCGGCCTCGCCGTCTACCGCAGGCCGCGCCGCGCCCTCGCCGCCGGCGGGCTGTCCCTCGCGGTGCTGGTGGCCTGCGCGGGCACCGCGTACGGCACCTGGAACCCGCGCAGCGTCCTGGAACCCCGCTTCTCCGGCCTGCTGAGCAGCGCCCCCTCGGTCGTGGGCAACGCGCGCAGCATCGTCAGCGACTTCGACATCTACCAGCAGGAACTCGCCCGCCTGGTGACGAACATGACCCGGCTGTACGACGCGACGTCCACGCTGCCCGCCTACAACCCGGACCCGACCACGCTGCGGGTGCTGCACGTCTCGGACATCCACCTCAACCCGGTGGCCTGGCAGATCATCGAGTCCGTCGTCGCCGAGTACAAGATCGACGTGATCGTCGACACCGGCGACCTGATGGACCACGGCACCACCGCCGAGAACGGCTTCACCTCCGCCATCCCCGACCTCGGCGCGCCCTACGTCTTCGTCCGCGGGAACCACGACTCCATGGACAGCCAGCGCGCGGTCGCGGAGCGCGCCAACGCCCACGTCGTCGACGACGGCCGGTCGGTGGTGGTCAAGGGGCTGCGCATCGCCGGCATCGGCGACCCGCAGTTCACCCCTGACCGCTCGGTCGAGGCGGCCGGCGACCCCTCGGAACGGCTGGCCGGGCAGAAGCTGGCCGACGCCGTCCGCGCGCAGAACACCACGGGTTCCAAGGTCGACATCGCGATCGCCCACAACCCGATCGCCGCCGCCCAGACCGACGGCCTGGTCCCGCTGATCCTCGCCGGGCACACCCACACCCGGGCCGTCGACGTGCTCGAGGAGGGCAGCCGGCTGATGGTGCAGGGCACGACCGGCGGCGGCGGGCTGCGCGCCGTCGAGGGCGACACCCCCCAGAAGGTGGAGGCCTCCGTCCTCTACCTGGACCAGGACACCCACGCACTGCAGGCCTGGGACGAGATCACCCTCGGCGGGCTCGGCCTGTCCACCGCCGAGGTCTCCCGCCACCTCCCGGAGGAGGTGGAGCCGGGCCGCGCCCCGGCCCCCTCCCTCTCCCCCGTCGGAACGCCGTCCGGAACACCCTCCGGCAGTCCCTCCGGCACGGCGACGAGCAGCCCGTAAACCGTTTTGGCGATCCTCCGCCGCATCCCATATGCTGCTGACGCGTCCCGACGGTGCCGAAGATCCGCCCGGCGGGCCACCCAGCCCTCATCGTCTAGTGGCCCAGGACGCCGCCCTTTCAAGGCGGTAGCACGGGTTCGAATCCCGTTGGGGGCACATACGTCTGCGTCGTCCCGCAGACGATGCGCGTTGGCAGTGCGGCCGGTTCACCGGCGGCGCTGCCTTCTGTGTTTTCCGGGCCGGGGCAGCACGACCGGGCCGGCGTCCCGTCCTCGCTGCCCCGCAGGTCACACGTGCGTGGCGGCACCCGGGGTCTGATACGCTGGTCCAGCGAGATCGGCCCGCCAGTGCGTGTCCGACCGGTCACCGAGAATCACCGACCGGAAGCCCCGTTCCCGGCGATCCGTCCCTCGCACAGCGCGGCGGAATCCCGTTGGGAGCACGCACAAACGTGTGGGAGACTGTCTCTCGCGCAGAGCGCAACGCAAGGTCCTGTGGAGCAGTTTGGAGTGCTCGCCACCCTGTCAAGGTGGAGGCCGCGGGTTCAAATCCCGTCAGGACCGCGCTGGCTGGGTAGCTCAGTTGGTACGAGCGATCGCCTGAAAAGCGATAGGTCGCCGGTTCGACCCCGGCCCCAGCCACCAGCAACCCCCGTCGAGATCCTCGGCGGGGGTTTCGCGTTGCCGGTGAGGATCGCGTTCCTCCCGGCCGGCCACCCCCGTCGCCCCTCCCTATGGCCGGCGGCAACTGACGCCGTCCGGCGCCCAGTCGCACCGCGGCGCCGGCGCCGTGACGAACGCCACCGTCCCGCCCGCAGCAGGCCCCGCACCACGGCCCGGCCCGGGCCCCGCAGGACGGCGGAACACCCGGCGTAATGCGTTCGCCCATGGGGCGCGGCGGATGCGATGCTGGAACGCGTATGTCTACGCAGCCCCCCTCCCCCGCATTCGGTGAGCTCGGCGCCCGGCTGGCCGAGCTCACCCTGCGCGACGCGCACCGCCTCGGCCGTCGCCTGGACGGCGCACGCCGCATCCGCAAGCCCGAGGCCCGCTCGGCCGTGCTGACCGAGATCGGGGCGGAGATCGACCAGGCCGCGCTGAAGGTCGAGGCGCGGCGCACGGCCATACCCCGGATCAGCTACCCCGAGCAGCTGCCGGTCAGCCGGAAGAAGGACGACATCCTGGAGGCGATCCGCGACCACCAGGTCGTGATCGTCGCCGGTGAGACCGGCTCCGGGAAGACGACGCAGATCCCCAAGATCTGCCTGGAGCTGGGCCGCGGCGTCCGCGGCCTGATCGGCCACACCCAGCCGCGCCGGATCGCCGCCCGCACGGTGGCCGAGCGCGTGGCGGAGGAGTTGCACACCCCGCTGGGCGGGGCTGTCGGCTGGAAGGTCCGGTTCACCGACCAGGTGGGCGACGGCACGCTGGTCAAGCTGATGACGGACGGCATCATGCTGGCCGAGATCCAGACCGACCGGGAACTGCGCCAGTACGACACGATCATCATCGACGAGGCCCACGAGCGCAGCCTCAACATCGACTTCATCCTGGGCTACCTCGCCCAGCTGCTGCCCCGCCGCCCCGACCTCAAGGTCGTGATCACCTCCGCGACGATCGACCCGGAGCGCTTCTCCCGGCACTTCGGCGACGCCCCGATCGTCGAGGTCAGCGGGCGTACGTACCCGGTCGAGGTGCGCTACCGGCCGCTGCTCGCGGAGGAGGCCGACGACGACGACCGCGACCAGATCACCGCGATCTGCGACGCGGTCGACGAGCTCCAGGCCGAGGGCCCCGGCGACATCCTGGTCTTCCTCTCCGGCGAGCGGGAGATCCGCGACACCGCAGACGCCCTGAACAAGAGGCAGCTGCGCCTGACCGAGGTCCTGCCGCTGTACGCGCGGCTGTCCTCCGCCGAGCAGCACAAGGTGTTCCAGCGCGGCACGGGCCGCCGCATCGTGCTGGCCACCAACGTCGCGGAGACCTCGCTCACCGTCCCCGGCATCCGGTACGTGATCGACACGGGCTTCGCCCGCATCTCCCGCTACAGCCACCGCACCAAGGTGCAGCGGCTGCCCATCGAGCCGATCAGCCAGGCCAGCGCCAACCAGCGCAAGGGCCGCTGCGGCCGTGTCGCGGACGGCATCTGCGTCCGGCTGTACTCCGAGGACGACTTCCTGACGCGTCCGGAGTTCACCGACGCCGAGATCCTCCGCACCAACCTGGCCTCCGTCATCCTGCAGATGACCGCGGCCGGCCTCGGCGACGTCTCGCGCTTCCCCTTCATCGACCCGCCGGACGCCCGGAACGTCAAGGACGGCGTCCAGCTGCTGCAGGAGCTCGGCGCGCTCGACGGGCAGAAGCTCACGCAGACCGGCCGCAAGCTCTCCCAGCTGCCGGTGGACCCGCGGCTGGCCCGCATGGTGCTGGAGGCGGAGCGCAACGGCGTGGTCCGCGAGGTGATGGTCATCGCGGCCGCCCTGTCGATCCAGGACCCGCGCGAACGCCCCCAGGACAAGCAGCAGCAGGCCGACGAGAAGCACCGCCGCTTCGCGGACGAGACCAGCGACTTCATGGCACTGCTCAACCTCTGGCGGTACGTGCGCGACCAGCAGAAGGCGCTGTCCTCCTCCGCCTTCCGCCGGATGTGCCGCACCGAGTACCTCAACTACCTGCGCATCCGCGAGTGGCAGGACATCTACAGCCAGCTGCGCACGGTCGCCAAGACGATGGGCATCCACCTCTCCGAGGGCGACCACGAGGTCAACCTCCAGCACGTGCACCAGTCGCTGCTGGCGGGCCTGCTCTCGCACGTCGGCCTGAAGGACACCGACAGCAAGAACGAGTACCTGGGCGCCCGCAGCGCCAAGTTCGCGGTCTTCCCCGGTTCCTCGCTCTTCAAGAAGCCGCCGCGGTGGATCATGTCGGCCGAGCTGGTGGAGACCTCCCGGCTGTGGGCGCGGGTCAACGCCCGCATCGAGCCGGAGTGGATCGAACCGCTCGCCCAGCACCTGGTGAAACGGTCCTACAGCGAACCGCACTGGGAGAAGGACCAGGCCGCGGTCATCGCGCTGGAGAAGGTGACGCTGTACGGCGTGCCGATCGTGGCCGACCGCAAGGTCAACTACGGGAAGATCGACCCGGAGACCAGCCGCGAGCTGTTCATCCGCAACGCACTCGTCGAGGGCGACTGGCGCACCCACCACCAGTTCTTCCACGACAACCGCAAGCTCCTCGCGGAGGTCGAGGAGCTGGAGCACCGGGCGCGGCGCCGCGACATCCTCGTCGACGACGAGACGCTCTTCGACTTCTACGACCGCCTGGTCCCCGAACACGTCGTCTCCGGCGCGCACTTCGACTCGTGGTGGAAGCAGCAGCGCAAGGAGCAGCCGGAGCTGCTCAACTTCGAGCACTCCATGCTGATCAACGAGAACGCCGAGGCCGTCACCAAGGACGACTACCCCGACTCCTGGCGCCAGGGGAAGCTCAAGTTCCGCGTGACGTACCAGTTCGAACCGGGCGCGGACGCCGACGGCGTGACCGTCCACATCCCGCTGCAGGTGCTCAACCAGGTGACCCCGGACGGCTTCGACTGGCAGATCCCGGGCCTGCGCGAGGACGTCGTCACCGAGCTGATCCGCTCGCTGCCCAAGGCGATCCGCCGCCACTACGTACCGGCGCCGAACTATGCGAAGGCCTTCCTCGACCGCGTCGTCCCGGTGCAGGACCCGCTGCCCGAGACGCTGGCGCGGGAACTCCAGCGGATGGTGGGCGTGCCCGTCACCGCCGAGGACTTCGACCTCGCCAAGGTCCCGGAGCATCTGAAGATCACCTTCCGGGTGACCGACGAGCGCCGTCGCAAGCTGGCCGAGGACAAGGACCTGGAGGCGCTGAGGCTGCAGCTGCGGCCGAAGACCAAGGCCGCGATCAGCAAGGCCTTCGACGACGCCGGCGCCATCGGCATCGAGCGGCGCACGGGGCTGACGCGGTGGACGGTGGGCGCCCTGCCGCGCACCTTCGAGACCCGGCGGTCCGGGCAGCCGGTCAAGGCGTACCCGGCGCTGGTCGACGAGGGCGAGAGCGTGGGCGTGCAGCTCTTCGACACCGAGGCCGAGCAGACCGCGGCGATGTGGCGCGGCACCCGCCGGCTGATCCTGCTGAACGTCCCCACCAACCCTGCGAAGTTCGCCGCGGACCGGCTGTCCAACCAGGACAAGCTCGCGCTGTCGCGCAGCCCGCACGGCTCGGTGAACGCCCTGTTCGACGACTGCGTCACCGCGGCCGCCGACCGGCTCATGGCCGAGCACGGCGGCCCCGCCTGGGACGAGGAGTCCTTCCGGAAGCTGTACGACTCGGTGCGCGCCGACCTCGTCGAGCTGACCGTCAGGACCGTCGCGCAGGTGCGTCAGGTGCTGGCCGCCTGGCAGGCCTGTGAGCGCCGTCTGAAGGCCACCCAGAGCCTCGCCCTGGTGGCCAACCTGGCGGACGTCAAGGAGCAGCTGGGAGCCCTCGTGGGGCCCGGTTTCGTGACCGCCGCGGGGGTGCGCCGGCTGCCGGACCTGCTCCGCTACCTGGTGGCCGTCGACCGGCGGCTGCAGCAGATGCCCACGGGCGTGCAGCGGGACACCACGCGCATGGAGAAGGTCCGGGAGATCCAGACCGAGTACGCCGAGCTGCTGGCCGCCCGGCCGGCCGGGCGGCCCGTCCCCGAACGGGTGCGGGACATCCGGTGGATGATCGAGGAACTGCGGGTCAGCTACTTCGCGCACGCCCTCGGGACGGCGTTCCCGGTCTCGGACAAACGCATCTTCAAGGCCCTCGACGAAGCCTGGGGCTGATCGGGTTCGCAATCACCCTCTGACCTGCTGTACAGTCTTCCTCGCGGCCAAGGAACGACGGCCGCGAAACCTGGTCCTGTGGAGCAGTTTGGAGTGCTCGCCACCCTGTCAAGGTGGAGGCCGCGGGTTCAAATCCCGTCAGGACCGCAGTAGAAGGCAAGGCCCGCGTCCAGCGAAGGACGCGGGCCTTCTTGCTGTGCGCGCGGAGCGGCCGCGGTGGCCGGTAGCGGTTGTGGAGGGGACGGGTCCCCTGGTCCCGTCCGTTCCCGCGTGGTACGCCTGGCACATGAGCGCGACGCCCAGGGACCCGGGCCCGGCACCCCGGGACGTGACGCGGGCGCTGCTGCGCGCGCACCTGGCGGCCGCGGCAGGGGGCGGGCGACGGCACCTCACCCGGCACTGCCCGGTGTGCCACCGGCTGATGCGGCTGGCGCTACGGCGCGCGGCCGTCCCACTACCGCACGAACCGGGGGAGGAACAGGACTCCGGCATGTGACGGGAGTCACGTGAAAAGTTCCCCGTCTGGGGGAACTTGGGGCCTCCTGTGGGACCGTCAATTTAATATGTGCAATTGCACTCACGACAGAGGACCCAGTCCTCACAACACGGACACATCACACGCACAAAAAAGATCGCACCGGAGCCGGCGGACTCCGGTGCGATCGACGTTCCTACGGGCTTCCCTGATGGGGGCAGGGACCCTTCGGAGCGGACGCCGTGGCGGGTTGGGGGCCCCGCGCGGGCGTCCGTTTGTTCAGGTCAGGCCTCGCTGCGCTGCTGCGGAATGCCCGCGAGCAGTGCACGGACCTCCGCCTCGCGGTAGCGGCGGTGCCCGCCGAGCGTGCGGATGGACGTGAGCTTGCCAGCCTTGGCCCAGCGCGTGACCGTCTTCGGGTCCACGCGGAACATCGTGGCGACCTCAGCGGGGGTCAGCAGCGGCTCGGCATCAGGGGTGCGAGCGGTCATGAGCGGCCTCCTCGAGAGAACCGAACCAACACGGTTCTTTCCTCTAAATTCTGCACCTTGACCCGCGTTGCCCGAAATGGCGGACGCGGGCCGAGTCGGTAATAGGACGAACGGCTTGTCCTTGGCACTACAACTACACCATCTGTCCAGCCGTGTCGGCCAAACCGATGGATTTGCCCTCTGAGGTGTCTAAGCTCGACGGAAGCCGATGGACCGGGCCATAACGGACAGTCACACCTGGGTGACGATCAGTCACAGCCAACCCACGAGCCACAGCCCCACCTCAAGGGGATGCAATCCCGGACATTCCACCCAGAGCGAGTGGAAAGAGGTCCTTCCGGACCCGATGTCCCATATTGTCATGGGGGGTGGGGATGAGGGCAAGACCCCTAAACGTGCTTTAGGTCACCCTTAGGCCAAAGGTACCGGTCGGCCGGACTCAGGACCAAAGTCCCTCCCCCGCGGCCCCCGGTTCCCGACGGGCCCTCAACTCGCGTACAGGAGCTCCCTGACGGCCCTCCAGCGGTCGGTGAGCCGCTCGTACGCCTCACCGGCCCGGGTGCCGTCATCGTCCCGCAGCGCAGCCAGCGCCTCCGCCACGTCGGCGGCCGAACGGTCCCCCGCGAGGGAGTCCGGCGCGATGGCGTGCACCAGCCCCCCGTAGTCGAGTTCGACCAGGGAACGCGGGTGGAACTCCTCGAGCCAACGCCCCACGTCCACCAAGCCGTCGATCAGAGGCCCCTCTTCGAGTGAATCCTTGAGGACCCGCAGCGCCCGGGCCGTCCGCCGGCGGGCCTGCACCATGGGTGTCCGGTAGCGCATCACCGGCCCCTTGGACTCGCCCGCGCCCGCGGGTTCGTACTCCCGCTCGGAGTCGTCGAACAGCACGAACCAGCGCACCGGGACGTGCCACGTCGCCCCGCGGATCCAGGGCCGGGCGTCGGCGTTCTCGGGCTTCTCCGCCCGCCACGCCGCGAAGTCGGCCTCCGCCTGCTCGAGCGCGACCCTCGGCAGCACCGCGTCCACCACGGGGGCCGGGTACTCCTCGACCAGTTCGGACAGGGCCAGCCAGCCGCGCAACCGGGTGCGCCAGGGGCAGACGTGGGTCACGCCGTCCACGACGGCGACGAAGGCCTCACCGCTCTCGCGGACCGGAACGGCCAGCGGCGGGACGGAGAGCAGACCGGCCAGCGACTGCCGCAGCTCGTCCTGTGCGGTCCGCTGCGGGCCCTGGGCGGCGTACCGGTACCAGTAGCCGCGGTCGGGCTCCGGGAAGGCCGCCAGCGGCTCGTACACCCGCAGATACGCCGCGTAGGGGACCAGCACCGATGACAAGCCCACACCCGCTCCCTCGTGACGGCTTCCGCCATGGCATCGTCCCACGTCGTTTCCGGCACGGGGAGTGATCCACGACACTGGGAAGATGTTCAGGGCCGGGTGGTTCTAGTCTTCTGCCGACCGGCCCTCCCCCACCCACCCGGAGGGCGACCTCTGGACATTCGGGAGTCACCACAGTGACCGACGTACGTCAGACACCCGGCATCGTCTCCACGCTGTTCCGATCGGAGCAGGGCGGTCACGAGCAGGTCGTCTTGTGCCAGGACCGCGCCAGTGGCCTCAAGGCCGTCATCGCGATCCACTCCACCGCCCTGGGCCCGGCCCTCGGCGGCACCCGCTTCCACGCGTACCCCTCCGACGAGGCGGCCGTCGAGGACGCGCTCAACCTCGCCCGCGGCATGTCGTACAAGAACGCGCTCGCCGGCCTCGACCTCGGCGGCGGCAAGGCCGTCATCATCGGCGACCCGGACATGGACAAGTCCGAGGAGCTGCTGCTGGCCTACGGCCGCTTCGTCGCCTCGCTCGGCGGCCGCTACGTCACGGCCTGCGACGTCGGCACCTACGTGGCCGACATGGACGTGGTCTCCCGCACCGCGCCGCAGTGGACCACCGGCCGCTCGCCCGAGAACGGCGGCGCCGGCGACTCCTCCGTGCTGACCGCCTGGGGCGTCTTCCAGGGCATGCGCGCCTCCGCCCAGGCCCAGTGGGGCGACCCCACGCTGCGCGGCCGCAGGGTCGGCGTGGCCGGCGTCGGCAAGGTCGGCCACCACCTGGTGGAGCACCTGCTCAAGGACGGCGCCGAGGTCGTGGTCACCGATGTTCGCGGCGAGGCCGTCGACCGGATCACCTCCCGTCACCCTCAGGTCACCGCCGTCTCCGACGCTGACGTCCTGGTGCGGACGCCGCTGGACGTGTACGCGCCCTGTGCGCTCGGCGGTGCCCTGAACGACGACTCGGTGCCGGCCCTCACCGCCTCGATCGTCTGCGGCGCGGCCAACAACCAACTCGCCCACCCCGGCGTCGAGAAGGACCTGGCCGACCGCGGCATCCTGTACGCGCCCGACTACGTCGTGAACGCGGGCGGCGTCATCCAGGTCGCGGACGAGCTGCACGGCTTCGACTTCGACCGGGCCCGCGCCAAGGCGACGAAGATCTTCGACACCACGCTCGCCATCTTCGAGCGCGCCGCGGCCGACGGCATCCCGCCGGCCGCCGCCGCCGACCGCCTGGCCGAGCAGCGCATGGCCGAGCGCACCCCGGCGGAGAGCTGGCTGCGTCCGTGACCCACGGGGCCGCGGCAGGACCGCGGCCCCTCCGGCACGCCCGGCGTCCGGGTCCGGACGGCGGGCGTGTCCTCCATCACAAAGCGGACACCCGCGGGGTGCCCCCGACGTACGGTGTGCGCGCGTCCTCGCGTGTCGGGGCGGCTCCCGGCGGGCCTCCGCGACGAGGACGGCGGGCCGGACATCCGACCGTTACCACGCCCCGGCAGCCAGACCGTGGCGGAAGAAGGTAAAATCGCGACTGACCAGCCAGGACGGGGCCATCGCGGGCCCCTGCTCCGACGCGCGTCGTGCGGGCGACGTACCGTGCGGCCTCGGAAGCAGGTACCGTTGAAGTCCTACGGACCGGGTCTCTCATCCGAGGGCCCGTTCCACATCGTGAACGCGTGTCAAGACTCGGGGCCGTCGAGCCCCACCGTTGAGGGGGTCGAGCCAATGGGGCGCGGCCGGGCCAAGGCCAAGCAGACGAAGGTCGCCCGCCAGCTGAAGTACAACAGCGGCGGTACGGACCTGTCACGTCTGGCCGAAGAGCTGGGCGCATCGTCGACACTGCCGGTCAATCCGGAGGTACAGGAAGACGACGATGACGACGAGCTGGAAGACGACCCGTACGCACGGTACGTGGATCTCTACGGCGACGACGAGGACGACGACGAGGACGACGAGTCCCAGTCCTCATCACAACGTCGTCGTGCTTGACGCAACACATTCCGTTGCAGCTTGACCACTGACCCGGTCCGGGCATCGTCCGGACCGGGCTTTGTGCTGTCCCGCACCGGTCAGCCCGCGTAGTCCCCGGTCAGGGCGACGGCCTCGGTGTGCTCGCCGCGCTCCACGACCTCGCCGGCCACCCAGGCGTCCAGGCCCCGGTCGGCCAGCGTCGTCAGCGCCACGTCCACGGAGTCCGCGGGCACCACGGCGACCATGCCGACGCCCATGTTCAGCGTCTTCTCCAGCTCCAGCCGCTCCACCCCGCCGAGCCTGCCGACCGTGTCGAACACCGCGCCCGGCGTCCACGTCGAGCGGTCCACCGTGGCGTGCAGGTGGTCCGGGACGACCCGCGCCAGGTTGTTCGCGAGGCCGCCGCCGGTGACGTGCGAGAAGCCGTGCACCTCGGTCGTACGGGTCAGCGCCAGGCAGTCCAGGGAGTAGATCCGGGTCGGCTCCAGCAGTTCCTCGCCGAGGGTGCGCCCGAACTCCGGCACCTCCCGGTCCAGCGCCCAGCCGGCCCGGTCGAACAGCACGTGCCGGACGAGCGAGTACCCGTTGGAGTGAAGACCGGAGGACGCCATGGCGATCACCACGTCACCCTTACGGATGCGATCCGCGCCCAGCAGCCGGTCGGCCTCGACCACGCCCGTCCCGGCGCCGGCGACGTCGAACTCGTCCTCGCCGAGCAGTCCCGGGTGCTCCGCCGTCTCGCCGCCGACCAGGGCGCAGCCGGCGAGCACGCAGCCCTCGGCGATGCCCTTGACGATGGCCGCGACGCGGTCGGGGAAGACCTTGCCGACGCAGATGTAGTCGGTCATGAACAGCGGCTCGGCGCCGCACACGACCAGGTCGTCGACGACCATCCCGACGAGGTCGTGGCCGATCGTGTCGTAGACGCCCATGCGGCGGGCGACGTCGACCTTGGTGCCCACGCCGTCGGTGGCGGAGGCCAGCAGCGGCCGCTCGTAGCGCTTGAGGGCGGAGGCGTCGAAGAGCCCGGCGAAGCCGCCGAGACCGCCCACGACCTCCGGGCGGGTGGCCTTGCCCACCCATTCCTTCATCAGCTCGACCGCGCGGTCGCCCGCCTCGATGTCGACTCCCGCCGCGGCGTAGCTGGCACCGGTGTTCTCGGACATGGCTGTGTTGTGTCCTTGCGTCGAATGCTTACGGGCGACGGAGCGCGTCGGCCGCGTCGGGGCCGCCGGCCAGCTCGGTCTCCAGAAGGTGCTTGCCGAGCAGCTCGGGGTCCGGCAGCTCCATCGGGTACTCGCCGTCGAAGCAGGCCCGGCAGAGGTTGGGCTTGGCGATCGTGGTCGCCTCGACCATCGCGTCGATCGAGATGAACGACAGCGAGTCCGCGTCCAGGGACTTGCAGATCTCGTCGACCGTCAGGCCGTTGGCGATCAGCTCGGCGCGGGTGGCGAAGTCGATGCCGAAGAAGCACGGCCACTTGATCGGCGGCGAGGAGATCCGGATGTGGACCTCGGCGGCGCCGGCCTCCCGGAGCATCCGGACCAGCGCGCGCTGGGTGTTGCCGCGGACGATCGAGTCGTCCACGACCACCAGGCGCTTGCCCCGGATGACTTCCTTGAGCGGGTTGAGCTTCAGGCGGATGCCCAGCTGCCGGATGGTCTGCGAGGGCTGGATGAAGGTCCGGCCCACGTACGAGTTCTTCACCAGGCCCGAGCCGTACGGGATGCCGCTCTCCTCGGCGTAGCCGACCGCGGCCGGCGTGCCGGACTCGGGGGTCGGTATCACCAGGTCGGCGTCGACCGGGGCCTCCTTGGCCAGCCGGCGGCCCATCTCGACCCGGGAGAGGTAGACGTTGCGGCCCGCGATGTCGGTGTCGGGGCGCGCCAGGTACACGTACTCGAAGACGCAGCCCTTGGGACGGGCGTCGGCGAAGCGCGAGGCGCGCAGCCCGTTCTCGTCGATGGCGATCAGCTCGCCGGGCTCGATCTCGCGGATGAAGCTTGCGCCCACGATGTCCAGGGCGGCGGTCTCCGACGCGAGGACCCAGCCGCGCTCGAGGCGGCCCAGCACCAGCGGGCGGATGCCCTGCGGGTCGCGGGCGGCGTAGAGCGTGTGCTCGTCCATGAAGACCAGGCTGAAGGCGCCCTTGACCTCGGGCAGCACCTTGCGGGCGGCGTCCTCGACGGAGAGCGGCTTGCCGTCCTCGTCCACCTGGCCGGCGAGCAGCGCCGTCACCAGGTCGGTGTCGTTGGTCGCCGCGACCCTGGTCGCCCGGCCGTTGCCCTGGGGCAGCGCGGCGACCATCTCGGCCAGCTCGACGGTGTTGACGAGGTTCCCGTTGTGGCCGAGGGCGATGGAGCCGCTGGCCGTGGCGCGGAAGGTGGGCTGGGCGTTCTCCCAGACCGAGGCGCCGGTGGTCGAGTAACGGGCATGCCCGACCGCGATGTGGCCCTGCAGGGAGCCGAGGGAGGTCTCGTCGAAGACCTGGGACACGAGGCCCATGTCCTTGAAGACCAGGATCTGGGAGCCGTTGCTCACTGCGATGCCCGCGGACTCCTGTCCGCGGTGTTGCAGGGCGTACAGCCCGAAGTAGGTGAGTTTGGCGACCTCTTCGCCGGGGGCCCAGACACCGAAGACGCCGCAAGCGTCCTGGGGGCCCTTCTCGCCGGGGAGCAGGTCGTGGTTGAGTCGTCCGTCACCACGTGGCACGGGATCGAGTCTAGGGCAGGTTCCGGCGTCGTCCGAACGAGGGAACCCGACAAAAGCGCGTTCTATGCGCGTAAACCCATGGGGCGCTTGGCCATGTGACCTTGGTCGTGGTCCCGGCCGGGGCCGCTCAGGGGCGCAGCCCGGGGTCGCGGACCATGGCGGTGAGCTCGGCGGCGGCGCGCGTCGCGGCGGACGGGCGGCGCCGCGTCCGCTCCCAGCCGGGGAAGGCGACCGCGCCGACCCGGAGGTCCTCCACACCCGCGACGCGGCGGACGATCAGCTCCCCGTCCGCGGTGCGGACGACCCGGGTGACCTCCGCCCAGGGCACGTGCCGGGTACGCAGGTGGCGGCGGACCCGCAGACCGGCGGCGTCGGCGGTGATCCGCCACATGGTCATGGACAGCGCCTTCTCCGTCAGCCACAGGCTGCCCAGGACGGACATCACCGCGCGCCACCAGGGGCCGCCGACGCAGGAGGAGCCCAGGACGGCCACCGTGCCCACCAGCAGCAGCGCGCCGGCCGTACGGCCGGCCGCACCGCCGTCCCAACGGACGGGGCCCGTGCCGGGCTTCAGGGCCGCGGCCGCCTCGGCGACCCTCGCCTCCGCCTCAAGGCGGTGCCGGGAGGCGGAGGGCGCCCCGCTCCCGGACGACGGCGGCGCCCACGGCCGCACCGGCGACTCCGAGGCACCGACCAGGAGGCCGCCGGAGTCCGTGACGGCCAACAGCACCAGTTCGGCGCCTTCCGCCGGGACACCGAACAGCACGCCCTCGCCGCGTGCCCACGCACCGGGTCCGGCCGCGCCGTAGGTGAGCACCGGTGCGCCGGCGGCGTCGTCCACCGGCCGGATGACGGTCCTGAAGTCCTCGCGCCCCGCCAGCACCCGGAGCACGGGAACGGGTCCCCGGCGCACCGAGGCGGCCCGGAACGCCGGCACCGCCCCCGACAGCAGCAGGGACAGCCCGAGGCCGCCCGCCGTGAGCGTCAGGAGCTGCAGGCCCGTGCGGTCCTCGTACGGCTCCGCGGCCGGCCGCCGCCAGTCCCCGTCGATGAGGACCGGGATCACGGCACCGCGCTCGTAGTCCTCCGGGAACACCGCCGGCAGGCGGTGGCGCGTCCCGTCCGCGAAGCGCACGCCGAGACGGTCGTACTCGCCGTTGGCCACCACGACCGCCTCGACACGGTCCGCGGCGGCGGCGCGCCGTTCGTCGGCCCGGTCCCCGGACACCGCGACGACCGCGGCCACCGCGGCGGCCACCAGGGCCGCCAGGCCGACGACGATCCGGAACAGGCCGCGCCGCACCGGCGCACCCCGCTCCGGCACCGGGAGCGAGACTCCTCCCGCCGCCTCCAGGACCAGCGCCCGCTGGCGGCGGCGCATCTGCAGCCGCGCGAGGACCGCGGCCCAGCTCCAGCCCAGCGCGGCCACGACCACGACGTCCACGCCGCGCTCGGCGGCGCCGCCGGTCCACAGGTCCGGCCGGGTCATCCACAGCAGCAACACAGGCGCCGACAGCGCCGCCGCCTCGGGCAGCAGGAACATCCACAGCATGTGGACGAGGAGGCCGACGGTGCCGATGGCGTCCAGCCACATCGGTCCGCAGGGCGCGGCAGTCGTGCACCGGTCGTCCGCCGCGAGGACGATCGCCGCGATCACCCCCGCCACCAGCACCGGGGCGCACCACAGCGGGCGCGCCCAGCCGGGGAGCCGCAGCGCGGCCCAGCGGTGGGCGTCGGCGGAGAGCCAGGGGCGGGCCGGTGTGCCGGCCGGGGCGGTCGTCGGGGTCACCGGCGCATTATGCGGACGCCGGGACCGTCTCATCCCAGCAGGGGAAGGTACGGGGCCAGGTCGGCGCGCTCGCCGCTCGCGGAGACCGCGGCGGAGTCGAGGGCGTCGGCCCAGGACGTACGGCCGGTGGCGAGGCGGATCCAGGTCAGCGGGTCCGTCTCGACGACGTTGGTCGGGGTGCCCCGGGTGTGGCGGGGCCCGGGCACGCACTGCACGGCGGCGTACGGCGGGACGCGGACCTCGACGGAGTTGCCGGGCACGGAGACGGCGAGGGTGTCCGCGAGGAGCCGTACGACGGCGGCGACGGCCTGCCGTTCCAGCGGGACGGGCACACCCGTCGCCCGGGCGAGGTCGTCGCTGTGGACGACCAGCTCGACGAGCCGGGTCACCAGGAAGTCCGTGGACCGCATCGCGCCGAGCGTGATCGCCACCAGGCGCCCGGGCGCCACCGCCTCGTCCAGCACCCCGGCGAGCCCGCGGGCGGCCTCCTCGAGGCGGGCGGCGGCGTCGGCGCTCTGCGCGGCGGCCTCGCGGGTGTCGGCGTCCAGCGGGCCGGCGATGCCCGCCGTGGAGCGGGCCCACGTGGTGAGGTCGAGGTCCGCCCGGGCCGGGGCGGGCGCGGTCACGACCCGTGCGACGGCCTCCACCTGCCGGGCGATGTGCACCACCAACGCGTGCACGTCCCACCCCGGCAGCCCGGAGGGCGCCGCCAGCTGATCGCCCGTCAGGCCGCGGGCGGCCGCCAGGACGTGGCCGACCTGCGCGGTGAGCGCGGCCCGGGTCCTGGCGGGGTCGTAGGTGCGGGCCTTGCGGGCGGTGGGCGGCATGCCCGCAGCCTACGCGCCGGGCCCGACCCGCACCCCGACCCCGGCGGTCAGGCCTGGCGCGGGCGCTCGAAGGTGAGCAGCAGCCCCTGCACGGCGCCCGGGCCGATGCGGCCCTTGACGTCGGCCGAGGTGATGGCCTTGAGCTGCCAGCCGTCCTCGGCGTGCTTGTTGAGCGTCTTCTCCAGCTTGTCGTCGTCGATGGCGTCGCCTATCAGCGACTCGCGGAAGCTGACGACCTTGTACTCGTGCATCGTTGACACCCCTTGTCGTACCGGTGGTTGCGGAACGCACAGTAGTACCGCCGGACTACGCGGGCCGGACCGGTCCCGCCGCCCGGTCGACGAGGGTGCCGCCCACGGAGTCGGCGGACAGCAGCACCAGTTCGGCGCCCTCGTACGGTGCCCCGAACAGCAGCGAGGGCCGCAGCGCGTCGCCGCGGGAGCCGGACGGCGGCTCGGGCTCCGGTTCCACCGGGCAGGAGAACAGCGGCGCCCGGCCCGCGTGGTCGTCGGCCGCGAACACCCACGTCCGGCCGTCCTCGTCCTCCCGGGTCAGCACGCGCAGCACCGGCTGCCCGCCGCGCCGCAGGGCACCCGCCCGCACCCGCGCCGCCGCACCCACGGCGAGCAACGCGGCGCCGGCCAGGGCGAGCAGGCGGGTCTGCGGCGGGACGGCGGCCGCGCACAGCAGCACGCCGGACGCGACGGTACCCAGGCCGCGGCGCAGCGGCGGGAGGGGCTCGGGGAGCGGAAGCCGTACGCCCAGGGCGGCGTTGGCGGCGAGCAGCCGCTGCCGGCGGTGGACCCCCGTACGGTGCCGGGCACCGGCCCAGCACAGCAGCAGCGCGGCGACGGCGGGGACCGCGGCCTGCGGTTCCACCCGCCAGACCAGGAGCCCGGCGAGCACCGGCGCGGTCAGCAGGGTGAGCCCGGGCAGTCTGGCCAGCCAGTACAACTGGACGGCGGCCAGCCCGTAGTGCGCCGCCCCGAGGGCCTCCGGGGCCGCTGCGGCCGCCACGGACGCGGCCGCCGCGAGTGCCAGGGCGCCCCAGCGAGGACGGGCCCACGCGGCGGGGCGGCACGCCGCCCAGCGCACGGCGTCACGGCCGCGCCACCGGGGAAGTTCGCCGGGGGTATCGCGCTCGCTCACGCCTGGAGTATGGGGCCAACCGCCGCGGCGCGGTCACGCCCCCCGGCAAAGCGCCCCCGCGCCTGGCGGCACGGGGGCGTATGCGGAGGGCGGACCGACCGGGCCGGACCGACCGGGCCGGACCGACCGGGTCGGGCCCGGATCAGGCCAGCAGGGCCGGGATCGTGCCCTCGTGAGCCGTGCGGAGCTCGTCCAGCGCGATGCTGAACTCGCCCTGGAGCTCGACCGCGTCGCCGTCGACGACACCGATCCGCGTCGCGGGCAGACCGCGCGCACCGCACATGTCGGTGAAGCGGAGCTCCTCGCTGCGCGGCACCGAGACGACCGCCCGGCCCGCCGACTCCGAGAACAGGAACACGAACGGGTCGAGGCCGTCCGGCACGACCAGCCGCGCGCCGTTCCCGCCGCGCAGGCAGGACTCGACGACCGCCTGCACGAGCCCGCCGTCCGACAGGTCGTGGGCCGCGTCGACCATGCCGTCCCGGGAGGCCGAGATGAGGATCTCGCCGAGCAGCTTCTCGCGCTCCAGGTCCACCGCCGGCGGCAGTCCGCCGAGGTGGTCGTGGACCGCCTGGGACCAGGCGGAGCCGCCCAGCTCCTCCTTGGTGTCGCCCAGCAGGTAGAGCAGCTGGCCCTGGTCCTTGAAGGCGACCGGGGTGCGGCGCGTGACGTCGTCGATCACACCGAGCACGGCCACGACGGGCGTCGGGTGGATGGCGACGTCGCCGGTCTGGTTGTAGAGCGAGACGTTGCCGCCGGTGACCGGCGTGCCCAGCTCCAGGCAGCCGTCGGCGAGGCCGCGGCAGGCCTCGGCGAACTGCCACATCGCGGCCGGGTCCTCGGGCGAGCCGAAGTTGAGGCAGTCCGAGACCGCCAGCGGCTTGGCGCCGCTGGTGGCGACGTTGCGGTACGCCTCCGCGAGCGCCAGCTGCGCGCCGGTGTACGGGTCGAGCTTGGCGTAGCGGCCGTTGCCGTCGGTGGCGACCGCGACGCCGAGGTTGGTGTCCTCGTCGATGCGGATCATGCCGGAGTCCTCCGGCTGCGCCAGCACGGTGTTGCCCTGCACGAAGCGGTCGTACTGGTCGGTGATCCACGCCTTGGAGGCCTGGTTCGGGTGCGCGACCATCGTCAGGACCTGGGCGCGCAGTTCCTCGCCGGAGCCCGGGCGCGGCAGCTTGTTGGCGTCGTCGGCCTGGAGCGCGTCCTGCCACGCGGGGCGGGCGTAGGGGCGCTCGTACACCGGGCCCTCGTGGGCGACGGTGCGCGGCGGGACGTCGACGATCTGCTCGCCGTGCCAGAAGATCTCCAGCCGGTCGCCGTCGGTGACCTCACCGATGACGGTGGCGATCACGTCCCACTTCTCGCAGATCTCCAGGAAGCGGTCGACGTACCGCGGCTCGACGATCGCGCACATGCGCTCCTGCGACTCGCTCATGAGGATCTCCTCCGGCGAGAGCGTCGCGTCGCGCAGCGGCACGGTGTCCAGCTCGACCCGCATGCCGCCGGAGCCGGCCGAGGCAAGCTCGGAGGTGGCGCAGGACAGGCCGGCGCCGCCGAGGTCCTGGATGCCGGCGACCAGCTTCTCCTTGAAGATCTCCAGGGTGCACTCGATGAGCAGCTTCTCCTGGAAGGGGTCGCCGACCTGGACGGCGGGGCGCTTGGCCGGGCCGGTGTCGGAGAAGGTCTCCGAGGCGAGCACGGAGACGCCGCCGATGCCGTCGCCACCGGTGCGGGCGCCGTAGAGGATGACCTTGTTGCCGGCGCCGGAGGCCTTGGCGAGGTGGATGTCCTCGTGCTTCATCACGCCCACGCACAGGGCGTTGACCAGCGGGTTGCCCTGGTAGCAGGAGTCGAAGACGACCTCGCCGCCGATGTTGGGCAGGCCCAGGCAGTTGCCGTAGCCGCCGACGCCCGCGACGACGCCCGGCAGGACGCGCTTGGTGTCGGGGTGGTCCGGCGCGCCGAAGCGCAGCGGGTCCATGACGGCGACCGGGCGGGCGCCCATGGCGAGGATGTCGCGGACGATGCCGCCGACGCCGGTGGCCGCCCCCTGGTAGGGCTCGATGTACGAGGGGTGGTTGTGCGACTCGACCTTGAAGGTGACCGCGTAGCCCTGCCCGACGTCCACGACACCGGCGTTCTCGCCGATGCCGACCAGCATGGCGTCGTTGGCGGGGGCCTTCTCGCCGAACTGGCGCAGGTGGATCTTGCTGCTCTTGTACGAGCAGTGCTCGGACCACATGACGGAGTACATGGCGAGCTCGGCACCGGTGGGACGGCGGCCGAGGATCTCCCGGATGCGGTCGTACTCGTCCTGCTTGAGGCCGAGTTCGGCCCACGGCTGCTCGGTGTCCGGAGTCTCGGTGGCGTGCTTCACGGAATCGAGTGTCATGACGCGTGAACCAGCTTCTTGAGGATCGAGGTGAAGAATCCGAGGCCGTCGGTGCGGCCGGTCCCGATCAGCGACTCGACGGCGTGCTCGGGGTGCGGCATGAGGCCGACGACATTGCCCGCGGCGTTGGTGATGCCGGCGATGTCCCGGAGCGAGCCATTGGGGTTCCAGTCCGCGTAGCGGAACACCACGCGGCCCTCCGCCTCCAGCTCGTCCAGGACGTGCTCGTCGGCGACGTAGCGGCCGTCGATGTTCTTCAGCGGGATGCTGATCTCCTGGTCCCGCTCGTAATCGGCGGTCCAGGACGTCGAGTTGTTCTCGACGCGCAGCTTCTGGTCCCTGCAGATGAAGTGCAGGTGATTGTTGCGCAGCATCGCACCCGGCAGCAGATGCGTCTCGGTGAGCACCTGGAAGCCGTTGCAGATACCGAGGACCGGAAGACCGTCCTTGGCACCGGCGATGATCGACTCCATCACGGGCGAGAAGCGGGAAATCGCCCCGGCCCGGAGATAGTCGCCGTAACTGAATCCGCCGGGCAGGACGACCGCGTCCACCTGGTGGAGATCCTTGTCACGGTGCCACAGCGGCACCGGCTCGGCGCCGGCGACGCGGACCGCGCGCTGGGTGTCCCGGTCGTCGAGCGTCCCGGGGAAGGTGACCACGCCGATACGTGCGGTCACGACTCCACCTTCACGGTGAAGTCCTCGATCACGGTGTTGGCGAGGAAGGTCTCGGCCATCTCGCGGATACGGGTGAGGGCGGCGTCGTCGACCGGACCCTCCAGTTCGAGCTCAAAACGCTTGCCCTGGCGGACGTCGGCGATTCCCTCGAACCCGAGCCGCGGCAGCGCGCGCTGCACCGCCTGGCCCTGCGGGTCGAGGATCTCCGGCTTGAGCATGACGTCGACTACGACGCGTGCCACGGTCACTCCCGGTGGTGTGCTGCGGTGAGATGTCCCCACCGTACCCCGCCGAAAAATCTACGCGGGTAGATATTCCAGGATGGTCACGGAATATCCCTCGGCCGGATTGCCGCCGGGAGACCCGCAGGAATTGGCCGGGCGGTCCCGGCGAAAAACATCCGGCCGGTAATTGGGAAAGCATTGACCCCGGCCCCGCGGCTTCGGTACAACAACGGGGCCAACGCAGGCCCCAGGCCTTCTCCATTGAAAGGACCGGCATCCATGGCGCAGCGCGTAGTGGTCACGCTCTCCGACGACCTCGACGGCGGTGAAGCGGCGGAAACGGTCTCTTTCGGCCTCGACGGGAAGTCGTACGAGATCGACCTGTCCGCCGGGAACGCCGAGCAGCTCCGCGAGGCCCTCGCGCCGTACGTCGAGGCGGGCCGCCGCCGCAGCAGGCTCGGCAAGGCCTTCAAGCACACCTCACTCGCCCCCGACCCGGCCGCCGTGCGCGCCTGGGCGCTCTCCCGGGGCTTCGACGTGCCGCCGCGCGGCCGCATCCCCAAGAAGCTCTACGAGGCGTACGCCGAGGCCGGCTGATCCGGCCACCGGCGCCCCGGCCCGAGCGGCCGGGGATGGCCGGGGCGCCACCCGGGAATCACCCGGAAGAAGCGATTGGACAGCCACCCCCGTTGATCCGCTAGAGTCTGGAGCACGCCGAGGGCAGGGCCGAAAGGCCGGGCTCCCGGGCCACGCGGGTGTAGTTCAGTAGCAGAACATCCTCCTTCCAGGAGGAAGGCGCAGTGTGCGATCCCTGTCACCCGCTCTGATTGCTCGACCGGTCCTGAGGATCGGGTAGAGTAGTCGCCGTGCGGACGTGGCTCAGTTGGTAGAGCATCACCTTGCCAAGGTGAGGGTCGCGAGTTCGAATCTCGTCGTCCGCTCTTGAGAGAAGGCCCCGGTCGGATTTCCGACCGGGGCCTTCTTCGTGTTCCCGGCCGGCACCGGCGGTGTGACCGTGCCCACAGGGCGGGCACCCGAACTCCCGTGGCGGCAGGCCGTGATCGTCGCCGGCCCGCATCCCTCCCGCGCTCCGGAACCGGGCCGGCGACGGAACGCCGGTGCGGGCTCGAAGGGCTCTACGCCGCGTCGCCGGACCGGAGTTGACGCCTCGCCCGGGAACCCCCGGGCACCCTCCGGGAGGCGCGCGGGCCGGTCCCCACCCGTCCCGCGCCCCCACCGCGGGCCCTCCGGGACACGACGCGGGGAACCCGCCGTGCCGGGGTGTGTGCCCAAGGCCCCGAGGGTTGGCTATAGTGGAGGACGCACCGCACGGGAACGCGCGGAGCAGGCGGACGTAGCTCAGTTGGTAGAGCGCAACCTTGCCAAGGTTGAGGTCGCGAGTTCGAGCCTCGTCGTCCGCTCAGAGGAAGGCCCCGGTCGTGACGACCGGGGCCTTCGGTGTTCCTGGGGCGGCTGGGCCGTCGGCCGTGCGCGCACCGAGGCCGTACACCCCGCGGCCGTACACACCACCGCCGCCTCACCCGCCGGTCGGGAGGACCGGCGGACGGGCGGCGGGTGTGCGGGTGTACCGGCCGTGGCGGGCTACCAGCTGAGGCCGGTGAGCCGCTCGTACGCCTCGACGTACTTGGCGCGGGTCTGCGCCACCACCTGTTCCGGCAGGGCCGGCGGGGGCTGCTCACCGCGGCGGTCCCAGCCGGACCCGGCGGAGGTCAGCCAGTCGCGCACGAACTGCTTGTCGTAGGAGGGCTGGGCGTGGCCCGGCTCCCACAGCTCGGCGGGCCAGAAGCGGGACGAGTCCGGGGTCAGCACCTCGTCGGCGATGGTCAGCACGTCACCGTCGAAGCCGAACTCGAACTTGGTGTCCGCCAGGAGGATGCCGCGCTCGCGGGCGATGTCCCGGGCCCGGCCGTAGACCGCGAGGGTGGTCTGGCGCAGCTGCGCCGCGGTGTCGGCACCGACCTGGCGGGCGACCTCCTCGTAGCTGACGTTCTCGTCGTGCTCGCCGACCTCGGCCTTGGTGGCCGGGGTGAAGATCGGCGCGGGCAGCTCGGAGCCGTCCACCAGGCCCTCGGGGAGGGTCACCCCGCACACCGTGCGGTCGGCGTTGTACTCGAGCAGCCCGGAGCCGGCCAGGTAGCCGCGCGCCACGCACTCGACGGGGATCATCTGCAGCGGCTTGCAGATCGTCGTCCGCCCCTCCCAGTCGGCGGGGGCGCCCTCGGGGAGCTCGGTGGACAGCACGTGGTGCGGCACCAGGTCCGCGATCTGGTCGAACCACCACAGCGACAACCGGGTCAGGACGCGGCCCTTGTCCGGGATCTCGGTGGGCAGCACCCAGTCGTACGCGGACATCCGGTCACTGGCGACCATCACCAGCTCCCCTGCCTCGTTCTGGTACAGCTCGCGCACCTTGCCGGTGTGCAGGTGCACCAGGCCCGGTACTTGCGCGGGCTCGGGCTTGTGGACGAATCCGGACATGGGTCCTCCCCGATCGGCGGTTCGGTTCCCGATTCTCCCGTACGTGCGCCTGGGGGGCGCGACGCGGGGGTCAGCCGTGCTTGCAGATGTGGTCCAGGAGGTTGGCGGTGGCGCGCTGGACACGGGGGTCGACGTGGCCCGGGCGGTCCAGCGCCGGGGACCAGGCGAAGGTGCCGGAGGCGAACACCAGGGCCCCGCCCGGCGCCCGGTACAGGGAGGTCTCCTGGTGCGCCCGGCGGCCCGCCGAGTCCTCGTACGGGGAGTGGGCGAGCAGGATCCGTTCCATGTAGTCGGGCAGCGGTGTGCGCGGGAAGTAACGGTCCGCCTCGCCCGCGACCAGGCCGGGGATCTCGTCGCCCTCCTCGGCGCCGGTGGCCTCCCACAGCCAGTGCCCGGCGTTCCGCACCACCAGCGGGGACGGTTCGGGCACCCGGCCGGCGTACTGCACGCCGATCAGCAGTTGTTCGGGCTCACCCATGTCCCGCCACAGGGCGCTGCGGCCCGGCGGGGAGCCGCGCCGCTTGCGGCAGCTGAGCAGCCGGTCGGGGTCGCCGGAGGGGGAGGGGCCCAGCTCGGTCTGCCAGTACATGGTGTTGGCGGACAGGAAGACCAGCGAGGTGCCGCCGTCCCTGGCCGCCTCGACGGCGCGCCGCATGGGGACCGTCCAGTACTCGTCGTGGCCCGGGAAGACCATGCCCCGGTAGCGGGAGGGGTCGATCCGCCCCGCGTGCAGGTCGCGGGCGTCGGCGTAGGCCAGGTCGTAGCCGTAGCGCTCGGCCCAGCGGATGAAGTCGTAGGCGTGGCCGACGTGCAGCGGGAGCCCGGCGCCCGCGTACGGGCGGTCGAAGGAGACGGTGACCGCGGCCTCCTCCTCGCCCAGCAGCCGGCCCTTCTCGTCCCAGGCGTGGTAGAGGCTGGCGCCCGTGCGGCCGTCCTCGGGGTAGAGGTTGTACGCCTGCCAGGTGACGTCCGGCATCAGCAGGAGCAGGTCGGCCGGCCGGTCGTCGCGGACGGTGAAGGGGATGTGGCTGCGGTAGCCGTCCTGCGTGGTGAGGACGGCGACGTAGGCGCCGGGCTTCCAGTACGCGGGCACCTGCAGCCGCCAGGACTGCCACCAGTGGTGGCAGGAGACCGTGCGCCCGGCGGCGAGCGGCGTGGGCTGGACGATCCCCGACAGCCGGGGGCTGGAGGTGAACTGGGCGGCGCCGTCCCCGCCGTAGTGCCCGATCCGGTAGACGTCGACGCCGTAGCTCTGCGGCGGGTCGACGGTGATCCGGAAGTCGATGGCGTCGCCGGGGGCCACGGAGGCGCCCGGCGCGAAGCCCTTGATCTGGCACCGCACGTCGTCCGCCGCGCGCGGGCCGGGCACGCGGGGCGTGCGCCCCACGGCGTCGCCCGGGGAACCCCCGGGCTCCCCCCGGCTTGCCGCCAGGTCGACGTACCACGGCACGACCTGGCCGGTGTCGTCCAGATACTGCACCGCACCGCGCAGCCACGGCACCGGGCCCTGCCCGAAGGGGTCGGTGACCCCGTGCGCCAGTGCCCCGGACTGCCAGCGGTGGACCTGCTCCTTCACCACGATGGTCCCCTCCTCGTGTCCCCCGAGGTGGTGTGCGTGTGCGCACATCCAGCACATCACACAATGCGCTGTCTTGGTTACTGTTCGTGGCGCATTGTCGCCAGGATTTCACGCCGGGGCGGACAAACCCCGCCATTTTTCCGTCAGATGAGCCGTATCGGCTTCTCGGGGCGTACGCCCACGGCGCTGAGCCAGGACCGCAGGGGGGCGGCGTCGCCGTTCTCCACGAGCCGGAGCACCGGCCAGGCCAGGTCTCCCCGGCGCACCCCGCCGACCAGCAGGGCGGGCCCGTCCAGCCAGTCCAGGCCGGGGGCGGCGCCGGCGGTGTCCACCGCGGCGCAGCAGACCATCGCGGTCACGTGGTCGGTGAGCAGCTCACGGCCGGTCCGGGGCGGAAGCAGATGGTAGACGGGCGTGAAGGCGCCGTCGGGCGGGACCTGTGCGGCGGAGTCCTCCCGGGCGGCCGCCTCGCGTACGGCCTCCTCACGGGCGACGTGCCGGGTGATGCGGGCCGCCAGCTCCTCGCCGCCGCCCGCGGAGAGCCGTTCCAGCACCCGGGCCAGGGTCGCGCGGGCCGGCTCGTCGCAGTCGTCCACCGCGCTCCGCGAGCCGCCGGAGGCCACGGATATGCGCCGGCTCCCGGCGACCCCCACGGGCTCGTGGACCTCGTCCAGGACGGAGACCAGGCGGGAGGCGTCGGAGCGCCAGATGCGGTCCACGACCTCCTGCGGATAGGTGTCCCAGCCGACCGGGGCCCATTCGGCGCCCGAGCGCTGCGGACCGCCGTGGAACAGCCGGGCGGCGAGCAGCGAGGCCGCCTCGTCCACCGTGCCGGGCTCCTCCAGCAGGTCGCACGCGGGCCGCTCGCCCAGCCGGGTCTCGAAGCCCTCCGCCAGCCGGTCCCGCCGGGACAGCTCGGTCAGGGCCGCCACCACGCCCGCGTCGAGACGGGACGGCCAGCGCCCCATGCGCCAGGCGGGCAGCGCCACGCGGGTCAGCAGCCGGTCCCAGCCCGCGTAGGCCAGGCCCACCTGCTCCTGGGCCACGATGCGCAGCCCGTAGTCGACGGCCTGGGCCCGCTCGGAGGCGGAGGCGGCCACCGCGCGCTCCATCTCCGCCGCGTGCGCCCGGCAGCCGCGCAGCAGCAGCTTGGCGACCCAGCCCAGGAACCCGTACGCGGGCCCCCGCACCAGGCCGACCACCGAGGGCTCCCGCGAGGCGGTGGCCACGCCGACGGCGGCGTCCAGGCCGCGCACGAAGCGGCGGGCGGCCGCGATGTCCGGATCGGCGGCCGGACCCGTGCCCGCCACGACCGGTGCGAGCAGGGCGCGCAGCTCGGCGACCCGCATCCACCACATGAAGGGCGAGCCGATCACCAGCGCGGGCGCCTCGGACGGCGTGCTGCGGCGCCGGAGGTGGGTGCGGTCCTCCAGCCAGCTGTCGCAGTCCGGGGTCAGTTCTATCGCGGAGGGGGCCGGCACCTGCAGACGAACGGCCAGGTCACGCACCATGCGGTACAGATCGGGCGCGGACGCCTCGGAGACGGCCACGGTCGGGCTCACGGCCGGCCTGGCCCGTACGATCACCGCCGCGACACCGGCCGCGAGCAGCAGCACCAGCAGCGCGCCCGCGACCACCGCCCAGCGCAGCACCTCGGACGCGTCACCGACGATGCGGCCCGTCGCGCCGCCGACCAGCAGCACCACCGCGACCGCTGCGGGCAGCAGCGCCACCGTGAGTGCGGCGCTGCGGATGCGCAGGACGGCGAGCGCGCGTGACCGCGCGTGTCCCTCACCTGCTTCCCCGGCCAACGGTGTGCTCACCCCCAAGCTGCTGACGCGACTGCATGCCCCCACTGTCGCACCGCCCACCGACACCGCAATGTCGGTAGGTCCGATAGTGCGGTATTCGCGGGGTTCCACAGTGCGCTTGCCGGGCACAGTAGTTGGGCTCGGGGCTCACGTCAGCAGGATGGCGAAGGCATCACCCCTTGGAGTGGCCTTGCCGCTGATTCAGGCCTGGGCGGCCTTCTCTGCGATATCCGAACGGTGGTGCGAGCCCTTCAGCCCGATCCGTCCCACCGCCCGGTAGGCGCGCTCGCGGGCCTCGGCCAGATCCGCACCGGTGGCCGTCACGGACAGTACGCGGCCGCCGGCGCTCACCACACGGCCCTCTGCGTCCGCCTTGGTGCCCGCGTGCAGCACGTAGGCGTGCTCGTCCTGCGCCGCGACCTCGTCCAGGCCCGTGATCGGGTCGCCCGTGCGCGGGGTGCCGGGGTAGTTCTCGGAGGCGACGACGACCGTCACCGCGGCACCGTCGCTCCAGCGCAGCGGCGGGAAGTCGGCCAGCCGGCCGGCCGCCGCGGCGCGCAGCAGGCCCGCCAGCGGGGTCTTCAGCCGGGCGAGCACGACCTGGGTCTCCGGGTCGCCGAAGCGCGCGTTGAACTCGATCACCCGCACACCGCGCGAGGTGATCGCCAGGCCCGCGTACAGCAGGCCCGAGAACGGGGTGCCACGGCGGCGCAGCTCGTCGACGGTCGGCTGGAGCACCGTGCGCTCCACCTCCTCGACCAGCCGCGGATCGGCCCACGGCAGCGGGCTGTACGCGCCCATGCCACCGGTGTTGGGGCCCTCGTCGGCGTCGAGGGCGCGCTTGAAGTCCTGCGCGGGCTGCAGCGGCACCACCGTCTCGCCGTCGGTGACGGCGAACAGGGAGACCTCCGGGCCGTCCAGGTACTCCTCGACGACCACGCGCTCGCAGGAGTTGGCGTGCGCCCGCGCGGCCTCCAGGTCGTCGGTGACCACGACGCCCTTACCGGCGGCCAGACCGTCGTCCTTGACGACGTACGGCGCCCCGAAGGCGTCCAGCGCGTCGTCCACCTCGGCGGGGGTGGTGCACACGTAGGAGCGGGCGGTCGGCACGCCGGCCGCGGCCATCACGTCCTTGGCGAACGCCTTCGAGCCCTCCAGGGCCGCGGCCTGCCCGGACGGGCCGAAGCAGTCGATGCCACGGGCGCGCACGGCGTCGGCCACACCCGCCACGAGGGGGGCCTCCGGGCCCACCACGACGAGGTCGGCGCCGAGCCGCTCGGCGAGGTCGGCCACGGCCGCGCCGTCCATGGCGTCGACCGGGTGCAGCTCCGCCACCTCGGCGATGCCGGCGTTCCCGGGCGCGCAGTGCAGCGACTCCACGTCGGGGTCGAGGGAAAGAGCACGGCACAGGGCGTGTTCGCGGGCACCGCCGCCGATCACAAGCACGTTCACGGTGCCCAGGGTATCGGCTGGCGGCGACCGCCCCGCGGGCCGGTCGCCCCGGCCCCCGGCTCACTCTTTCGGGTGGCCGAAGCCTGACCCCATACCTGATCAAGCGACTCGTAAGGGCGGAAATGACCCGATGACGCTCGCACGGTCAGCCGTTCGGCGGTAAGAAGGTGCCTCGTCATCGGAAGTCGCGAGGGAGCGTGCAGGTGAGCCAGCCGGACATGTATCCCGAGGAGGTCCCCCGGGAGAAGCCGAAGCGGCGCGCGCTGCACAGGCAGGAGGACCTGCGGTCGCAGCCCTTCCCGCTCGGCGACTGGGGGGAGCCGGCCGAGCGGCTGGAGGAGATCTACCGCTGGGTGGAGGCCGACGCCCTGCGCACCGTCGAGTGGTACCTCGCCGACCGCCTGCGCAAGCGCCGCTGGGCCCGGGCGCTGCGGGTCGGCGCGGCCCTCTTCGCGACGTCCGGCGCCGTCCTCGCCGTCGTGGGCGCGGGCGGCCGCATCCGCTGGGCGTACGCCGCCCTGGTGCTGGCCGTCGTGTGCGTGGGCCTGGACCGCTACCTCGGGCTGACGGCCGGCTGGATGCGCGACATGGCGACCGCCCAGGCCGTGCAGCGCCGGCTGGAGGCGCTGCGCTTCGACTGGGCGTCCGAGTCGGTCCGCGAGGTCCTGGGCCCGACGGAGGGCACCGCGGCCGAGGCCGCCGAGCGCTGCCTGTCGGTGCTGCGCCGCTTCTGCGAGGACGTCTCGGAGCTCGTGCGCTGCGAGACCGGCGACTGGATGGTCGACTTCCGGGCCGGTGCCGCCCCGCTGCGGACCCAGGCCCTCACCTGGGCGGGGAGCGGCCGGGGCACGGAGAGCGCCGCGCCCGGCGGCGGGGGGCGGTTCCCGCTGCTGCCCGGCGGACGGCCGAGCATGCCGCGGCAGCGCCCCCCGGAAGGTCCCCGCGCCGGCTGACCGCCGCCCGGGGGCGCCCTCCGGGCCCGGGCCGCCGCTAACTGAAGACGATCATCGACCCCTGGCCCAGCGCACGGGTCGCCGCCGCGTGCAGCCCCAGCCACACGTGGCGCTCCCGCGCGAAGGGGCTGCCGTCCTGCTGCGCGGGCGGGGCCGCCGGCTCCTCCAGCTCGGTGGGACCGGCCGGCGGCGCCGGGGCGGGCGGCGGGTTCTGCGGGTCGATGCCGATCACCGGGGCCACGAAGGCGAGCTCGCGCAGCAGGCCGTGGGCCGAGCCCAGCGGGCCGCCGGCGTCGAGGAGTTCGTCGTTGACCAGCGGATGGGCGAAGTCGAGGGGGACGTACGCGCCCGCGTGGTCGTAGTGCCAGACGAGGTGCGACTGCTGGGCGGTGGTCTCGAACATCTCCAGCAACTGCTCGTAGTCGCCGCCGAGTTCGTCGACCGGCGTGACCGCGAGGCCCTGGATGTGCAGCAGGTAGGCGCGGCGCAGGAAGTGCAGCGCGTCGTAGTCGAAGCCCGCGACCGGGGCCACGTCGCCGGACAGGCCCGGCATGTAGGAGTAGACGGGCACCGGGGGGAGACCGGCGTCGTTCAACGCCTTGTCATAGCGGGCGATCTCCTCGGCGAACGGGTTGTCGGGGCTGTGGCGGAGCACGTCCACCAGGGGAACCAGCCACAAGTCGCAGGCCACAGGCGCTCCAAGTCCTTCCGTGCGTGGTCGGACCAGCGTAGTGGGCGGTGGGCGTTCCTACCGGCCCGCGGCCAGACGCCGCATGAGCTCGAGCGAATGGTCGTTGAACTCCTCGACGACGCGCTGGGCGGTCCCGGTGTCCCGCTTCTCGATCGCGGTCACCAAGACGACGTGGTCGGACCAGCACAGACCCGCCACGTCCGGCCGGCCGCGCAGGTAGGGCACCGCGTACACCCAGGTCTGGGTGCGGATCCGGTCGAGGAACTCGCCGACGTGGGCGTTCCCCGCCAGCGCGGTCAGTTCGCGCCAGAAGCGGATGTCGTAGCCGATGAGGACGTCCAGCTCGCCGGCCCGCGAGGCCCGCGCCGCGGCCTCGGCCCGGCGGCGTACGGAGGCCAGCTCCTGGGGGTCGACCTCGCGCATGCCGCGCGTGGCGATGCGGCGGAAGATCCCCTCGACGACGAGGGTGCGCGCCTCGACCATGGAGCGGAACTCGGCGTCGGTGAAGCGCCGCACCTGGAAGCCGCGGTGGTGCTCGACGTCGAGCAGCCCCTGCGCCGCGAGGTCCACCAGGGCCTCGCGGACCGGGGTGGCGGACACCCCGTACATCTCCGCGATCTCCTTGACCGTGAAGTGCCGCCCGGCCGCCATGCGCCCGGTGAGCACCTCGTCGCGGAGCGCGTCGGCTATCTGCTGCCGCAGACTGCTCCGTCGGACGGTTCCACCCGCTGGGCCTTCCGGCATGCCCGGTGCCTCCCTACAGATGTGGCGGTGCGCTTACGGCTCCGCCACACCTTATGCGAGGGCGGGCCGCGGGTGGTCCACACCTGTGGTGCGGCTCACCCGCGGCCCGGGCGGGCGCCGGGACGCGCTCAGCCGTCGTTGTAGGGGCCGGTCTTCCCCGTGAACGGGAAGAGGGGGAAGCCGTCCGTGCACGGCCGGTCCGGCGGGTGGGAGGGCCACTCCATCCCGACCCGGTAGAGCAGGGTCAGGGCGAGGACCGCCGTGACGAGCGCGAGCCCCGCGGTGGCGCCCCCGCCGGGCGGCGGCCACCTGCGCAGCGCGAGCCCGAGGGGCACCAGCAGCAGGAGCATGCAGAGCCAGGCCACGGGCATCAGCAGCTTCAGCCCGATGGTGTTGCTCGCGTCGTTGCCGAGCGGGCAGCTCTGCCACGACCCGGCGACCCACACGGTGCCGGCGAACACGCCCGCGGCGGACAGGGCCCCGCCCGCCAGGTACCAGCCGCACCCCGGCGCGGGCTCCGTGGATGCGCCGCGTGTCCCGGTCTCCGTCATGCGCTCCCCTCGGGCCGACGCCGTCGCGTCGTCGGCCCGGAAGACTCACGCAGCGGCCGGCACGGTTCCTCAGGAGGCGGGCCGGCCGCCCTCGACGGTGTGCTCGTCGGCGACGGCCAGGGCCGCGTCGAGGAGCGCCAGGCCCTCCTTGGCCTCGGCCTCGGTGATGTTGCAGGCGGGCACCACATGGGTGCGGTTCATGTTGACGAAGGGCCACAGGCCGCTCTTCTTGCAGGCCGCCGCGAAGGCCGCCATGGGGGCGTTCGCCTCGCCCGCCGCGTTGTAGGGGACCAGCGGCTCGCGGGTCTCCCGGTCCCGCACCAGCTCCACCGCCCAGAAGGCGCCGAGGCCCCGCACCTCGCCGACCGACGGGTGACGCTCGGCGAGCTCCCGCAGGCCCGGGCCGATCACGTTCTCGCCGAGCGCGGCGGCGTGCTCGACGATCCGCTCGTCCTCCATCACCCGGATCGTGGCGACGGCGGCGGCGCAGGCCAGCGGGTGTCCGGAGTAGGTCAGGCCGCCCGGGTAGGGGCGGGTGGCGAAGGTCGCGGCGATCTCCTCGCTGATCGCGACGCCGCCGAGCGGCACGTAGCCGGAGTTGACGCCCTTGGCGAAGGTGAGCAGGTCGGGGGTGACGTCGAACCGCTCCGCGGCGAACCAGCTGCCGGTGCGGCCGAAACCGGCCATGACCTCGTCGAGGACGAAGACGATCCCGTACCGGTCGCAGATCTCGCGGACGCCGGCCAGGTAGCCGGGCGGCGGCACCATGATGCCCGCCGTGCCCGGCACCGTCTCCAGCACGATCGCGGCGACGGTCTGCGGGCCCTCGAAGACGATGGTGTCCTCCAGGTGCTGCAGCGCGCGGTCGCGCTCCTGCTCCTCGGTCTCCGAGTGGAACGGCGAACGGTAGAGGAACGGCGTCCAGAAGCGGACGACGCCCGCCGAGCCGTTGTCGGAGGCCCAGCGGCGCGGGTCACCGGTCAGGTTGATCGCGGCCGAGGTGCCGCCGTGGTACGAGCGGTACGCGGACAGCACCTTGTGACGGCCGGTGTGCAGCCGCGCGAGCCGGACGGCGTTCTCCACGGCCTCGGCGCCGCCGTTGGTGAAGAAGATCTTGTCCAGGTCGCCGGGGGTGCGCTCGGCGATCAGCCGGGCGGCCTCGGAGCGCGGCTCCACGGCGAAGGCGGGCGCGAAGGTGACGAGCTTCGCGGCCTGCTCCTGGATGGCGGCGACGACCTCGGGGTGCTGGTAACCGATGTTGGTGAAGACCAGCCCGCTGGTGAAGTCCAGGTAGCGGTTGCCGTCGTAGTCCCAGAAGTACGCGCCCTCGGCCCCGGCGACCGCCAGCGGGTCGATCAGGCCTTGCGCGGACCAGGAGTGGAAGACGTGGGCGCGGTCGGCGGCCTTGACGGCGGCGCCGGTCCCGGGGTCGGCGGAGGGAGGGGTCATGCGCCCAGGCTAAGCAACGGCCCGGACGCATGACATTGGCACCCTGTATGACGGTGGCCACGCGCGCCGACAGCTTGTAGGGCGCGCGCCGCCGTCGTCCCTCAGAGGAAGGAGTTGACCTCGATGGTCTCGGTGCGGCCGGGGCCGACGCCGATGGCCGAGATCGGGGCGCCGGACATCTCCTCCAGCGCCTTGACGTACGCCTGGGCGTTCTTCGGCAGGTCGGAGAAGGTCTTCGCCTTGCTGATGTCCTCGCTCCACCCGGGCAGGGTCTCGTAGACCGGCTTGGCGTGGTGGAAGTCCGTCTGGCTGAACGGCAGTTCCTCGAAGCGCTTGCCGTCGATCTCGTAGGCGACGCAGACCGGGATCTGCTCCCAGCCGGTGAGGACGTCGAGCTTGGTGAGGAAGAAGTCGGTGAGGCCGTTGACCCGGGTCGCGTAGCGGGCGATCACCGCGTCGAACCAGCCGCAGCGGCGGTCGCGGCCGGTGGTGACGCCCCGCTCGCCGCCGATGCGGCGCAGCGCCTCGCCGTCCGCGTCGAACAGTTCGGTCGGGAACGGGCCGGCGCCGACCCGGGTGGTGTAGGCCTTGAGGATGCCGATCACCCGGTTGATCTTGGTGGGGCCGATGCCCGAGCCCGTGCAGGCGCCGCCGGCCGTCGGGTTGGACGAGGTCACGAAGGGGTACGTGCCGTGGTCCACGTCCAGCAGGGTGCCCTGGCCGCCCTCCAGGAGGACGACCTTGCCCTCGTCCAGCGCGGTGTTGAGGAGCAGGGTCGTGTCGGCGACGTAGTCCTTGATCTGCTCCGCGTAGCCCAGGTACTCCTCGACCACCTGGTCGGTGCTGATGGCACGGCGGTTGAAGATCTTGATCAGGACCTGGTTCTTGTCGTGGAGGGCCGCCTCGACCTTCTGACGGAGGATCGACTCGTCGAAGAGGTCCTGGACCCGGATGCCCACGCGGTTGATCTTGTCGGCGTAGGCGGGGCCGATGCCGCGGCCGGTGGTGCCGATCTTGCGCTTGCCGAGGAAGCGCTCCGTGACCTTGTCGATCGTCTGGTGGTACGGCGTGATCAGGTGCGCGTTACCGCTGATGAGGAGCTTGGACGTGTCGACGCCGCGCTCGTTCAGCCCGCTCAGCTCGGAGAGCAGGACCGCCGGGTCGACGACGACTCCGTTGCCGATGACCGGGGTGCATCCCGGTGACAGGATCCCGGAAGGCAGGAGGTGCAGCGCGTACTTCTGGTCGCCGACGACGACCGTGTGGCCGGCGTTGTTGCCGCCCTGGTAGCGCACCACGTAGTCCACGGAGCCACCGAGCAGGTCGGTGGCCTTCCCCTTGCCCTCGTCACCCCACTGAGCACCGAGCAGCACAAGTGCGGGCACAGGCGTACACCCCTTCCGGGCGGGGCATGTCCAACGTGGCTCCCCATGGCGGGGAGAGCCGTCGGACCGGTGCCCCGGAAATAGACGAAGCCCCTGGCGCAAGGCAGCGCAAGGGGCTCTTGCACCGAGATGTTACCTGAGGAAGGACCAAGGTGTCGGCTCAGCGACCGTCCGGGCAGCCCCTGCTCGTGGTCATCGACCCCGCCGCCCGCGTCATGGACGGCGAATCGGTACGCATCGCGAAGGACGTGCTGTGCGGGGGAGCCCCCTCCGTGAAGATCGCCCTTCCGGAGTCCGAGGAGGAGGCCGTCCGGGTGCTGGAGCACCGCGGCCGGCGGCGCCCGGTGGTCGTGGGCGACGACGCGGCGCTGCTGCGCACGGTACGGACGCTGCACTCGGCACGGGGGCTGGGCGAGGCCGTCGTCGGCCTGGTGCCGGTCGGACGGCGGACCGGTCTGGCACGGGCGCTCGGCGTGCCGGGCGGGGCGGTGAGCGCGGCGCGCGCGGTGCTGGACGGGGCGGAACGCGAGCTGGACCTGCTGCTCGACGACAGCGGCGGCATCGTGCTGGGCGCGCTGCGCATCGGCTCGGCCACCCCCGCCTGGTGGACGCCGGTGGAGCGCCGGGCCCGCTCGCTGGCCCGCACGCTGAGCCTGAACGGCCACTCCCCGCACCTGGGGCTGGGGATGCGCGGCGGCCACCGGCTGCGGATCGAGGCGGACGGGGTGGTGCTGGCCGACCTGGACGACTGCGTCGAGGAGGTGTCGGTGTCGACGGCGGTGCCGGGCGTCGCCGAAGTGCTCGTCCGCAGGGAGGGCGTGGCGCACACGGGGCCGGTGCACGCCCGGAGCGTCACCGTCTCGGGCCGGGACTTCCGCTACACGGCGGACACCGCGCCGGCGGGTCCGGTGCGGCGCCGCACCTGGACGGTGGTGCCGGCGGCCTGGCGGCTGACCGTCCCGCGGTCGGCGTACTAGGGCCGCCGGAGGGTCAGAGCGCGCCCTGCCGGCGCAGTTCGGCCTTGCGCTCGCGCCAGCGGTCCATCATGTCGCCGAGTTCGTCCTGCAGGAAGTCGAAGAAGGCGGCGGTCTCCGCGAGCCGGCGGCCGGCCGCGGTCTCGGGGCCGAGGGTGTCGATGCCGGAGCGCAGGGCGTTCTCCCAGCGGGCGAGGACCTGGTCGCGGCGGGTGAAGGTCTCGTACCACTGGTCGCTGTGCACCCGGTAGCGCTCGCGCCGTGAGCCCGGCTCGCGCTCGCGGGTGAGCATGCCGACCTGTGCCAGGTAGCGGACGGCGCCGGAGACGGCGGCGGGGCTCGCCTGGAGCCGTTCGGCCAGCTCGGCGGCGCTCAGCACACCGGTCTCCGAGGCGAGGAGCGCGGAGAACACCCGTGCCGCCATGCGCTGCATGCCCGCCTCGACCAGTTCCGCCGCGAAGCGCTCGACGAACGTCATGGGCTCCAAGGACTCCTCCGCCACCGTCATCGCCTCCCGTCCCGAAGTTTATACACTTCTTTAACTTCACAAATTTGTGAATCTACTGTACGTTCGGAAGCATGACGAAGGCAATCAGTGTGGCCGGACTGCACAAGTCCTTCGGCCGCACGCACGCACTGGACGGTCTCGACCTGACCGTCGAGAAGGGCGAGGTGCACGGCTTCCTCGGCCCCAACGGGGCCGGCAAGTCGACCACCATCCGCATCCTGCTCGGGCTGCTGCGCGCGGACCGGGGGGCCGCCCAGCTGCTCGGCGGCGACCCGTGGCGCGACGCCGTCGCCCTGCACCGGCGGCTGGCCTACGTCCCGGGTGACGTCACCCTCTGGCGCAACCTCAGCGGCGGCGAGGTCATCGACCTGCTGGGGAGGCTGCGCGGCGGTCTGGACGGGGCGCGCAGGCGGGAGTTGCTGGAGCGCTTCGAGCTGGACCCGACGAAGAAGGGCCGCGCCTACTCCAAGGGCAACCGCCAGAAGGTCGCGCTCGTCGCCGCGTTCGCCTCCGACGTCGACCTGCTGATACTCGACGAGCCCACCTCCGGCCTGGACCCGCTGATGGAGGAGGTCTTCCGCGAGTGCGTCCGCGAGGAACGCGACCGCGGCCGGACGGTGCTGCTGTCCAGTCACATCCTCAGCGAGGTAGAGGCCCTGTGCGACCGGGTCAGCATCATCCGGGGCGGGCGCACGGTGGAGACCGGGAGCCTCGGCGAGCTGCGGCACCTCACCCGCACCTCGGTCACCGCTGAGCTGGCCGGCACGCCGCAGGGCCTGGACGGGCTGCCGGGCGTGCACGACCTCGACGTACGCGGCAACCACGTCCGGCTCCAGGTCGACACCGACCGGCTCGACGCGGTGCTGCGGCAGTTGAGCGGGACGGGTGTACGCAGCCTCACCAGCACGCCGCCCACGCTGGAGGAGCTGTTCCTGCGGCACTACGAGGACGGCCCCGCGGACCCCGTCGCCGTCGGCGCCCTCGCGGCCGACACGGAGGCCCGGCGATGAACGCCCTCACCGGGACGGGCACGCTCACCCGGCTCGCGCTGCGCAGGGACCGCGTCATGATCCCGGCGTGGGTCGTGCCGATCGCCCTGCTGGTCGCGTCCACGGCCTCGGCCTTCGGCGGCCTCTACGACACCCCGGCGGAACGCGCCGGGGTCGCGGCGAGCACGGCGGGCAACGGCTCGCTGCGCGCCCTGTACGGGCCGGTGTTCGACACCGGCATCGGCGGCCTGACGGCCTGGCGCATGATGGCCTTCGGCGCGGCGCTGGCCGGGCTGATGGCGATGCTCCTGGTCGTCCGGCACACCCGGGAGGAAGAGGAGGCCGGCCGGCTGGAGCTGGTCGGCGCGGGCGCGGTCGGACGACGGGCGCCGCTGGCCGCCGCCCTGGTCACCGGTTTCGGGGCCTCGCTGCTCCTGGGGCTGCTGGTCACCCTGGCGCTGCTCGGGCAGGGCGCGCGGGGCGCGGTCGCCTTCGGGACGGCCTTCGCCGGCGCGGGCTGCTCCTTCGCCGCGGTCGCGGCGGTCGCGGCGCAGCTGACGGAGAGCGCCCGTGCGGCGCGCGGCATCGCGGGCGCGGTCCTCGGCCTCGCCTTCCTGATACGCGCCGTCGGCGACGCCGGGAGCGGCACGCTGACCTGGCTCTCGCCGCTGGGCTGGGCGGAGAACGTCCGTCCCTTCGCGGACGAACGCTGGTGGGTGGCCGCCCTGTTCGCGGCCTGGGCGGCCGGCCTCGTCGCGGTCGCGTACGCCCTGGTGGCCCGGCGCGACATCGACGCCTCGCTGCTGCCGCCCCGGCCCGGCCCGGCCACCGCCGGTCCCCGTCTGGGCACCGCGCAGGGGCTGGCCTGGCGGCTGCAGCGCGGCTCGCTGTGGGGGTGGACGGCGGGCTTCGCCGTGGGCGGCGCCTCGCTGGGCGGCCTCGCCAACGGGGCCGCCGACCTCGTCCGGGACAACGAGCAGCTCGCGGACGTCATGCGCGACATGGGCGGTGCCTCCGGGCTGGTCGACTCCTACCTCGCCTCCATGACCGGGGTGATGGGGATGATCGCCGCGATCTACGCCGTCCAGGCCGTGCTCCGGCTCCAGGGCGAGGAGAACTCCGGCCGCGCCGAACCCGTCCTCGCCACGGCCGTGGGCCGGGTCCGCTGGGCCGCGAGCCACGCGCTGCTCGCCTTCGCCGGTTCCGTGCTCCTCATGGCCGTCTCCGGCCTCACCATGGGACTCGGCTACGGGGCGACGGCCGGCGACACCGTCGGCCAGATGTGGCGGCTGGCAGGTGCGGGCCTGGTGCAGCTGCCCGCGGTCTGGTTCGTGGCCGCGGCGGCGCTGCTGCTGTACGGCGCGGCGCCGAGGGCGGCACGGGCCGGCTGGGGCGTGGCGTCGCTGACGCTCGCCATCGGGCTCTACGGACCGGCGCTGGGACTCTCGCCCTGGGTGATGGACCTGTCCGTCTTCACGCACCTGCCGAAGGTGCCCTCGGCGGACGTCACCGTGACCCCGCTGGCGGTGCTCACCGTGCTGGCCCTCGCGCTCGCCGCGACGGGGCTCGCGGCGCTGCGCCGCCGGGACATCACGGCCTGAGTGGCGGGAACGGCGTGAGCGGGGGGACCCGGCCCTCGGGCCGGGTCCCGCAGCCGCACCGGGCCGGACCGTACCGGGCCGGACCGTACCGGGCCGGACCGCACCGGGCCGGGTGCTAGCAGGTGACGCGCAGTTCGCGCAGACCCCGGATGACGTAGCCCTCGTTCCAGGCGGGTTCCGCAGCGAGCTCCAGCCGCGGGGCCCGGCGCAGCAGCGCCGTGAAGGACGCGGCCAGTTCGATGCGGGCCAGCGGGGCGCCGAGGCAGTAGTGGATGCCGGCGCCGAAGGTGATGTGCGGGTTGTCCGCGCGGGAGAGGTCCAGCCGGTCGGGGTCGGCGAAGCGCTCCGGGTCGCGGTTGGCGGAACCGAAGAGCAGCGCCACCTCGCTGCCGCGCGGGATCACGGTGCCCCCGACCTCGATGTCGTCCAGCACCCAGCGCTCGAACATCTGCAGCGGGGTGTCGAAGCGCAGCAGTTCCTCGATCGCCGTGGGCAGCAGTTCCTCCGGTGCCCGGCGCAGTTCCGCCAGCTGCTCGGGATGCCGGAAGAGCGTCCACCAGCCGTTGCCGGTCGTGTTGACGGTCGCCTCGTGGCCCGCGTTCAGCAGCAGGACGCAGGTGGAGACCATCTCCTGCTCGCTGAGCCGGTCGCCCTCGTCGTGCGCCGCGATCAGCGCGCTGATCAGGTCCTCGCCGGGCGCCTTGCGGCGTTCGGCGATCAGCTCACGCAGGTAGGCGGAGAACTCCTCGCTGGCGCGGACCGCCCTGCGCGCGGCGTCCTCGGAGGGGTTGAGCTCGAACATCCCGACGATGTCGGCCGACCAGGGCCGCAGCAGGTGCCGGTCCGCGGCCGGTATCCCCAGCATCTCGGCGATCACGGCCACCGGGAGCGGCTCCGCGACCGTGGCGATGAGGTCGCCGCCGCCCTCCGCGACCAGCCGCTCCACCAGCTCCCCGGCCAGCCGCTGCACGGTCGGCGTGAGCCGCTCGACCGTGCGCGGGGTGAACGCCTTGGAGACCAGCCGCCGGATACGGGTGTGGTCGGGCGCCTCCAGGTCGAGCAGGCCGTTGCCGTTGAGCGTGGTGAAGGGCTCGTGCTCCGGCGGCGGCGCGATGCGGCCGAACTCCTCGTGGGTGAAGCGGTGCAGGTACGTACGCCCGAGCCGCCGGTCCCGCAGCAGCGCGCTGACGTCCTCGAAGTGCGGGATGAGCCACTGCCCGCTCGGTTCGAACCAGTGGGCGCGCCCCTCGGCCCGCAGCCGGGCGTAGGCCGGGTAGGGGTCGGCGACGAACTGCGGCGACCAGGGATCGAAGACGGTGGCAGTGCTGCTCATGTGCGGAGACTACCTCCCGCCCGTTCAGCCGCCCGGGGTGACCAGCCGCGCCTCGTACGCGAAGACCGCCGCCTGGGTCCGGTCGCGCAGCCCCAGCTTCACCAGGACCCGGCTCACGTGGGTCTTGACCGTGGACTCGGCGACCACCAGGTGGTCGGCGATCTCGGCGTTGGACAGCCCCTGCGCGACCAGCACCAGCACCTCCGTCTCGCGCTCGGTGAGCTCGCCGACCCGGTCCTGGGTGGGCGGCCGGGGCGTGCCCAGCCGGTTGAACTCGGTGATCAGGCGCTTGGTGATCGCCGGGGCGAGCAGCGCGTCGCCGGCCGCCACGATGCGTACGCCGTCCGCGAGCTGGCGGGCCGAGGCGTCCTTGAGCAGGAAGCCGGACGCGCCCGCGCGCAGTGCCTGGTAGACGTACTCGTCCAGGTCGAAGGTGGTCAGCACGAGCACCTTGGCGTCGGCGTCCGCCGCGACGATCTCGCGGGTGGCCTCCAGGCCGTTGAGCTCGGGCATGCGGATGTCCATCAGAACGACGTCCGGCCGCAGCGCCGCGACCTGCTCGATCGCCTGCCGCCCGTCGACGGCCTCGCCGACGACCTCGATGTCGGGCTGGGCGCCCAGCAGCACCGAGAAGCCCTCGCGGACCATCATCTGGTCGTCCGCGATCAGCACCCTGATGGTGCTCCCCGGGGTCCGCGCGCTTCCCGCGTTTCCCGCGTTCCCGCTCATGCCCGCTCCCCGGGGACCGGGATGAACACGGTGACCTCGTAGCCGCCGTCCTCGGTGGGCCCGTCGGTCATCTCGCCACTGAGCATCGCCACCCGCTCCCGCATGCCGGCTATCCCGTGCCCGGCGCCCGGCGAGGGCTTCACGAGGCCGCGCGGCGGGCCGTTGACGACGCGCAGCCCGAGCCCGCCGAGGACGTAGCTGACCTCGACCCGGGCGGCGGCGCCCGGCGAGTGCCGCAGCGTGTTGCTCAGCGCCTCCTGGATGATCCGGTACGCCGACAGCTCGACCCCCTGCGGGAGCTCGCGCACCGCGCCGGTCACCGTCCGCTCCACCTCCAGTCCCGCCTCGCGCACGTTGGCGACGAGCCGGTCGAGGTCGGCGAGGGTGGGCTGCGGCGCGTCGGGGGCCTGGTAGTCCTCGGCGCGTACGACCCCGAGGACGCGGCGCAGTTCGGTCAGGGCGATGACGGCGTTCTCGCGGATGATCGCGAAGCTCTTGGTCAGCTCCTCGGGCGGGTTCTCCACGCGGTACGGCGCGGCCTCCGCCTGGATCGCGATCACGGACATGTGGTGGGCGACGACGTCGTGCAGCTCGCGGGCGATGGTCGTGCGCTCCTCCAGCAGCGTGCGCCGGGTCCGTTCGACCTCGGTCACGGCGACCTGGGCGGCGACCTCCTGCCGGGACTGGCGGAGCCCGCGCACCGCCGACACGACGGACAGCAGGACGGCGGAGAGGAAGACCACGATGAACGGGTCCGAGCCGTACCCGTTCGACAGCGGCTGGAAGGCCAGCGCCAGCGCGGCCGTCAGCAGCCACATCTCGGCGGCCACCCGCGCCCGGGTGCGCGCCGCCACCACGCCCAGCACCGTCAGGTGCGAGACGAAGCCGGCGTCCGTCCACGGGTAGGTGGAGGACCACCCGGCGCTGAACATCCCGGTGAGCACGGCGGCCCCGACGGACAGCCACCACGCGCCGATCGGCCGGAACATCGTGGTGAGCAGCGGCACCCCGACCAGCAGGGCCAGCACGAAGCCGACCGGCCCGCCCTCGCTCTCCGTCGAGACGAACATCAGGAAGACCGTGAAGCAGGTCAGCGCCGCGTGCGGCATCCAGCGCCCGTACCCGCGGAGCCGGCGCGGCACCACGGCGAGCAGCGGGTGCCCGTCGCGCAGCGGCGCCATCGGCCGGAAGGCGAAGGCATCGGTGATCAGGTCGTGCCGCAGTCCGCTGAGGGCGCCGCGGGCCATGCGGAGCTCGGTCCGCAGCGAGGTCTGGCTTGTCTCGGTCACGCTCTCACGGTAGGGACTGCGCACGTCGCCGTCGTCACCTGCGAAGACGATGTACCGGCGTCATCCTCAAGGAGGACCCCACCGGACGGACGCCGCACCGGACGGACGCCGCACCGGACGGACGCCGCACCGGACGGACGCCTCACCAGGCGAGCTGGCCGATCTCCTCGGCGACCACGGCCGCCGCGGCCGCCGCGGGGTCGATCACCGGGAAGTGGCCCACGCCTTCCAGCAGCGTGAGCTGGACCTCCTCCCCCGCCTTCGCCGAGGCGGCCGCGAAGGCCTCCGCGACCTGCGGCGGGACGACCTCGTCGCGGTCGCCGTGCACGACGGTCACGGGGATGCCGGTCGGCAGCAGCGCGGACGGGTCGGTCTCCGCCCGGCGCCCGGCGAGCAGGTCGGCCCCGCCGAGCAGTTCGGCGACCGCCCCGGAGCACACGTCCCGCTCGACGGCGGCCGCGAGGTCGGCGATCGGCGCGAGCGCCACCACCCCGCGCAGCGCGGGCGCGCCGGGGCGGTACCAGCGCGACCCGGCGGGCAGCACGTGCCGGGCGGCCGCCCACAGCGCGAGGTGCCCGCCGGCCGAGTGACCGGTGAGCACGATCCGCCGGACGTCCACGGTGTCCGCGCCCAGGGCTGCCCCGGCCAGCGCCGGAACGGCGTCGACGGCGGCCGCCACGTCGTCGAAGGTGTCCGGCCAGCGGCCCGCGGCCGTACCGCCGTTGCCCCGGCGGTACTCGACCGAGGCGACCGCGAAGCCGTGCCGGGCGAGCAGGCCGGCCAGCGGCGAGACGTGCGTCCTGTCGTACGCCGCCCGCCAGGCGCCGCCGTGCAGCAGCACGACCAGCGGCCCCGGCCGGGTGACGCCCGCCCCGGGCCGGGGGCGGTAGAGGTCGACGACCTGGTCCGGGTGCTCGCCGTAGGCGGCGGTGGCGTCCGGCGGGACGGGGGCGTGGGAGAACGCGGACGCCTCCTCGGCCGCGGCCCGCTCCGCGGGGTCACGCGGAGCGGACCCGTGCCCCACCGCGTCGGCGCGGCCTTCGGCGCCTGCCGGAATGGTGTCGCTCGACGAGGTGGGGTCGGACATGCGTTACCGCGTTCCTTCCAGGACCTGGGCCAGCACCCGCGCCGCCCGCTCCGCGTCCGCGAAGCGCGTGTACAGCGGGGTGAATCCGAAGCGGAGGATATCCGGCTCGCGGAAGTCGCCGACGACGCCCCTGGCGATCAGCTCCCCCATCACCGCGCCCGCGTCGGGGCAGCGCAGCGCGACCTGGCTGCCGCGCTCGGCGTGCGCGGCCGGGGTGACCGACCGTACGACGCCGTCCGGCACGTACGCCGCGACGCACTCCAGGAAGAAGTCGGTGAGGGCGAGGCTCTTGGCCCGCACGGCGTCCAGGGACACGCCGTCCCAGACGTCGAGGGCCGTGTCCAGCGCCAGCAGCGACAGGATCTCCGGGGTGCCGACCCGGCCGCGGACGCTGCCGTCGGCCGGCCGGTAGGCGGCCTCCATCGCGAACGGGTCGCGGTGGGAGTTCCACCCGGGCAGCGGGGAGTCGAAGCGCGGCTGCAGGTCGCGGCGGACGTACAGGTACGCGGGCGCGCCGGGGCCGCCGTTGAGGTACTTGTACGTGCAGCCGACGGCCAGGTCCACGCCGTGCTCGTCCAGGCCGACCGGCAGGGCCCCGGCCGTGTGGCAGAGGTCCCAGACCACCAGCGCGCCCGCCGCGTGCACGGCGGGCGTGGTGGCCGGCAGGTCGTGCAGCCGGCCGGTGCGGTAGTCCACGTGGTTGACCAGCGCGACGGCGGTGCGCGGGCCCGCCACCGCGGCGACGTCCGCGGCGTCGACCGCGCGGATCGCGCAGCCGGTCATCCGGGCCGCGGACTCCGCGATGTACCCGTCCGTGGGGAAGGTGGCGGCGTCGACCAGCACCTCGTCACGGGCCGGGTCGGTCTCCCGGGCCATCCGGACGGCGCCGACGACGGCCTTGAAGACGTTGACGCTGGTGGAGTCGCCGACCACGACCTGGCCGGGGGCGGCGCCCGTCAGCGCGCCGATGCGGTCGCCGATCCGTTCCGGCGCCGTCCACCAGCCGCTCTCGGTCCAGGAGCGGATGCGCAACTGCCCCCACTCGCGCCCGACGACGTCGGCCATGCGGTCCTGCACGCCCGCGGGCAGCGCGCCCAGGGAGTTGCCGTCCAGGTAGACGGTGGCGTCGTCCAGGACGAAGCGGTCGCGGAGCTTCGCCAGCTCGTCGGCGGTGTCGAGACGGGCGGCCTTCGCCGCGGGGGACTCGGTGGGCTTCGTCGCGTCAGACATGACTACGGGCCGTCCAGAGCTCGGGGAACACGTTCTTGCTCGCGCGCTTCTCCAGCCAGGAGACCCCCGCGGAGCCTCCGGTGCCGGTCTTGGCGCCCATCGCGCGGCGGGTCGCCACCAGGTGGTCGTTGCGCCAGCGCCACACCAGCTCGGCGACCTCGGTCAGCGCCTCGCCCAGCCGGACGAGTTCGCTCTCCTGCTCGCCGGAGTACACGGCCTGCCAGGCCCGCTCGACGGCCGGGTCGGCCTCGTAACGCTGCGAGAGGTCGTCACGCTGCGGGACGTCGTGGCCGCGGCGGGCCAGCAGCCGCACCACCTCGTCGTAGAGGCTGGGCTCGTGCAGCGCCTTCTGCAGTTCGTCGTGCACGCGCGGCGCACCCCGGTGCGGAACCAGCATCGACGCGGACTTCTCGCCGAGCAGGAACTCCATGCGCCGGTACATCGCCGACTGGAAGCCGGACCCCTCGCCGAGGGCGGCCCGGTAGGCGTTGAACTGCGCCGGCGTCAGGTGCGCGATCGGCTCCCAGGAGGCGTTGAGCGACTGCAGCTCGTAGGTGCTGCGCTTGAGCGCGGCCAGCGCCGTGGGAACGTCGTCGGCCGCGAGCGCGCGGGAGGCGGTCTCCCATTCGTGCACGATGACGGTGAACCACAGCTCCATGACCTGGGTGGTCACCAGGAAGACCATCTCGCCGGGGTCGTCGGAGCGGGGGTGCTGCAGATGGGTGAGGACGTCGGCCTGGACGTAGTCCTCGTACGGGGTGGTCCCTTCGAAGTCCAGGTTGGGTGCCTCGGGGGCGTCCTGGGAAACGTCGGGGCGGTGGGACATCGGTGTCTCCGTGGATGTGGGCTACCAGGTAGCGGTCTGTCCCGCACGCCGTCGCGGCGGGACCCCGGTCCCCTCGGACCCGCGCTCTACCGGCGCCGGGCCCAACCGGAATCATGCGTGGTCAGGACCCGGTACGGCAAGACCTGCCCGGCGCGCGCGCCGGACAGGTCGGGGGTGGGTGCCGTGGTCCACGGCGAGGGGAAGGTGGCTCAGCCGAGCGTGTCGGCGGCGGTCTGCGAGGAGTCCCGCAGGAAGGTGCTGCAGCGCTCGTACTCCTCCTGCTCGCCGATCGACTGGGCGGCCCGCGCCAGGGCGTGCAGGGCCCGCAGGAAGCCGCGGTTGGGCTCGTGCTCCCAGGGCACCGGGCCGTGGCCCTTCCAGCCGTTGCGGCGCAGCGCGTCCAGGCCGCGGTGGTAGCCGGTGCGGGCGTAGGCGTACGACTCCACGACCCGGCCACCCTCGTAGGCGTCGTCGGCGAGCTGCGCCCAGGCCAGGGAGGACGCCGGGTACTTGGCGGCGACCTCGGAGGGGGCCGCTCCCGAGGCGAGCAGCTCGCGCGGCTCGGGGTCGTCGGGCAGGTTCGTCGGGGGCGGTCCCCCGAGCAGGTTCTCGTTGATGGCCATGGGTTCCAGTATGGCCGGGGCCCGGCCCCTTCACGTGGAAGGGCCGGGCCCGGTGCGTACCGCCGTGCGGGGCGGTTACTTGAGCTTGGTGCCCGCGGAGCGCAGGTCCTGGCAGGCCTCGAGGACACGGGCGGCCATGCCGCCCTCGGCCAGCTTGCCCCAGCTGCGCGGGTCGTAGGTCTTCTTCTCGCCGACCTCGCCGTCGACCTTCAGCACGCCGTCGTAGTTGCGGAACATGTGGTCCGCGACGGGACGGGTGAAGGCGTACTGCGTGTCGGTGTCGATGTTCATCTTGACCACGCCGTTGTCCAGCGCGACGGCGATCTCCTCCTTGGTGGAACCGGAGCCGCCGTGGAAGACGAAGTTGAACGGGTCCTGCTTGCCGAACTTGGCGGCGACGCCCTCCGCGAGCTCCTTGAGCAGCTCGGGGCGGAGCACGACGTTGCCCGGCTTGTAGACGCCGTGGACGTTGCCGAAGGAGGCGGCGAGCAGGTAGCGGCCCTTCTCACCCAGGCCCAGCGCCTCGGCGGTGCGGATCGCGTCCTCGACCGTGGTGTACAGCTTGTCGTTGATCTCGTGGGTGACGCCGTCCTCTTCACCGCCGGTGGGGGTGATCTCCACCTCGAGGATGATCTTCGCCTTGACGGCCTCGGCCAGCAGCTCCTGCGCGATGGCGAGGTTGTGGTCGAGGGTCTCCGCCGAGCCGTCCCACATGTGCGACTGGAACAGCGGGTTGCGGCCGGCCGCCACGCGCTCCTGCGAGATGGCCAGCAGCGGGCGCACGTAGCCGTCCAGCTTGTCCTTCGGGCAGTGGTCGGTGTGCAGCGCGATGTTGACGGGGTACTTCTCGGCGACGACGTGCGCGAACTCGGCCAGCGCCACCGAACCGGTGACCATGTCCTTCTTGTACTGGCCACCGAGGAACTCGGCGCCGCCCGTCGAGATCTGGACGATGCCGTCGCTCTCCGCCTCCGCGAAGCCGCGCAGCGCGGCGTGCAGGGTCTGGGTCGAGGTCACGTTGATGGCCGGGTAGGCGAACTTGCCGGCCTTCGCCCGGTCGAGCATCTCGTTGTAGATCTCGGGGGTTGCGATGGGCATGTGTCCGCTCCTTGTGATGTGCGGGTTGTTCGGTGAGTGACCCTGACCTGGGATCGACGTCATCGTCGCCCCCATCTTGGCAGACTCGCGCGAGAGCTCCACACACTGCGCACCACGGACATACCTCAGGGGTGGAGGGTTTCACGTGAAACCTTCCACACCTGAGGGAAAGCGCAGGTCAGACGGCCAATCAGCCCAGACCGAGATCGTCCAGACCGAACGCGCGCACGTACGGGAGCCCGGCCTCCGCGACGGCCGGAGCGGCACCCCGCTCGACGATCACGGCGACGGCCACGACCTCGGCGCCGGCCTCGCGCGCGGCCTCCACCGCGGTCAGCGGCGAACCGCCCGTGGTCGAGGTGTCCTCGACGACCAGCACCCGTCGGCCCTTGATGTCCGGACCCTCGATGCGACGCTGCATGCCGTGCGCCTTCTGCGCCTTGCGCACCACGAAGGCGTCCAGCCGGCGGCCGCGGGCCGCGGCGGCGTGCAGCATCGAGGTGGCGACCGGGTCGGCGCCCAGGGTGAGCCCGCCGACGGCGTCGAAGTCCAGGTCGGCCGTGGCGTCGAGCATCACCTGGCCCACCAGCGGAGCGGCCTCGGCGTCCAGCGTGATCCGGCGCAGGTCGATGTAGTAGTCGGCCTCGAGACCCGAGGAGAGGGTCACCTTGCCGTGCACCACGGCCTTGTCCTTGATCTGCTGCAGCAGGGCATCACGCGCGTCGCTCATGGCCACGAGCCTAGCCCAGCGGCTCCCAGGCCCAGGTCGCGCGGACCTCCAGCGGGTCGATGGGGGTGACCAGGCGCGGAGCGGTGTTCAGCCCGTTCGGCGGGCCCGACTGCGGCTCCACGCAGATGGCGGGGGGCTGTTCGTCGTAGACCACGACCCACTCGGCGGGGCTGGTGATGCGCAGCCGCAGCTCGTCCGGCCAGGTCAGGGTGACGTCCACGCCGTCCGGCATGCCGAAGCAGTCGTCCCAGGGACGGGGTTTGGGGTCCACCCGGTGGCCGGTGGGCAGGTGGTCGTCGCCGCGCTCCTCCATCCAGCCGGGGGTGAAGTCGATGAGCGCGTCCTGCCCGCCGCGGCCGAGGTTGCGCAGGAACCAGGGGTGCCAGCCGGCCTGGGCCGGGAAGGAGTCGTCCGTGGTCTCCACGCTCATCGTGAGCTCGAGGCGGTCCTCGGACAGTTCGAAGCGCTGGCTGACCCGGCCCTGGTACGGCCACGGCTCGGCCAGGTCGTAGTAGAAGCAGGCGCTGTCGCCGGTCGTGCCGGGCGCCGTCCGCCAGGCGACGTGCCGGCCGGTGCCGTGGATGGCGTGCGGGCCCGCGTCGCGCGGCATCTGGTGCAGCACCCCGCCGTTGCGGAACTGCCCGTCACGGGTGCGGCCGCACCAAGGGACCATCGGGAAGGACCCGAAGGTGGGGCCCTGCCGCAGCAGCTCGACACCGCCGACGGTCAGCGAGCCGACACGGCAGCCGAGATCCGGAAGGATCGTCAGCCGCGCCGGTCCGGCTTCGAGTTGGACAGCGTGCTCGTCGTCTCGCCCGTCAGGGTTCTCATCCGTGGCCACGGCACAGACCCTACGGGAACGAACGCCTGCGCCGCCGCAGCACCCGCCCCGCGACGACGGCCGACAGCAGCAGGGCCGCCGCGGCCGGCGCGTAGCGGCGCAGCGAGGCGGTCGCGACACCGCTCTGCGGCGCGGGCACCGGGGCGTAGCGGCCGCGCGGCGGCGCGTGGTCGACCTCCTCGGCGCTGCGGCCGATCAGGGTGCGGCGGGCGTGCGCGGCCTCGGCGGGCAGGTCGATGCCGGCCGGGTCCTCGGGGACCCCGGCCACCGTCTCCCCGCCGGGCAGCGGCTCGCCGGCGGGTTCGTCGTCCGCGTCCTGCGGCTCGGGGAGTTCCTGCAGCTCCTGCAGTTCCTGGGCGTCGTGCCCGGCGAACTCGTCGAGCTGCGCGGGCAGGTCGTCGGTGAGGTCGTCGGCGGCGGTGTCCCCCGCGGCGGGCCCGGGCGCCCCGGCCGGGGCCTCCTCCTCCAGGTCGGAGGTGAGCGCGGCGACGAAGCGGTCCAGCAGGCGGTGGCCCGCGGCGGTGACCGCCGTCTCCTCGTGGTCGGCGAGCCGGCCGTCGGCCTGCACGGCGCCGGTGAAGGTCAGCAGCGCGCCGCCGGACACGGTGTCCACGCCGAGCTCCAGCGCCACCTTGACCGTGCCCGCGCCGCGCGCCTCGACGGCCTCGCCCTCGATGGTCAGCCCGCCGCCGCGCGGGACCAGCCGCAGCGTGCCGCGGTAGGTGATGGTCGAGCCGCCGATCCGCAGCCTCAGCCGGCCGGCGAGGCCCTCCTCGGCGCCGGCGTCGCGCTGGAGGCCGGGCACGCAGCGGGCCACGCGCTCCAGGTCGGCGAGGGACCGGCGAATGGTTTCGGCCGGAAACGGAACGAACACCTCATGCGGCTCCATGCCGCGAGCCTAATCCGCCGGGCGACCCTTCGGTGCTGATTCGCCGCCGGTTCGCCCTCACCCGGGACGCGGATGCATCAGCGTCGACGGGGGCAGATCCCGCAGCGGGGCCCGCTCGGCACGGCGGGCCGCCGACGCGAGCTCGCCGGGGGACAGCGACCGCAACGGGGGCGCGTCCGGGGCGAGCCGCAACACCGGGACACGGCCGCGGGCGGCCAGCACGAAGCCCCAGTCCTCGTCCCCGTCGCCGGTGCCGATCCAGTAGTCGGCGGTGCGCAGCCCGGCCGCCCGTACCGTCGCGTCGACCGTCCAGAAGCCGCGCCGGGCGGCGCAGGGTGCGCCCGCGTGCACCGCGAGCCGGCCGCCCGGGGCGAGCACCCGCCGGACCAGCCCGTAGAACTCCTGCGAGTACAGCTTCGCGCTGCGCGAGACCGCCGGGTCGGGGAGGTCGGCGAGCACGACGTCGTACCCGCCGGGCGGCCGCGGGGAGTGCTCCTGCCGCAGCCAGTCGAAGACGTCCGCGGCCGTCACCCGGACCCGGGGGTCGCGGTAGGCGTGCCGGTTCAGCCGGGCCAGCGCGGGGTCGTCCCGTGCCAGGGCGACCAGTTCGGCGTCGGGGTCCACGAGGGTCACCGAGCCGACCCCGCGGTGGCGCAGCACCTCGCGGAGCGCGAGCCCGTCGCCGCCGCCGAGGATCAGCACCCGGCCGTGCGGGCCCGCCATCGCGGGGTGCACCAGCGCCTCGTGGTAGCGGTACTCGTCCCGGCCGCGCACCCGCAGCCGCCCGTCGAGGAAGAGCTGCAGCGGCGCCGAGGTGAGCACGACCTCCTGGACGGCGGTCTGCTCGGCCAGCCGTACGTCACCGCCGTACACCGCCTGCCGGGCGGCCCGCTCGAAGGGCCCGGCGGCCCAGGCCGCGCCCGCGAGCACCGCGAGGACCACGACGTTGGCCGCGAGCAGCCGGGCACGGGCGCGGGGCGTGACGTCACTGCGGAAGAGCCAGAGCACGATGGCCCCGCCCGCCACGGCGTTGACGGCGCCGGTGACCAGCGCACCGGTCAGCTGGCCGTAGCAGGGGAGCAGGAGGAAGGGGAAGGCGAGGCCGCCGACCAGCGCGCCCACGTAGTCCGCGGCAAAGAGGTCGGCGACGGCGCCGCCCGCGTCCTGCCGCCGGATCCGCTGGATCAGCGTCATCAGCAGCGGGATCTCGGCGCCGATGAGCACGCCGATGGCGAAGGCGAAGACGGCCATCGCGGGCCGGGACTGGCCCCACCAGGCGAAGCTGGCGTACAGCGCCATCACCGAGAGGCCGCCGACCAGCGCCAGCGCGATCTCGACGGCGGCGAAGCCGATGGCCGGCGCGCAGCTGAGCCGCTTGGCCAGCAGCGAACCGACGCCCATGGCGAAGACCATCACGGACAGCACGATCGACGCCTGGGTCACGGAGTCGCCGACTAGGTACGAGGCGAGGGCGACCAGTTCGAGCTCGTACACCAGGCCGCAGGCGGCGCAGACGAAGACCGCGGCCAGGACCAGTGCCCTGGCCGCGGCCACCGGGACGGGCAGCCGGGCCCTGCGGACGCGCGGGGCGGCCCGGGCCGTAGGGGAGGTGGACTGGTCGATCATGCCTGCACGCTATGTCAGGTATATGGCGGTCCACGTCACCCGCAGGGGTGCAATTCGTGGCACTTGGCGGCGCGTTGACGCCGTTCCGGCCACGCGCGTACCACCGGGCTCACGGCTGCGTGCTGAGCGTCGAACGCGTCGCCACCAGCCGTCCTTCCTGCGGGTACGCATGCCAGGTGCGCCACAGGACGTTGCCGCCGCGGTACTGCACCAGCATCGCGGTGAAGGCGAGCGGATCACCCGGGAAGGTCCCCGCCAGCCCGTTGGGGTGATCGGCCACCAGGGCGAGCAGCTCCTGCGCCCGCCCGGCGAAGCAGCCCCGGGAGAGCGTCTCGATCCGCGCCGCGAACTCGTAGTCCCAGCCGGCGATCCGCCGCGCCACCCCGAACGGCAGCGGCGCACTGCTGCCCGGCATGCAGGCGACGGTCTCCGAGCAGCGGCCGCGCGGCGAGTCCAGGATGACCTGGTGGGAGGCGCCGAGCAGCCGCAACTGCACCCGCACGCGGGGCGCCGCGGGCACGGCGTCACCGGCGGCGGTGCCCGGCAGGTCGCGGTCGAGCACGGCGAGCGCCGGCAGTTCGTCCATCCCCAGACACCAGGCCAGGTCGCCGGCGCGGGTGTCGGTGTAGGCGGTCTGAAGCGTGGTGAGCATGAAGTCGGCTCCGCAGGCACATCGCGAGCAAGCGAGGGGAGGTCACGGGCATGGGGGGAGAGGACGCGCCGACCCGCGCCTGTGGGGGAGGACGTCCGTCTGCTCGTGCCCACGAGGGGTCGGTGAATACGCAATCATGAATGGCGCGTCGCCTTCAGCGTTTTTACCCATCTCCACCCGCTTTACATCCCCAAGGGCCCGGACGGGTTCAGGTGTTCACTACAAATGCGCCCGACGGGTGAACAACCCACCGGGCGCATATGCGATTCGGCACGGGCAATACGCAATTTCGTATCGTCAGCTTCCGCCGCCGCAGCCGCCGCCCCCACCGCACGAGCTGCCACCCCCACCGCACGAGCTGCCACCCCCGCTGTCGGAGCTCCCGCCCCCGCCGCAGGAGTGGTGGCCTCCCCCGTGGTGGCCACCGCCTCCCCCGTCGGAGGAGCCCGAGTCCCCCGCCCACCAGCTCATCCCGCCGCCGCCGTCGGTCGCGACGGAACCGTGCGAGCGCCGCCGGCGGTGTCCGCGACCGCTGCTCCGCACCACCAGGACGAGCGCCACTATCGCGGCGAAGACCAGCAGAATGATGAAGACCCCCATCGTTCCCACCCCCGTTTTCCGTACTTTCCGTTGTGCGACGGTGATGCCCCCGCCGTCCGCGACCGAAAGCAAAGTTGAGGAAGTCCAGAGGTTTCCGGGTACGCGAAGGCCCCTGGTCTGCGCCGGAACCAGAACCAGGGGCCAAGGGTGGACGACTGGGCCGTCCAGGCGCCGTGATCTTCAACGGCGGCGGCCCAAGGACACGATCAACGGCCCGCCGGGATCGCTCGCGACTGTCGGGCATCAGATGCGCGTACACGCGAAGGGTCATCGCAGGGTCGGCGTGTCCCGCCCAAAGCCGCTGCGTCGGCCTCGTGCATCGGGCTCGCCTGGGCCGTGTCTTGAAAGTGGTGCACGATGGGGTTGACCGCGTACCAATCGAAAGAAGCCTCGTGGTTGACCCCGTGCTCAAGCACGCCCTGTGCCATCTCCGCTGTGTGAAGTCGCAGCAGCCGTCCGATGCGGACTCCGTCGAGTTCGCTGACTGGCGGGAGAGGATCGCTGAGGCCTTGGACGCGTTGGCCCGCGTGCTGGTCTTTGAAGAGGACCGGGTCAGGGCCAGAGCGGAGGCAGCAGCGGCCCGGGAGCAAGCCGCAGAGGTACGACGCCGGGGCTGGTCCTCGGGGTAGGACCAGCCCTGCCTCCCACAGCAAGCCGGCTGGGTGCGATGAGTGGGCGGCGGATCTCAGGAGTGCGAGGTTCCTCGCCGTGCCACAGCCGTACCAGGTGAGGCAGTGCCGATCGGGAACCCACGGGGAACAGCGGTGACGAGGCCGCGTTGCCGCAGGTCAGCGTCCGCCCAGGTGAGGCCCGGTCCGCAGCCTCAGTCTTCCGAACTGGCTCCCTACCCGAGCTCAGGTGGGGTCTGCTGCCCTGCCGGCGCGACGGATCGGCGGTCCGAGGAGTCCGTCGACCTCTGTCGATACAGCGTCGAGGAATGCATCACCAAACAGGCAGAGGGACTCTTCCCACGGGTGCCCAAAGCTGCCCATACGGAAGTCTTGCGAAAGGTAGATGTAGTAGTCCCCGTCGGGATACGGACTCAGCGGCCAAGCCGGTTGTCCAGGACCGCCGACCTCATGCGGAGTGAAGCGGTACGACGTGTGCTGCCAGTCCAGCGCGAACAGCGTGCCGTGCACGTCGACGCACGAGGCCAGCCCCTGTTGGACCACCTCGACCAGGCGGTCCAGACTCTCGTAGTCAGGTTCATCGGGAAGGGTCGCCAGGCTCCAGGTGACTGACTCGGCCGGCTCCTTGATGGCCGGCCATTTGAGCGAACTCATACTCGGCTGGAAGTTGAACTCCGCATAGAAGCGGTCCCAGACGTGCCGGTACTCGGCCTCTGACAGTGCGGTAACGGATTCGTCCATCACCGGTCGATCCTAGAGCGGGAGTCGCCCTGTGAAGAGGCCACCAGTGCGGGGCCGTCTCAGACCGTCCGACGGTAGCCAACGACGACAGATGACGACAGTCGCCGACACTCCTTCCCCTGCTCAAGGGCGGTGCTCCGGACACCGTCGCAGCTGCCATCCCCCGGACTGAAGTAGAGGAAGTCCAGAGGTTCGGCGGAGGATGGCGGGCATGACCTCCTCGCGACCCCCGCTCAACCGCGCACTCGCCGAGTTCGGGACCACGATCTTCGCCGAGATGTCCGCCCTCGCCGCCCGGACCGGCGCCATCAACCTGGGCCAGGGCTTCCCGGACACCGACGGGCCCGAGGAGGTGCGCGAGGCCGCCGTGCGCGCGCTGCGCGACGGCCGCGGCAACCAGTACCCGCCCGGGCCCGGCGTGCCCGAACTGCGTCTGGCGGTCGCCGAGCACCAGCTGCGCTTCCACGGGCTCGGCTTCGACCCCGACACCGAGGTGCTGGTCACCGCGGGCGCCACCGAGGCCATCGCGGCCGCCATGCTCGGGCTGCTGGAACCCGGCGACGAGGTGATCGCCTTCGAGCCCTTCTACGACTCCTACGCCGCCTGCATCGCCATGGCCGGCGCCCGGCGCGTCCCGCTCACCCTGCGCGCGCCGTCCTTCCGCCCGGACCTGGACGCCCTGCGCGCGGCGGTCACCCCGCGGACCCGGCTGCTGCTGCTCAACAGCCCGCACAACCCGACCGGCACGGTCCTCACCCGCGAGGAGCTGGCGGCCATCGCGGAGCTGGCCGTCGAGCGCGACCTGCTCGTGGTCACCGACGAGGTGTACGAGCACCTGACGTACGGGACGGAGCACGTCCCGCTCGCGTCCTTCCCGGGGATGCGCGACCGCACGGTCACCATCTCCAGCGCGGGCAAGACCTTCTCGTTCACCGGGTGGAAGGTCGGCTGGGTCAAGGCCTTTTGACCTGCCTATTCAGGGTGCGGGCCGCAACCCGACGTTCGCCACCTGACTGCCGCGTCACCAAAAATTCCAAATGGCGTGCATCTCCTTGGATGGCTTGAAACCCGCGCGCTCATCTTAGAAAATCCCAAACTACGTGCTCGCTGCGGTGCAGAGCCTGCCTCTCCTACTGTCCTTCCTACAGCCGGGGATCACGCGGCTGCAAACCCCTCGTCCTCGGGAAGGAACCGAACGTGCAGCTGAGATTGATGTACGTGATCGTCGCGATCCTCGGAGCCCTCGTCGCCGCCCTTGTCGGCAGCCTCGTAGCCGTCCTGGAGGGAGGGCGGGGCACCCTGGCCGTCAAGACGGGCGCCAAGGCGTTTGCCATCGCTCTGCCGCTCCTCATCGTCGTCCTGACCGCCCTGGGCGTGGTGGGAGCATGAGCGACACGACGCACCGAGGACACGCGGCGCGGGCCGGGCACCCCTCCCCGTCCGATCAGACGCTTGAACAGATGTCGCAGCATCTCGCGCAGCTCTCCCGATTCATGCACCCGGCCGAGGCGGCCCGGCTCGTCCTCGGTCTGCTGTACCTGAGCCGGATTCCGCGCACCGCAGCCAAGCCCGGAGAGCCGTCGTGGGCGTGGTTGCTGACTCGCACCGCGAGGGGCGACTCGGAGACCCGCAGCGCCGTGATCAAATGCCTGGCCCACTGGCTCCCCGCCATCGAGGACCTGGACGCGGGCACGATGAGTTTCGTGCCGGTTCCGCCTCCCGGCTCCAAATCGTTGCTGCGCACCCTCCTCGACGCCATCGCCTCCGCCCCGCAGGCCGCCCCTCTGCTCGATCAGTGTCTGGGGAACCTGTCGGCGGCCCAGGCCGACGGCAGCAATTACTTCACCCCGAACGACCTGGCGCGTCTCATGGTCGGCGTCGCCGTCCCCCACGACGGGGACAGCGTGCTGGATCCTGTCTGCGGTTCAGGAGGGCTGCTGGTCGAGAGCCACCGCTACGTTCACGACCGCGTCAGGCTTGAGCCGACCATGTCGCTGTGGGGAAGAGAACGGCACGCTCCCTCCTGTCAGGTGGCCCACATAAACCTCTCTGTCAGGGGGATCAGGGCCCACATTTTCCCTCCCGGAGACAGCCTCGCGCAGCCAGAGTCCGAGCACCACGACGTCATCCTGGCCAACCTGCCCTTCAATCAATCCGCCTGGATGTCGGAGGACGCAACGGGGCAGGGCGTCAGCCGGCCGGTTCTCCCCGCACCCACCGACCCGCGGTGGCCGGTCGAGCCGCCGCCCCGAGGCTCCGCCAACGCGGCGTGGATCCAGCACATCGCGCACGCGCTGGCACCGGGCGGGCGAGCCGTATTCCTCATGGCCGACACTGTGGCCACCAGCCGACAGTCCGGACCCCGAAGGCTGCGCGAACGTCTCCTGCACGACGACCTCGTCGAGTGCGTCATCGCTCTCCCGCCTCGCGTCTTCGGTCACTCGAAGGCAACGGGCTGCCTATGGGTGCTCAACAAGGACAAGCGCGCACGTCCTGGCTGGGGTGCCCTGGACCGCCGCGGTCAGGTGCTCTTCATCAACGCACGGCGCGCCTCCGAACGGGTGCAGGACTCGAAGATGCGGAGGCTGGGCGACAAGAACACGGCGCGGATCCTGACCACTCTCGCAGCCTGGCGGGGCCTCCCCGAGAGCGATGCCGCAACGATGCCGTACAGCGATGTCGCCGGATGGTCCAGAAGCTGCTCCGCCAAGGAGATCGCGGGCCACGAACACAGGCTGATGCCGACTTCGTACGCAGTTGAAGCTCCCAACCCGGAGCTGGACACGCAGAATCGAATCGAGCGGCTCAAGCTCGAACTGACAGATCAACTGGCTCAGATGCGCGACCTGGAACAGCGGCTGCTGGACGCTCTGGAGGAGATCTGATGGAAGCCGGTACACCCCCGGCCGAGACGGGTACGGCGGCTTGGCCGACGACTTCCCTCCGTGAACTCGAACCACACGACAGGACCATCTCCACCGCCTGTGGCTTCGTTGACGACAAGACCGCCGACAGCACTCCAGGAGTTGTCAGCTCAACCTTTGTCCGGGGCGGCAGGATCCTCTCCCCCAGGACCAACGAGCAGGTCAGGGGCGCACCTTCACGTCCCCGCGCCGTCCTCAGGGAAGGTGACCTAGCCGTCGTGCTCGTCAGACGCGCAGGGGATTCTGCGCTGGTCACCTCCGAGCACGCCGGCTGGCCTGCGGCCAGGTCGATCGGCATCATCCGCGCAGAGCCGCACCTCGTGCGGTGGCTCCACATCTGGCTGCAGACGGCCACGGCGAAGGCCCGGGTCGACGAGGACGTGACGGCCCACGTCGAGCCGACCGTCAGCCTTGACACCCTCCGTCGCATGCCGTTCCCGCTGCCACCGCCCGACGTGGTCAATCGCTACCACTGTGCATTCACCCTCATCGAGGAGACCGTCGCCCTCTACCGGCACACCGCGCGCAAGGCATTGGAACTGGCCGACGCGCTCCACGACTACGTAGCGACTTCGGAACCTTCGTGGGACACAAGAACACTCGCCAAGATCGCCCGTGTGAAGACAGGCAGAGGTACCGAAAGCTCACTCCCGCTGGCACCCGGAGAGGCTGCCGTTGACCTAATCGCGCCCAGAGACCTTTACGACCTCCCAGTGCCCCACGTCCACCAGTTTCGGCTGAGCGGCCCGGCCGGCGAGAGTGCGGTGCATCCTCCGGGCACCCTGATGCTCAGCACCCGCTCCGACGGCGCGCACATCGCTGTGTCGAGTCGAGCGGCAACACCCCTCAGAAGCGTCGTCGCCGTACGACCCTTGGACGACGAGGACGCCTGGTGGCTGCTCCACGAGCTCAGGAGCCGGAGCGACGCGATCACAGAACTCGCGCAGGGCCAGAACCGACGGGAGATCTCCGCACTACGCCTAAAATCCCTGACCCTCACCTGGCCGGACCGTTTCACGCGTGCCGACTTCCATGGGGTCGCCGAGCCCCTCCACACCACGGCGCGACTCCTCGTCTCCGGGATCTCGACGTTGCACGCCCTGCGGGACGCGCTCCTGCGCGACATCTCGGCGAAGGCAGGTGTGCTCCGCGAACTGGACGAGCCTGAGCAGCGGAGCCCCGGTGCGCCCCCGCTCATCACCGTGCCCACACCCCTTAGGAAGGGGGGCCTTGATGAGACAGAATGGGGCCCGGAAGCTCGATGGCGACCCGAGTGAGAACGGTGGAGAGATGAGCGGCAGGCCGCTGCTGAACCGCAGGCTGGACGGGCTCGGGACGACGATCTTCGCGGAGATGTCCGCGCTTGCGCTGGCGACGGGCGCGATCAACCTCGGCCAGGGCTTCCCGGATACGGATGGGCCGGAGGCGATCCGGGAGGCGGCCGTGCGAGCGCTACGGGACGGCCGCGGCAACCAGTACCCGCCGGGGATGGGCGTCCCGGAACTGCGCACGGCAATCGTCGACCACCAGCGCCGCTTCTACGGCCTGAGCTTCGACCCGGACACGGAGGTGCTGGTAACCGCGGGCGCCACCGAGGCGATCGCAGCCGCGATGCTGGCGCTTCTGGAGCCGGGCGACGAGGTCATCGCCTTCGAGCCGTTCTACGACTCCTACGCGGCGAGCATCGCGATGGCTGGCGGCGTGCGGGTCCCGCTGACACTGCGCGCCCCCGATTTCCGCCCCGACGTCGACGCACTGCGGGCGGCCGTCACCCCGCGCACCCGTCTTCTCCTCCTGAACAGCCCGCACAACCCGACAGGCATGGTGCTCACCCCCACCGAGCTGACCGCGATCGCCGAGCTGGCTGTGGAGCGCGACCTCATCGTGGTCACCGACGAGGTCTACGAGCACCTGGTCTTCGACGGCGAGCACATCCCGCTGATCTCGCTCCCCGGCATGCGCGACCGCACGGTCTCCATCTCCTCGGCGGGCAAGACCTTCTCGTTCACGGGTTGGAAGGTTGGCTGGGTTACCGCCTCCGCTCCCCTCGTCGCGGCCGTCCGCACCTCGAAGCAATTCCTCACCTACGTCGCCTCAGGCCCGTTCCAGTACGCCATCGCGGAGGCCCTCCGCCTCCCCGACGCCTACTACACCGCCTTCCGCGACGACCTCCAGGCGAAGCGCGACCTCTTGGCGACCGGTCTCACCGCGGCCGGCTTCGAGGTCTACCGCCCCCAGGGCACGTACTTCATCACGACGGACATCGCGGCCCTTGGCGAGAAGGACGCCCTCACCTTCTGCCGCTCGCTCCCCGAACGCTGCGGAGTGGTCGCCGTCCCCAACTCCGTCTTCTACGACGACCCCGATGCCGGCCGCACCCAGGTCCGCTTCGCGTTCTGCAAGAAGCAGGATGTCCTCAAAGATGCTGCCAGTCGCCTCTTGCTGCGCTTGTCCCCCTGAACTCGCGCCTCGGGCCAAAAACGGGGTCGCAATCGAGATCGCCAGCCGAAAGCCCGGTATCGTCACATTTCAGAACGCTGCACGAGCGGATTTGTCGTTGCCTCACGGGGGGGGCTCAGGGAACGAGTCGGCTCTCACCCGGAGCCCCGCGATGCCGGGGAGCCAGCACCGGAACAGCCCGCCGCGGAGCAGGATGTCACGGAGGAGTGCGCCGGAGCGGGGGCTTGCCTCTGAACCATAAGACGCTGATCGCTAGCTCTGGCAAAGTGGTCATCACTGCCAGTCCATCCTCGTGAGGAAACCTGCGAGCACGCTCGGTAGCTTTATCTGGTCGATCGCTGACCAGCTTCGGGGCCCCTACCGCCCCAACCAGTACGGGACGGTGATCCTCCCGTTCACCATCCTGCGGCGGCTCGACTGCGTGCTCGAGCCGGACCGAGCCGCGGTACGGGAGCTGGCCGCTCGGTACGAGAACCCGAACTGAGTCGGGCTCGGGCAGCGGGGCCACCAACCTGGCCGCTCTTGTGGACGCGGTGACCGGGCGGCTGTAGGTACGACCCTGTTAGCCCTGTGCCTCCGGCGGGTGTCGGGGGCGGACCTACGAGGGTGCCGATCGATCCCGCCAGCACCGCTATGTCAGCGACCGGGTGGACAACGACATCTACCCACCAGAGCAGGGGCGGGGAGGCTGGCTCCGCTGGCCGAAGGGGCGTTTGGGCCTTCGGTGTGCGGCCGTGCGTTGGGCTGCGAGCGCGTCATGAACCGCAGTTCGGACCATAGCCGACGGTAGAGCCAACCGACCTGCTCCGAGGCTCGATGGGATGGCCGAGGAATTGACGATCGCAGCGGTATAGGTCATCAAATGGCAGTGGGGCCAGCGCCGCAGCCTGCTCACCCTGCCGATGTCCCACGGCGGCCCGAGCGCCGCCGCGATGTCGTTGAGTTTCGCGCCGCAGCGCAGTGGGCCGATGGCTGCGGTGGAGCCGAACTCGGCCAGTGTCCGAAGCACGTTCACGCAGCGGAGCGTGCCATCTGGCCTGCTTCAACATCCACCGGGTTCGATTGGCCTATCTGTATATTGCGGTGAGGTGGTTTCAGCAGGTCTCCTCGCCGATGCGTGACGGCCGGTCTCAGAACCCCCGCCTCGTCACCCCACCAGAAACGGTGCACCTTCGTCCGTACGAGGCGGTGCACATTTGCGGCCCTGGCAAGATTTTCGTAGACGGAGATCATCTGGGTGCTGAGGTCGGCATGACGGGCAGCCTTTGAGTGTGGTCTGTTGAACTGCCGTACTTGTTACCACACTTGGCGGGCGTGTTGGTTCTCTCGGTCGACGGCTCTGCGGACCACAACCACGACGCGCGTTCGTAGTCGACCGGATGCCGGTGCAGCGCCGGCTGCGACTTTTTCTTCTCTCGCGGCAGCGGCATCGACTGCTCGTGCGGGTTGAGCTGAGCGTCAGGCAGCGGGAAGCGCGGCGGCAGCAGCAGCGATCTTGGCGGCGACGGCGTCGAGCGACGATTCCTTTGTGCTCAGCCCGGAATGGGACGCGAGCATGGGGCTGACGTCGTAGAGCTCGTCGAAGGTCACCCCGTGCGTCACGGGCACGACGCGATTGGTGTTGAGCAGGACGGCGAGTTCCTTTTCGGCGATGCCCTCGTTCTTGATGCTCTCAAGTAGGGATGGCGTGACCAGCACGATGCCGATGCGGGAGTTACGAAGCCCCTTGTCGATCTCGCGCATCTGCAGCGAACCGAGCGGGATGTCTTCCTCACTGAACCACACCGTCGCGCCACTGGTCTTCAGGTGGCCGTAGAGCTCCTTCGCGCTGCCCTCACGGTCGTTCCAGGCGTGGCACAGGAAGAGGTCTCGCTTGTCCGGGTACTTCTGGGCCTGTACCGCAGCCTTCTCGGCGTAGGGCTCGACCGCCTGCCACTCGGTCGGGGTGTACGACACCGTCCTGCCGGACCTGGTGCGACGCGAGGTCCCACCTCCGGACGAGCCGTACGACGAAGACCGGCCTCCGCCGCCGCTGCTGTACGAGGAGCCCGACGGGTATGACGACCGGGAGTACGACCTTCCCCAGTTGCTGCACGCTGGGCAGTTCGCGGCTCCACTCGCGGTGCGGTGGCCTCGGGAGGGTGCTGTGCATTGCGCCATGGCCCCATGGTAAAGGGAACCACCGACACAGTGTCGTAGTTACTGCTGCTATCCGCACCCATGCCCCTCGTCACCGCTACAGCGGATTCTGATCGATCCGGATCCGGCCCCAGTCCATGTAGCGGCCGAGCTTCTTCGGTTCGTCGATGACGACACCGGAGAACAGGAACCGCAGCACCGCGTTGCGGCGCTCGTCCGTCATGTCCTCCGCGTCCCAGGCAGCTCGTGCGCCCGCACCCGTGAGGCCGTCGAGGAGCACCATGGGCCGGATGACCACCTTGCGCTGGGCCTTGGCGATGCGGTCGGTGATCTCCTTGCGCATCTTTCCGGTACTCCGCCGTGGACAGCTCCTTCGCCGTCCACATCTCATTGAGATCGGCGAGCTGCCGCTGGTCGTCCTCCACCTCCTCGGCCACGCTCTCGGTGAGGTTGCTGGTGGCAAGCCGACCGTCCACCCGGAGCTCGCTGAGCAGCTTGACCGCGGCATCCGCGACGAAGTCCTCCAGCGTCGGGGCCACGATCGCCCGCGAGCACTTCTTCTCGTCGTTCCGCCCGCGGCGATTGCACTGGTACGCAGGTCCCGCGCTCTTGGCGGTGCCCGACACCAGGGTGCCGCAGCGCCCGGACATGACCAGGCCGCGGAGAATGTAGTAGCGCTGGAGGGCGTGCTGAGCGCCTCCTTGTGGGCTGCCGATCGGAACTCGCGCCGAGCCCTGACTTCGGCCCACACTCCCGCGTCGATGATCGCAGCCCAGGTGCCAGGGCCGACCTCCTCGCCCTGGTGCATCCGGATGCCGGCGACGTGCCGGGAGTCGAGTAGGCCGCGCACCGTTCCGGCGCTCCACGCCTTGCCGCCGGCCGTCCGGATGCCTCGCCGGTGGAGGTCCTTCGCCATCGGAGCCGCGCCTTCGCCCTTGAGGTAGCGGTCGAAGACCTCGCGGACGATCTCCGCCTCGTCCTCGACGATGGCCATGCCGTCCTTGGTGTAGTCGAACCGACGCATGCCGCCCTGGGGCTTACCCTCCCGGGCGCGGTCCTGCATCGCGGACTTCAGCCGTCGGGAGGTGTCGTCCGAGGACCGGCAGGCGTGCGCGACTTCGATACGCAGGATGAAGCGGTCATCGGGGTCGGACAGGTCCCGCCGGTTCGCCTCTCCGTGGAGAGTGATCGCGTGGTCGTCGGAGACCTGGAGCAGTTCCTCCAGGTCTCGGGGCTGCCGCATCAGCCGGTCGGGGTGGTAGGCGATGATGTGCCGGAAGCCGCGCTCCCGGGCCTCCTCCAGCAAGCGGTCCCAGCCGGGACGCTTCCGCTTGCGACTCCAGGCCGAGCGGCTGTTGTCCACGAAGACGTGGGCCGGGTTGATGACGAACCCGCGGCGATCGGCGATCTCCCGGCAGATCCGCTCCTGCCGGTCGACGCCCGTCTGGTCGTCGTCTGCCTGGGAGATGCGGCAGTAGACCGCCGCCGGTTCCGCGGCGACGTCGTGGCTGGTGGTGCCCCCTGCAGGCCTAGTGCGACATGCGAATGAGTGTATGAAAACGGAGTGGCCTGGGTGACGGCCGTCCCCGCCCTGGTCAGCGCGGTGCGTGCGCCCAAGCAGTACCTGACGTACGTGAGCGCGGGACCGTTCCAGTACGCCGTGGCCGAGGCGCTCCGGCTGCCCGACGCCTACTACCGGGACTTCCGCGAGGACCTGCGGCGCAAGCGGGACCTGCTCTCGGACGGCCTGGAGGAGGCCGGGTTCCGGGTCTTCCGCCCGGAGGGCACGTACTTCGTGACCACCGACATCCGCTCGCTCGACGAGAAGGACGGCCTGGCGTTCTGCCGGGCGCTGCCGGAGCGCTGCGGGGTCGTGGCGGTGCCCAACGTGATCTTCTACGACGACGCGGAGGAGGGCCGCAGCCTGGTGCGCTTCGCCTTCTGCAAGCGCGAGGAGGTGCTGCGGGAGAGCGTGGAGCGGCTGCGCCGGCTCTGAGGCGCGTCGGACCCCCCGCGCGGAACACGGCAGCCCGCCCGCGCACGCCCGCTCACCGGCGGTCGCGTGGCGGACGGGCTGCTCCCGTGCGGTCCGTGTGTGCCCGTGGGGGCGGGCTCAGTCCTCGCCGTCGCCGTCGTCGTCCGTGGACTCCGCGTCCTTCTCCAGTCCGAGGGCCTCGAGGATCCACTTCTCGAACTCGATGGAGGCCCGGACCCAGCTGACGGTGCTGGAGACGAAGTGCTCCAGGCCGACGCCGAGGCCGATCAGCATCTGGGCCTCACCGATCAGACGGACGGTGCCGTCGTCGTGGGTGTGGGTGTAGACCTTCGGCCACAGGGTGCGGCGGTTCCAGTCGTCGAGCGCCTCGTGCAGCTGAGGCTTGTCCTCGATGCTGTACGGACGGTCGTAGAAGGTGCGGACCGCGAAGATCTGCTGGTCCTCCTCACCCCGGAACATGAAGTAGGTGCGGAACTCCTCCCACGGCGCGGCGAGGTCGCCCTCCTCGTCGACGACGTACTTGAGCTCCATCTGCTCCAGCAGCTGCTTGACCAGATCCTGGTCAGGAATGACCACGTTCCCGGCAGAGCCGGGCTGGGGGTCCGGCTGGCCCCCGAAATTCGGAATCGAGGACGGGTCGATGCTCACCTTGGAGTTCCCTTCGTACGGATACACCCATCCTCCCTCACGGCGGGCCGCTCCGTGCAAGCGCGGCCCGCCGTGCCCCATTCGCGTGGGATTCCCGCGGGGGACCTCAGAGGGTCTTGCCGGTGACCGCGCCGACCAGCAGCCGGTCGCCGACCCGGTCGACCCGCACCGTGTCGCCGTCCCGGACCTCTCCGGCCAGGATCTCCCTGGCCAGCTGGTCGCCGATGGCGGTCTGCACCAGGCGGCGCAGCGGGCGGGCGCCGTACGCGGGGTCGTTGCCCTCCTCGGCGAGCCAGTCCAGCGCCTCGTCCGTGACGTCGAGGGCGATCCGCCGGTCGCGCAGCCGGACCGCGAGGCGGTCGGTCTGCAGCCGGGCGATGCGGCGCAGCTCGTCCTTGTTCAGGGCGCTGAAGACCACGATGTCGTCGAGCCGGTTGAGGAACTCGGGCTTGAAGGAGGCCCGCACCGTCTCCAGCACGCTCTCCTTCTTCTCCTCGGCACTGAGCACCGGGTCGACCAGGTACTGGCTGCCGAGGTTGGAGGTGAGGATGAGGATGGCGTTGCGGAAGTCGACCGTGCGGCCCTGGCCGTCGGTGAGCCGGCCGTCGTCCAGCACCTGCAGCAGGACGTCGAAGACCTCGGGGTGCGCCTTCTCCACCTCGTCCAGCAGCACCACGGAGTACGGGCGGCGGCGCACCGCCTCGGTCAGCTGGCCGCCCTCCTCGTAGCCGACGTACCCGGGCGGGGCACCGACCAGGCGGGCGACGGAGTGCTTCTCGCCGTACTCGCTCATGTCGATGCGGACCATGGCCCGCTCGTCGTCGAAGAGGAAGTCCGCCAGCGCCTTGGCCAGCTCGGTCTTGCCGACGCCGGTCGGGCCGAGGAAGAGGAAGGAACCGGTGGGGCGGTCGGGGTCGGCGATGCCGGAGCGCGAGCGGCGCACCGCGTCGGCCACCGAGCGCACGGCCTCGCTCTGGCCGATCAGCCGCTTGCCGAGCTCCTCCTCCATGCGCAGCAGCTTCTGGGTCTCGCCCTCCATCAGGCGGCCGGCCGGGATGCCCGTCCAGGCGGCGACCACGTCGGCCACGTCGTCCGGGCCGACCTCCTCCTTGACCATGGTGCCCCGCTTGGCCACCTCCTCGGCCTCGGTGGCCTCGGCGAGCTCCGCCTCCAGCTTCGGCTTCTCGCCGTACAGCAGCTTGGACGCGGCCTCGAAGTCGCCGTCGCGCTGGGCGCGCTCGATCCGGGTGGTCAGGTCGTCCAGGCGCTCCTTGAGCTCGCCGACCCGGTTCAGGCCCTCCTTCTCCTTCTGCCAGCGGGCGGTCAGGCCGCGCAGTTCCTCGTCCTTGTCGGCGAGGTCCTTGCGCAGCTTCTCCAGGCGCTGCTTGGAGGCCTCGTCGGTCTCCTTCTCCAGCGCCATCTCCTCCATGCGCAGGCGGTCGACCGAGCGCTGCAGCTCGTCGATCTCGACCGGCGAGGAGTCGATCTCCATGCGCAGCCGCGAGGCGGCCTCGTCGACCAGGTCGATGGCCTTGTCCGGCAGGAAGCGGGCGGTGATGTAGCGGTCGGAGAGGGTCGCGGCCGCGACGAGGGCGGCGTCGGAGATCTGCACCTTGTGGTGCGCCTCGTAGCGTCCCTTCAGACCGCGCAGGATCGCGATGCTGTCCTCGACGCTGGGCTCGGCCACCAGCACCTGCTGGAAGCGGCGCTCCAGGGCCGGGTCCTTCTCGATCCGCTCGCGGTACTCGTCGAGCGTGGTCGCGCCGACCATGCGCAGCTCGCCGCGGGCCAGCATCGGCTTGAGCATGTTGCCGGCGTCCATGGCGGAGTCGCCCCCGGCGCCCGCGCCGACGACGGTGTGCAGCTCGTCGATGAAGGTGATGATCCGGCCGTCGCTGGCCTTGATCTCCGCCAGCACGGCCTTCAGCCGCTCCTCGAACTCACCCCGGTACTTCGCGCCCGCGACCATCGCGCCCAGGTCCAGGGCGACCAGCCGCTTGTTGCGCAGGCTCTCGGGCACGTCGCCCTTGACGATGCGCTGCGCCAGGCCCTCGACGACGGCGGTCTTGCCGACGCCGGGCTCACCGATGAGCACCGGGTTGTTCTTCGTACGCCGCGAGAGCACCTGCACCACGCGCCGGATCTCGTTGTCCCGGCCGATCACCGGGTCGAGCTTGCCCTCGCGGGCCGCCGCGGTGAAGTCCGTGCCGTACTTCTCCAGCGCCTTGTACGTGCCCTCGGGGTCGGGTGTCGTCACGCGCTGACCTCCCCTGATCTGCTCGAAGGCGTCCTGCAGTCCACTGCCGGTCGCACCGGACCGCTCCAGCAGCTCACCGGCCGCACCGCCCTTGAGGGCGATGCCGATGAGCAGGTGTTCGGTGGACACGTACGCGTCCCCGAGTTCCTCGGCCCGCCGTGCCGCGTCGGCGATCACGGCGAGCAGTTCACGGTTCGCCTGCGGCGGCGCCACCGTACTGCCCTGCACGCTGGGCAGCCCTGCCAGCAGCCGCTCGGCGCCCGAGCGCACCGCGGCGGCGTCCGCGCCGGTGGCCGCGAGGACGTCCAGCACGCTGTCGTTCCCGGGCTGCTCCAGCAGCGCCAGCAGCAGGTGCGCGGGGGTCAGGTCCGCATGCCCGGCCGAGACCGCCGCGCTGTTGGCGGCGTTCAGGGCCTCCCGGCTCTTGTTGGTCAGCTCGGCGTCCACGTCCGCGTGCTCCTCCTTGTCGGCCCACCATCGAAGCTGCTTTTTCCAGCGTAAGACAAGTTGAGTCTATTCCACTCAAGGTTGGTTTCCAAGGAGAAGGCCCGGCGTGACGCGCGTCGCCCCCGGGTACGGCCCCGCCGGGCCCCCCGCTCAGCCGGGTACGGTCGGTCCATGGCCATCGACCCCCGCAACCCCGGACCCGGCTACCTCGCCTTCTGGCGGGAGTACCTCATGAGCACCCTCACCACGCACCGCCCCGACGGCACCCCGCACGTCGTGCCGGTCGGCGTGACGTACGACCCGGAGGCCGGGCTGGCCCGGGTGATCACCAACAAGGCGAGCCGCAAGGTCGCCCACGTGCTGGCGGCCGGGGCGGAGGGCGCCCGGGTCGCGGTGTGCCAGGTCGACAAGGGGCGGTGGGCGACGCTGGAGGGCGTGGCCCGGATCAACACCGACCCGGACGCCGTCGCCGACGCGGTGCGGCGCTACGCCGAGCGGTACGGCCGCACCCCCGCCCCCAACCCGGACCGGGTCGTCGTCGAGATCGCGCTCACCCGCGCCATGGGCCGCGCCTGACCGCACCGCCCCCGCCCCGCCCCCGGCCGGGCCCCTCCCCGTCCGTCGCCGCCCCTGCCCGCCCCTGCCCGCCCGGGCCCCCGCGGCCCTGTCGATCCCGTCCCGCAAACACCCCTGCGTGCTGCATGATTGACGCTCCGGCAGATTCGGACGAGGTACGGCTACGGGGAGGTGCCCGGCTGTGGCACGGGTTGTGGGAATCGATCTGGGCACGACGTACTCCGCGGTCGCGGTGGCGGACCGGACCGGCACCGCGTCCATCGTCCGCAACCGCGAGGGCGAGAACATCACCCCGTCCGTGGTGATGTTCCAGGGCGACGTCGTCGTCGTCGGCTCGCAGGCCAAACGCTCCGCGGCCACCGCCCCGGACCACGTGGTGCAGTTCGTCAAGCGCTACATGGGCGAGCCCACCCCGGTCTACACCTCGGAGTCCGGCACCCCCTTCCGCCCCGAGGAGATCTCCGCGCTGATCCTCAAGCGGCTCAAGGAGGACGCCGAGATGATGCTCGGCGAGCCCGTCGAGCGCGCCGTGATCACCGTCCCCGCCTACTTCGACGACGCCCGCCGCAGGGCCACCCAGGACGCCGGCCGGATCGCCGGACTGGAGGTGCTGCGGATCGTCAACGAGCCGACCGCGGCCGCCCTGGCGTACGGCCTCGACCAGGACGAGGACGAGCGGGTCGGCACCGTCCTCGTCTACGACCTGGGCGGCGGCACCTTCGACGTCACCGTGATGAGGGTCGAGGACGGCGAGTACGACGTCGTCGCCACCGACGGCGACCGCAACCTCGGCGGCTTCGACTGGGACGGGGCGCTGATGGAACACCTCAACGGCGCCTTCATGGCGGCCGGCGGCCCCGACCTCACCGACGACACCGCCACCCTCGCCGAACTGCGCGACAAGGCCGAGATCGCCAAGCGGACCCTGTCCAACGCCCCGCAGGCGGTCGTCATGCTCTCGGCCGGCGGCCGGCACGAGCAGATCCGCGTCACCCGCGAGAAGTTCGACGAGCTCACCGCCGAACTGCTGGACCGCACCCGCATCCTCACCGAGGGCGTGCTGGAGGAGGCCGGGCTGGGCTGGGGCGCCATCGACAGGGTGCTGCTCGTCGGCGGCTCCACGCGCATGCCGCAGGTACCGGCGCTGGTCGAGCGGCTGTCGGGGAAGACCGCGGAACGCGGCGTCAACCAGGACGAGGTGGTCGCCCTGGGGGCCGCGCTGATCGCCCTGGACGCCGAGGTCCGCGCCGAACAGGCCGCCGAGCGCAAGAAGTACATCGGCAGCGGCGCCCACGTGGAGTCCGCCCCGGGCGACGGCCTCGCCCGGCTCACCAAGGGCCGCGTGAAGTCCATCAAGGACGTCACCTCGCAGTCCCTCGGCATGGTCGCCGTCCGCGACGACGCCCCCCGCTCGCCGGAGTACAACGCGGTGATCATCCCGCACAACACCACGGTCCCCGCGAAGGAGAGCGAGACCTTCCACACGATCCGGGAACGCCAGACCGCGCTGCGGGTGCAAGTCACCGAGGGCGAGGGCGAGGACCTGGACTACGTGAAGGTCGTCGGCGAGAGCACCCTGAAGATCCCGCCGTACCCCAGGGGCGCGCCCTTCGAGGTGTTCTACGCCTACGACGTGGACGGCATCATCCACGTCGAGGTCAAGGACCTCACCTCGGGGGAGTGGCTCGGCGAGTTCGAGGTCGAGCGCCCGGACAACCTGGGTGGCGAGGAACTGGAGGAACTCAGCGACCGCGTGGCCCGCACCGCGGCCCTCTGAACGGAGCGGGAGCCGACACGCCATGACGACGACGGACGTGCCCGACTACTACGCCGAGTTCGGCATCGGCACCGGCGACAGCGCCGAGGAGATCGGCAGGAAGCTCGACCGCGAGCACCGCAGCTGGGCGGGGAAGGCGAGCAAGGCCCCCACCGCCGACAAGCGCCGCGAGGCCGAGGACAAGGTGCGGCGCGTACTGGAGGCCCGCAGGGCGCTCACCGACCCCTCCGCGCGCGCCCTGTACGACCAGCGGCTGGCCCGCTCGCGGAAGAAGGGACCCGAGCCCCGGGAGCCGAGGGTCCCCCGGCCCGCGCCCGGCCCCGCCGTACGCGACTGGGTGGGCATCGCCGAGCGGAACATCGAGGAGGGCGACCTCCAGGCCGCCGAGTACGAGCTGCGCCAGGCCGTGCACCACGACGACCGCAACGCCTACGCCTGGCGCCTGCTGGGCGCCGTCCACCAGGACCTCGGCGCGTACCAGGACGCCCTCCAGGAGCACCGCAGGGCGCTCCAGCTGGCCCCGGACGACGCCGCGAACCACCTGATGATCGGCAACGTCCACACCGCCCTCGGCGACCACCACACGGCGCTGACCTGGTACATGAAGGCCGACGAACTCGCCCCGGGCGACCTGGCGACCGAACTCGCCGTCGGCGACGGCCTGTACGCCTCCTCGCGCTTCGACGAGGCGCTGACCTGGTACGAGAAGGCCCTCGCGCACAGCCCGGGTCACACCGGGCTGCGCGACCAGATCAGCCGCATCTGGTCGCTGCGCGCCGAGGGCGCGATGGTCACGCACCCGGTCAGCCGCCGGCTGGTCGTCGCCTCCGAGGAGTGCGCCCGGCGCATCCTGCACTGCGTCGAGCAGGGCCTGGCCGTACGTCCCGTCGACCCGGACCTGGTGGGGCGGCTGGAGTTCTACCGGGGGCTGGCGGCCGAGTCCCTGGGCAAGACGTGGCGGTGGCACCGGCGCATGCTCTGGGTCGTGGTCCCGGCCGTCGTGCTGCTGCTCACCCCGGTCAAGGCGTACGTCGTGTTCGTGGTGGTCGCCGCCCTCGCGCTCATCGCGTGGATCGGCTTCAGGCCGCGCTGGTGGCACACCCGCGCGTCCCTCCCCCGGCACCTCCTCACCCCGCCGCCGCAGTCCTGGAGCCGCGCATGAGCACCCCGCCGCCGCTGCCACCGCAGCCTCCGCAGGTTCCGCCCGTGCCGGTGGTGCCGGTGGTGCCGCCGCCACCCCTGCCGGTGGTGCCCCCGCAGCCCCCCGCGCCGCCGCAGGTGTCGCCGGTGCCGCCGGAGGGCCCCGCCCCGCAGACCGCGGAGGAGCCTGCGCCCGACCCCCTGGCCGTGGTGGCCGACGCCGTCGACGGACTGCGCGAGGAGATGGCCGCGCTCGGCGACCAGTTCCGCCGCCGGCTGCTCAACGACCGCGAGGGACGGCGCGGTCTGGACGAACTGCGCGCCGAGCTCGGCCACAACCGCAAGGCCGCCGAGGGCCGGCTGGTGCAGCCGCTCCTCTACGACCTCGTCCTCCTGCTGGACCGCGTCGACCGTCACCCCGGCGACGACGGCGGCTTCGCCGCATCGGTCGGCGCCGAGCTGCTGACCCTCCTCGAGAAGTACGGCATGACCCGCATCCCGGTCACCGCGGGGCGCTTCGACCCCGCCCTCCAGGAGGCCGTGGGCACCGTCCCCGCGCCCAGCCCGGAACTCGCCGGCGACGTCGCCGAGGTCGTACGCCACGGCTACCGCATGGCGGACCGCGTCGTCCGCCCCCAGCAGGTCCGCGTGCACGCCGTCACCTGAACCGAGGAGCCCCGGATTGCCCAGGACCACCCAACTGCGGACCTACACCATCAAGCCGGAGATGCTCGACGCCTGGCTCCGCCTGTGGCACACGGAGATCGTGCCGCTGCGCCGCGCCCACGGCTTCGAGATCGGCCTGGCCTGGGTGGACCGCGAGCGCGGCCAGTTCGTCTGGCTGATCGCCTACGACGGTGAGGACGGCTTCGCCGCCGCCAACGCCCGCTACTGGAACAGCCCCGAACGCGAGCGGATGCCACTGCAGCCCGAGGACTACCTCGTCGGCAGCGAGGTCCGCGACGTCGAACCCGCCTGAGCCGCCGCCCACACCGCGGCCGCCACCCACACCGGCAGCCACACGGCCGCCACCAGGGCGCCCGCCCCGGCCGCCGCACCCGCCACGCCCATCTCCCGGCGCCGGGCCCACACCGACCCGGCGCCGCCCACCACGAGCAGCGCCGCCACCACGGGGACCGGGACCAGCCCCGCGTACCGCGGCACGTCCACGTCCCCGTACGCCGCCACGCCCACGCTGACCAGGGCCAGCGCCATCAGCCCGGCGATCCACCACGGCCCCTCGCGCCGCGCGGCCAGCCGCAGCCCGGCCCACATCGCCACGGTCGCCAGCCCCACGTCCAGGCCCTCCGCGCCCCAGTTCGTCCCGAGCGGCACCGCGCCGGCCACCATTCCCACGGCCAGCCCCACCACGATCCCGGCTCCGACGCCCCTGTGCGACATACGGACCGCCTTCCCCACCACGCGCCCCACACGCCCGCCCCGCCCCCGCGGACCACCCCTTCGGCGGGGCCGCGGCCCGCGAACGGCACAGCATGATCACGGGGTCCCGCGACGACTTGGCACAACCGTTCGACGCCTGTCAAGCTCCTCCCCAGGGAGGGATCTTTGACCACGTCCACACGCGCCCGCGCCATCGCGCTCGCGTTCGCCACGACCGCCGCGGGCCTCGCCCTGCCGGCCGGCGCCGCACACGCGGCCACCACCTGCTCCACCGGGGTGTGGGTCGCGTCGTACTACGGCAACACCACCTTCAAGGGCACTCCGAAGAAGACCGCCTGCGACACCTCGATCAACGAGAACTACGGCACCGGCGACCCCGCCGGCGTCACCTTGCCGAAGGACAACTTCGGCGTCCGCTGGAACCTCACCCGGGACTTCGGCTCCGGCGGCCCCTTCACGTTCACCGCCGCCGCCCGCGACGGCATCCGCGTCTACCTCGACGGCAGCCGCAAGATCGACCTGTGGAAGGACGTCTCCACCACCCGGACCAAGACGCTCAACCTCACGATCCCCAAGGGCAGGCACAGCCTCCGCGTCGACTTCGCCGCGTTCAAGGGCAGCGCCAACGTCAAGTTCACGTACGCGCCCCGCACGTCGGCGTCGGTGGACAAGACCAAGCCGTTGACGCCGACCGGGCTGAAGGCCCCGGCCAGCGGGCACGCGTTCGTCCTCGCGTGGACCAAGGGCGCGGAGATGGACCTCGCCGGGTACCGGGTCTACCGGCGCACCGGCACCGGCGCCTGGGCCCGGATCGGCGGCACCGCGCTCGTGACCTCGACGTCCTTCCGCGACCTGCCGTCCGCCACGGGCGCGAAGTACGGGTACGCGGTCACCTCCGTCGACAAGGCCGGCAACGCCTCCGCGATGTCGTCCGCGGTGACGGTCACCTCGATCGACGAGCAGGCCCCGTCCGTGCCGACCGGCCTGCAGGCCGCGGTGACCGCCGACGGCAAGGGCTACGCCCTGACCTGGAACGCGGTATCGGACGCCAAGCAGTACCGGGTCCACCGGTCGACGTCGGCGGCGGGCCCGTGGACGCAGATCGCCACGCCGACGACCGCGTCGTACACGGACACCACGGCAGCCGCCAAGACGACGTACGTCTACGCCGTCACGGCGCAGGACGCCGCGGGCAACGCTTCCGCCAGGTCGGCGAACGCGAGCGCCGCCCCGCTGGTGATCCGGCCGGACACACCCCGTGACGTGGCGGCGACGCCCCTCAAGGACCTCCTCGGCGTCGAGTTGACGTGGAGCCTCCCCAGGGCGCAGGCCGTCGGAACGTACACGGTGTACCGCTCGACCACCTCGCCGGTGAACCCGGCCACCGCGACCCCCGTCGGCTGCACGGTCAAAAACGAGGGCAACCTCGGCTCGGACCCGGCCCGGTACAGCTGTACCGACAACGGCATGTTCCTGCACCGCGGCGTGACGTACCACTACGCCGTCACCCAGACCGCCGACGGCGTCGCTTCGCTCCCCTCCAACGAGGTGACCTTCACCGTCCCCGGCGACGAGGAACCCCCGGCCGCGGTCACCGGACTCACCGCCGAGGCGACCGAGTACGGGGTGCGGCTCGACTGGAACCCCAACACCGAGCCGGACCTGGCGCGGTACATCGTCTACCGCGGTGAACTGCTCGAGGACCTGGAGGAGCCGGTCTGCTACGGCGTCGAGTCGACCGAGCTGGAACCGGACGCCACCGAGTACCTCGGCGCCCGGCTGCCCGACGGCGAAACGGCCTGCTACTTCGTCGACGTCGTGGACACGTGGGGCAACTCCCGCTTCAAGTCCACCCATGAGGCCGATGTGGTGACCTTCACCGAACTCGACCTCACCCCGTCCGTCGCCACCCCGGACGACTCGCCCGTCACCGTGCAGGCCAAGGCCACGGACGGCGGGGTCGATCTGTCGTGGGAGCCCGTGACGGCGGCCGTCGGTTACCGCGTCGAGCGCTGGAACCGGGAGGCCGGCGAGTACCAGGCGCTCACCGCGGAGGCCGTGACCGGCACCTCCTGGACCGACACCACCGCCACCCGCGGTACCACCCACTTCTACCGGGTGACCGCGCTCTACGCGGACGGCACGGAGTCGCAGCCGGGCGGCGACCACGTCATCCTGCTGCCGTAGCACCTCAACACCATCGGGCGGGCCTTGCGATTATCGCAAGTCCCGCCTACCCTTTTTCCATGGACCCGCATGTCATCGAACGTGTACGCACCGTGATGGACGCGGCCGCGATGACCAAGGCCGCGTTCGCCCGGACGGTAGGGCTCACGCCCGACAAGCTGTCGAAGTCCCTGAGCGGCGTGCGCCGCCTCACCTCGCTCGACCTGGCGCTGATCGCGGAGGCGGGCGGCACGACCGTGGACTGGCTGCTGACCGGCAACGAGCCGCTGCGCCCCGCGCTCGCCGCCCGCACCCGGGGCGACGCCGCCGACCCCGCCGGGGCGCAGGAGGTCGCGGCGCGGTTCGCCGGCGCCTACGAGGTGCTGGAGCTGCTCGGCCGCGCGAGGGAGCTGCCCGCCGTGCCGGAGGTGGACGCGGCGGCGGAACGGTACGCGGCGCAGGGCGAGCGGCTGGCCGGGCAGGTGCTGGAGCGGCTGCCGGCCGCGGAGCTGGCCACGGACGAGCTGATCGCGGCGATGGAGGACCTCTTCGGGGTGGACGTCGCCATCACCGGTCTTCCCCAGGGTGTGGACGGACTCGCGTGGCAGGCCGACTCCTTCCGCCTCGTCCTCCTCGCGCCCACCGACCTGTGGACGCGGCAGCGCTTCACCCTGGCCCACGAGCTCTGCCACATCCTCGCCAGGGACGCCCGCAGTGTCGTGGTCGAGTCCCGTGTCGCCCCGGGCCGGCAGAAGGACCTGGCCGAGGTGCGGGCCAACGTCTTCGCCTCGCACCTGCTGATGCCCGCGCGGGAGTTGACCGAGGCCGCCGCCGCGGAGGGCGAGCTGACGGACCCGTCCTTCGAGCGGCTGGTCGTCCGCTTCCGCGTGTCACCGAGCGCGCTCGCCGCGCGGCTGCACCAACTCGGCCTGGTCGACGCCGTACGCCGCAAGCAGCTGCGCGCCCTCACCACGGAGTCCTGCCACCTGCTCGCGGGCGCCGGCGACGCGTACCAGAAGCAGGCCTCGCGGGCCTCGGCGGAACGCTTCCCGCCCCGTGTCGCCTCGGAGTTGTACAAGGCCTACCTGGCGGGGGATACGACCCTGCGCCCGCTGGCCGCGCTGCTGGACACCGACGTGGAGCGGCTGCACGGACTCCTCGCGCCCGAACCGCCGCCGGGCAACGGCGTCGAGCACCAGGACGCGGAAGAAGGGGACCTGGTCTTCCAGCCATGACCACGTGGTGGTTCCCCGACAACACCGTGCTGTGCAACTTCGCCGCCGTCGACCGGCTGCTCCTGCTGGAGAAGGTGCTGGACGGCCGCGGACGCTGGACCCAGGCCGTGGCCTGGGAGGCCGCCCGCTCCGCGCGCTTCCTGCCGCGGCTGGCCGGGCTGGCGGAGGCCGGGTGGCTCGGCGAGCCCGTGGAGATCACCGAGGGCGCCGAACTGCGGGAGGTGGACCGGCTGCGCCGGGCGGTCTTCGGCGGCTCGTCCCACCTGCCGACCAAGCACCTCGGCGAGGCCGAGACCTGTGTGCTGATCACCCGGCGGCGCGAGTTCCGGGGCTCGGTCTGGATCACCGACGACCGCTCGGCCCGCGACTTCGCGCGGCGGCGCGGGATCACCACCAAGGAGACCTTCGACCTGATGCGTCAGGCCTGCGCCGAGGGGCTCGTCCCCGCGGCGGAGGGCCACCGGCTGCTGGAGGCGATGGTCGCCTCCGGGCGCCGTCTGCACCGCGTCCCGCGGGGTCCCGAGGACCTGACGGGGGCCTAGACCCGGCTCATTCCGGGCGCTTGGGCCGCCACACCACCAGCGCGGAGGTCTGCTGGACGTCCTGGTAGGGCACCAGGTCACGCCGGTAGGAGGCGTGGACGGCGGCCTCGCGCTGCTGCATGGCCGCCGCCGCGCCCTCGAGGGCCGCGGAGAGCTCGGCGACCCGCGACTGCAGGGCCGCCACCTGGTTCTCCAGTTCGATGATGCGCTTGATGCCGGCCAGGTTGATGCCCTCGTCCTGGGAGAGCCGCTGGACCTCGCGCAGGAGTTCGATGTCACGAGCCGAATAACGACGGCCGCGCCCGGCCGTGCGGTCGGGCGAGACCAGGCCGAGGCGGTCGTACTGGCGCAGCGTCTGGGGGTGCAGCCCGGAGAGCTGGGCCGCCACCGAGATGACGTAGACGGGTGATTCGTCGGTCAGCTCGTACGGGTTGCGGCCCCGTCCGCCACGCATGCCGCCGCTCGTGTTCATCGGCTCAGACTCCCTTCGCGGCCTTGAACAGCTCTTCCCGCGGGTCGGTGTCCGCGGTCGCCTCCCGGTACGCCTCCAAGGCGTCCAGCGCCTTGCCCTCGGTGGCCGCCGGAACGGCGACCTCGATCGAGACCAGCAGGTCCCCGCGGGTGCCGTCCTTGCGGACCGCGCCCTTGCCGCGGGCCCGCAGCGTGCGCCCGTTGGGCGTCCCCGGGGGCAGCTTCAGGGTCACGGGGGGACCGCCGAGCGTCGGGACCTTGATCTCCCCGCCCAGCGCCGCCTCCACGAAGGTGACGGGCACGGTGACGGTGAGGTTGTCGGCCTTGCGCCCGAACACCGGGTGCGCGTCGACGTGCACGGTGACGTACAGGTCGCCGCCCGGGCCGCCGCGCTCGCCCGGCGCGCCCTTGCCGCGGAGCCGGATGCGCTGCCCGTCGGTGACGCCGGCCGGGATGCGCACCTGCATGGTGCGCGCCGACCGGGCCCGGCCGCTGCCGCCGCAGACCTCGCAGGGGTCCTGCGCGATCAGGCCGCGGCCCTTGCAGTCCGTGCACGGGTCGGTGAGCGAGAAGCTGCCGCTGCCGCCGCGCGAGACCTGGCCGGTGCCGACGCAGGTCGGGCACACCCGGGGCGTGCCGTTCTTGTCACCGGTGCCGGAGCAGGCCTTGCAGGGGGCCTGGCTGGTCATCTTGAGCGGCACCGTGGCGCCGTCGACGGCCTCGGTGAACTTGAGCGTCACCTCGGTCTCGATGTCCTGGCCGCGCCGCGGCTGCGTACGGGTCGTGCCTCCCGCACCGCGGTTGAACAGCCCGCCGAACACGTCGCCCAGGCCGCCGCCGAAGCCGCCGCCCTGGGGGGCGGTGCCGCCGGGGCCACCGCCGAAGAGGTCACCGAGGTCGAAGCCGAACCCGCCCGCGCCGGCCGGGCCGGGGCGGAAACCGCCGTTGCCGAAGAGGGCGCGGCCCTCGTCGTACTCCTTGCGGCGCTTGGGGTCCGACAGGACGTCATTGGCCTCGGAGATCTCCTTGAAGCGCTCCTCGGCCTTGGCGTCGCCCTTGTTGGCGTCCGGGTGGAACTCGCGGGCGAGCTTCCGGTACGCCTTCTTGATCTCCGCCTCGGTGGCGTCCTTCGGGACGCCGAGGACCTTGTAGAGGTCCTTCTCGAACAGGTCCCTGCTGATGCTCATCCCCGGCGTCCCTCCTTCCGTCCGCCACCCACGTCAGCCCTGCTCCGGGCCACCGTTCTCCTCGTCCGCCGTGTCGTCGTCCTTCTGCGTGCCCTGCGAGCCCGGCTGGGGCTCGGCGACGGCCACCCGCGCGGGGCGGATGGTGCGTTCACCGATGCGATACCCGGGCTGCAGGATCTGCACGCAGGTCGTCTGAGTGACGTCCGGCGAGTAACTGTGCATCAGGGCCTCGTGCACCAGCGGGTCGAAGGGCTCGCCCTCCTTGCCGAACTGCTGCAGGCCCAACTTGGCCGCGACCGTCTCCAGGGACTCGCCGACCGACTTGAACCCGCCGACCAGCTCCTTGTGGTCCCGGGCCCGGCCGATGTCGTCGAGCACCGGGAGCAGCTCGGTGAGCAGGTTCGCGATCGCGATCTCGCGGACCGCGATCCGGTCCCGCTCCACCCGGCGGCGGTAGTTCTGGTACTCCGCCTGGAGCCGCTGGAGGTCCGCCGTGCGCTCACCGAGCGCCGTACGCACCTGGTCCAGCTGCGCCTGCAGAGCGATACCTGTGTTCGCGTCCCCGGCCGGGGCCGCCGGGCCCGCCTGGTCGGCGGACCCGGCGCCGGGCCCCGCCTCGCCGGGGGACTCCCCCGGCGAGGTGGAACCGGCCTCGGCAGAGGGGACGACAGGCTCCTCTTCGAAGCCCGGGGTCTCCTCCGTCACGCGGCACCGTCCTTCTTGTCCTCGTCGACGATCTCGGCGTCGACGACGTCGTCGTCGGCCTGGGCCCCGCCCGCGGCACCGGCGGCACCGGCCGCGCCGCCCTCGGCCTGGGCGTTGGCGTACAGCGCCTGGCCCAGCTTCTGCGAGGTGGCGGCGACCTTCTCGGTGGCCTCGCGGATGGCGGCGGAGTCCTCGCCCTTCAGCTTCTCCTTGAGGTCCTCGACGGCCGCCTCGACCTCGGTCTTGACGTCACCGGGGACCTTGTCCTCGTTGTCCTTGAGGAACTTCTCGGTCTGGTAGACGAGCCCCTCGGCCTGGTTGCGGGTCTCAGCGGACTCGCGGCGCTTGTGGTCCTCGTCCGCGTACTGCTCGGCCTCGCGCATCATGCGGTCGATGTCGTCCTTCGGCAGCGCGGAGCCACCGGTGACGGTCATGCGCTGCTCCTTGCCGGTACCGAGGTCCTTGGCGGAGACGTGCATGATGCCGTTGGCGTCGATGTCGAAGGCGACCTCGATCTGCGGGATGCCGCGCGGGGCCGGCGGCAGGCCCGTCAGCTCGAACATGCCGAGCTTCTTGTTGTACGCCGCGATCTCGCGCTCACCCTGGTAGACCTGGATCTGCACCGACGGCTGGTTGTCCTCGGCCGTGGTGAAGATCTCCGAACGCTTGGTCGGGATCGTGGTGTTGCGCTCGATCAGCTTGGTCATGATGCCGCCCTTGGTCTCGATGCCGAGGGACAGCGGGGTGACGTCGAGGAGCAGGACGTCCTTGACCTCGCCCTTGAGGACACCGGCCTGGAGCGCGGCGCCGATGGCGACGACCTCGTCCGGGTTGACGCCCTTGTTCGCGTCCTGACCGCCGGTCAGCTCCTTGACGAGCTCGGCGACGGCCGGCATGCGGGTCGAACCGCCGACGAGGACGACGTGGTCGATCTCGGAGAGCTGGATGCCCGCGTCCTTGATCACGTTGTGGAACGGGATCTTGCAGCGCTCCAGCAGGTCCGAGGAGAGCTGCTGGAACTGGGCGCGGGTGAGCTTCTCGTCCAGGTGCAGCGGGCCCTCGGCGGACGCCGTGATGTAGGGCAGGTTGATCGAGGTCTCGGTGGACGAGGACAGCTCGATCTTCGCCTTCTCGGCGGCCTCGCGCAGACGCTGCAGCGCCATCTTGTCCTTGGACAGGTCCACGCCGTGACCCGAGGCGAACTGCTTCACCAGGTAGTCGACGATGCGCTGGTCCCAGTCGTCACCACCGAGGTGGTTGTCGCCGTTGGTGGCCTTCACCTCGACGACGCCGTCGCCGATCTCCAGCAGCGAGACGTCGAAGGTGCCGCCGCCGAGGTCGAAGACGAGGATGGTCTGGTCGTCCTTGTCCAGGCCGTACGCCAGGGCGGCGGCCGTGGGCTCGTTGACGATGCGCAGGACGTTCAGGCCCGCGATCTCGCCGGCCTCCTTGGTGGCCTGGCGCTCCGAGTCGTTGAAGTACGCCGGGACGGTGATGACCGCGTCGGTCACCTTCTCGCCCAGGTAGGCCTCGGCGTCACGCTTCAGCTTCTGCAGGATGAAGGCGCTCATCTGCTGCGGGTTGAAGTCCTTGCCGTCCAGGTTGATCTTCCAGTCGGTGCCCATGTGGCGCTTGACCGACCGGACGGTCCTGTCGACGTTGGTGACGGCCTGGCGCTTGGCGACCTCGCCGACGAGCACCTCGCCGTTCTTGGCGAAGGCGACGACGGACGGCGTGGTCCTGGCACCCTCGGCGTTGGTGATGACGGTGGGCTCGCCGCCTTCGAGAACGCTGACGACGGAGTTAGTCGTGCCCAGGTCGATGCCGACCGCACGTGCCATGGTGGATTCCTCCAGCTGCCTACTTGAGTGGAACTGGCTCAAGGGTGCCGCACAGCTCCCACTCTGTCAACAGACCTGAGTCGTGGCGACTCAACTTATGCGCCACCCCTCCGCGCACGGGCGGCCACGGCGAGCGACCACGGCGGCGCCCGACCCTCGGGGCGCCCCCCGGGGCCGCGGGACGCCCGGGGAAGGCGCCCCTCAGCGACACAGATCACCGGCGGCGCGGCTGCGCACGTACGCCGATACTGGGTAGTCTCAGGAGAACCGAATAAGTTACTGCTTAGTATTCAGCCGGGCATCAGCCCCGAGCCTCCGCTCTCGCAGGTCCGAGGAGCCCCGAAATGCAACTCGCCGCGATCATCGTGTCGCTGGTACTCGCCGTGGTCGGCGTTGCGCTGTTCAGCCGCGCCATCGCCCAGATCTACCGGTTCGTACGACTCGGCCAGGACGTCCCCGCGGGCACCCGCACGGACGACTGGCGCGCACGCACCGTCACGGTCGTCCGGGAGTTCCTCGGCCACACCCGCATGAACCGCTGGGGCGTGGTCGGCGTCGCCCACTGGTTCGTCGCCATCGGCTTCTTCTCGCTCGTCCTCACCCTGGTGAACGCCTTCGGCCAGCTGTTCGTCGCCGACTGGGCGCTGCCGGTCATCGGCCACTGGCTGCCGTACGAGGTGTTCGTCGAGTTCATCGGCCTGATGACCACGCTCGGCATCCTCACCCTGATCACGATCCGCCAGCTGTCCCGGCCGGGCCGGGCCGGCCGCAAGTCCCGCTTCGCGGGCTCCAACACCGGCCAGGCCTACTTCGTCGAGTCCGTCATCCTCATCATCGGCCTCGCCATCATGACGCTGCGCGGCCTGGAGGGCGCCCTCGCGGAGGTGCACGGCTACGAGGCCGCCTACTTCGCCTCGTACCCGCTGGTCGCGGCCTTCAGGGGGCTGGGCGTCGGCACGCTGCAGAACCTGGTCTACCTGACCGCGATGATCAAGATCGGGACCTCCTTCATCTGGATGATCACGGTCGGCCTCAGGACCGACATGGGCGTCGCCTGGCACCGCTTCCTGGCCTTCCCGAACATCTGGTTCAAGCGGAACGCCGAAGGCGCCGTGGCGCTCGGCGCCCTGCTGCCGATGGCCTCCGGCGGCAAGCCGATCGACTTCGAGGACCCGGGCGAGGACGACGTCTTCGGCGTCAGCCAGGTGGAGCAGTTCTCCTGGAAGGGCATCCTCGACTTCTCCACCTGCACCGAGTGCGGCCGCTGCCAGTCGCAGTGCCCCGCCTGGAACACCGGCAAGCCGCTCTCCCCCAAGCTGCTGATCATGTCGCTGCGCGACCACGCGCACGCCAAGGCGCCCTACCTGCTCGCGGGCGGCGGCAAGAGCGTGGAGGGCGAGGAGAAGGCCTCCGAGGAGCAGCTCGCCGGGGTCCCCGCCGCGGCCCTCGCCGAGGCCGAGCGCCCGCTGATCGGCACCGCCGAGGAGAACGGCGTCATCGACCCGGACGTCCTGTGGTCCTGCACCACCTGCGGCGCCTGCGTCGAGCAGTGCCCGGTGGACATCGAGCACATCGACCACATCGTCGACATGCGCCGGTACCAGGTGATGATCGAGTCCGCGTTCCCGTCCGAGGCGGGCACGATGCTCAAGAACCTCGAGAAGAAGGGCAACCCCTGGGGCCTGCCCAAGAAGCAGCGCCTGGCGTGGGTCAAGGAGGTCGACTTCGAGGTCCCCGTCGTGGGCGAGGACATCGAGGACCTCACCGAGGTCGAGTACCTCTACTGGGTCGGCTGCGCCGGCTCCCTGGAGGACCGCGCCAAGAAGACCACCAAGGCCTTCGCCGAGCTGCTGAACATCGCGGGCGTCAAGTTCGCGATCATGGGCGGCGAGGAGAACTGCACCGGTGACTCCGCCCGCCGCCTGGGCAACGAGTTCCTGTTCCAGCAGCTCGGCGCCGAGAACGTCGCCATGCTGAACATGGCCTTCGGCGAGGACTCCGCCGAGGACGGAGCCGAGTCGACCCGCAAGCCCAAGGCGCAGAAGAAGATCGTCGCCACCTGCCCGCACTGCTTCAACACCCTGGCGAACGAGTACCCGCAGCTCGGCGGCGAGTACGAGGTCATCCACCACACCCAGCTGCTGCAGCACCTGGTCGACGAGGGCAAGCTCGTCCCCGTCACCCCGGTCGAGGGCATCATCACCTACCACGACCCCTGCTACCTGGGCCGCCACAACAAGGTCTACACGCCGCCGCGCGAGATCATCGCCAAGGTGCCGGGTCTGCGGAACGAGGAGATGCACCGCCACAAGGAGCGCGGCTTCTGCTGCGGCGCCGGCGGCGCACGCATGTGGATGGAGGAGCGGATCGGCAAGCGCATCAACAACGAGCGCGTGGACGAGGCGCTGTCCCTGAACCCGGACATCGTCTCCACCGCCTGCCCGTTCTGCCTGGTGATGCTCTCCGACTCCGTCAACGGCAGGAAGAACGAGGGCAAGGCCAAGGAGACGCTGCAGGTCGTCGACGTCTCCCAGCTGCTGCTGGACTCGGTCAAGACCCCGCTCGACCCCGACGGCGAGCCGGAGGCGGCCACCGAGCCGCAGCCGGAGCCCGCGAAGTAGCCCGCCCGGTGCGGTCCGGGCGCCCCCGCCCGGACCGGCCGCGGACGGACGCCCGAACGCCGGTGGGCGCGTACGGATCCCGTACGCGCCCACCGGCGTTCCGTGCGGCTCCCGGCGCCCTCAGCCGCCGATGCCGGACTGCCGCAGCAGCGCCGCGAAGGAGACGGGGTCGAACAGCTTCTGCAGGTCCGCCTGGGACACCGCCGTGCCGTCGATCTTCACGTACGGCGTGCCCGTGGCGCCGCTCTTGACGAAGGCCTCCTCGGAGGCGGCCACGAAGTCCGCGTACGACTGCTCCCGCACCGCCGAGTCGAAGGCCGCCCCGCGCAGGCCCTTCACCTTGCCGGCGAGTTCCAGCAGGTACGCGTCCGTGAACCCGTCCACCTGCTCCTGCGGCTGGTTGGCGTAGAGCAGCTCGTGGTAGGTCGCGAAGGCGCCCGGGCCCGCCTCCACGGACGCGCGCAGGGCGCCCGCGGCCCGCTTCGAACCGCTGCCCTTGAGGTTCCCGTCCAGGAACGAGGCCAGGGTGTACTGCACCTTCACGTCACCGGACTTCGCCAGTGCCGCCAGCTGCGGCCCGGCGGCCGCCTCGAACGCCTTGCAGATCGGGCAGCGCGGGTCCTCGTAGACGTGGACGGTCTTCGGCGCCGCCGGGTCGCCCACCGTGATCGTCGTCCCGTCCGCCTCCAGCCGCGCGGGCAGCGCCGCCAGCACCGCGGGGTCCGGCTGGAGAGGCACGTCGCCCGCGGCGGAGGAGGGCGCGGCGGGCGAGCTCGCGACGGCCGGCGCGTCCGGGGAACCGGAGTCGGTGGTCAGCAGCCCGCACCCGGTCACCGCCAGACTCAGCAACCCAGCGGCGGCCGCGGCCGCCGCCGCACGCGCTGAGGTGCGCGCGGTCCCGCGCGCGGCATTCCGTACGGCCCTGACAACCATCGGCACTTCCCGTCCCTTCGGATCCGTTCCGCCCCGAACGGTAGGGCTTCGCGGGCCCCCGTGCCCAACCGCGCGCCCGGCCCCCGCAGTCCGTCCGCGTACCCAGCCCCCACCACCGTTGAGGACACGGACAGCGGCCACGACGGCAGCCTCCGGTTCGGCGCCGAGCGCGGCAACGGAACGCCCGCGGCCCGCCTCCCCACCAGGGCGACCGGCCGCCCGCACGGGTGTGGAATCTGTCACAGCTTGGCAGCAAACCCCCTCCGGGGGCGGGGGGCACCGTCCTCCGCCCCCGGGACCGGGTACGTTCGAACCGTGGCTGGATTCAGGAACGGACGCGGACGGGACGGGGACGTGCAGCACCCGCATCAGCAGTACGGCGGCTACCCGCAGCAGAACACCTCGCCGGGCGGGCAGCAGCAGCCCCACCACGGCTTCGCGCCGGCCGCCGAGGGTGAGCCCGAGTACTTCGGCTCCGCGGCGCCGGCACCCTCGTACGACAACAACCCCGGGCACACCCGCGCCTTCTCCATCGGCGACGCGCCCGACACCTACGACCCCTACGAGCAGCAGTCCCCGCAGCCGGACCAGGTGTCCACCTACCGCGCGGGCCACACCACGGCGCCCCCGGCCGGCCCCCGGCTCGGCTGGAAGCAGCTGCTGAGCGGTGTCGTCATGCGCCCGTCCGCCACCTTCTGGCAGATGCGCGACTACCAGGTGTGGGTCCCCGCCCTCATCGTCACCTTCCTCTACGGGCTTCTCGCCGTCTTCGGCTTCGACACCGCCCGCGAGGACGTGCTCGACGCCACCCTCTCCAACAGCGTCCCCTGGGTGGTGTGCACGGCCATCGCCGTCATCCTGTGCGGCCTGATGCTCGGTGCCGTCACCAACGCGCTCGCCCGCCAGCTCGGCGGCGACGGCGCCTGGGCGCCCACCGTCGGCATGGCGATGCTCATCACCTCCCTGACGGACGCCCCCCGACTGGCCTTCGCCGTCTTCCTGGGCAGCGCCAACAGCTTCGTCCAGTTCCTCGGCTGGGCCACCTGGATCGGCTGCGCCGCCCTGCTGACCTCCATGGTCTCCAAGTCCCACGACCTTCCGTGGCCCAAGGCCCTGGGCGCGGCGTCGATCCAGCTGATCGCGCTGCTGGTGCTCTTCAAGCTGCCGGTGATCTGAGTCCCGCGGTACGCACGCGTAAGGGGCGCCCCTCCTGGAGGGGCGCCCCTTACATATGTGGTGCGGTGCCCGCGGCACCGGCTGCGGACGTCAGCCGCGTGCCATGACTCAGAGCGCGTCCTTGGACGGCGTGACGGGCTCCCCCGCCTTGCGCACCGGCGGCAGCACGCTCCAGGGGAAGTTGATCCAGTCGTCGGTGCGCCGCCAGACGTAGTCGCACTTCACGAGCGACTGCGACTTCTCGTAGATCACCGCGCTGCGCACCTCCGCGACGTGGTCGGCGCAGAAGTCCCGGACGAGCTTGAGCGTCTTGCCCGTGTCGGCGACGTCGTCCGCGATCAGGACCTTCTTGTCGGAGAAGTCGATCGCGTTCGGCACCGGTGCCAGCATCACCGGCATCTCGAGCGTCGTCCCCACCCCGGTGTAGAACTCGACGTTCACCAGGTGGATGTTCTTGCAGTCCAGCGCGTACGCGAGCCCGCCCGCCACGAACACCCCGCCGCGGGCGATGGACAGCACCACGTCCGGCTCGAAGCCGTCGTCGGCGACCGCCTGCGCCAGGTCCCGCACCGCCTGCCCGAAGGCCTCGTACGTCAGGTTCTCCCTCGCCGGCCCGGCCATGCGCTCAGACCTGCGTCCGGTGGAAGTTGAGGTAGGAGCGCGACGGCGTCGGCCCCCGCTGCCCCTGGTACCGCGAGCCGTACTTGTCCGAGCCGTACGGGAACTCCGCCGCCGAGGTCAGGCGGAACAGGCAGAGCTGCCCGATCTTCATGCCCGGCCAGAGCTTGATCGGCAGCGTGGCCACGTTCGACAGCTCCAGCGTCACGTGGCCGGAGAAACCGGGGTCGATGAAGCCCGCGGTCGAGTGCGTCAGCAGCCCCAGCCGGCCGAGGCTCGACTTGCCCTCCAGGCGCGAGGCGATGTCGTCCGGCAGGGAGATCACCTCGTACGTCGAGGCCAGCACGAACTCCCCGGGATGGAGGATGAACGCGTCGTCCCCCTCCGGCTCCACCAGCCGCGTCAGGTCCGGCTGCTCGACGGCCGGGTCGATGTGCGGGTAGCGGTGGTTCTCGAACACCCGGAAGAAGCGGTCCAGCCGGACGTCGATGCTCGACGGCTGCACCATCGACGGGTCGTACGGGTCGATGCCGACCCGCCCGTTGTCGATCTCGGTCCGGATGTCCTTGTCAGAGAGAAGCACGCAAGCAGGTTACGCGGGGACGGGGCTCCGGGCCGAATCGAGCCGACCCGGCCCGGAGCCCCCACGTCACGTCCGACCTGCGCGTCCGGACCTGCGCGACCGCTACTTGCCGATGTCGGCGGCCACGGGGACGGCGCTCCGCAGCCGCGCACACCGTGGACACCTGATCAACCGCCCGGGGCCGAGCCTTCCGGCGCCCAGGTTCTGCATCGGAAACGTAGCGGTGCTGAACACGTGCCCTTCGGCACAACGAACGACGGTGCGATCCATCGCTGCCCTTCTCCCCGGTACCTCAACGATGAAAGCCACATTAGGGGATGAACCCACCCCCGCCTCACGCGGCACTCCGCCCACTCCGGCACCTCGGGCAGCCCTCACCGTACGCCTCCCAGACCTCCCCGCGCACACCTTTCCGGAGCCAACACGAAGGCCCCGGAGGTATGCGTCCGGGGCCGGGCATGGGGTACAGTGTGCGAGGTCAGATACCTCAACAGGTGTCTTACGCGGGTGTAGTTTAATGGTAGAACATGAGCTTCCCAAGCTCAGAGCGCGGGTTCGATTCCCGTCACCCGCTCCAGCAGAAAGCCCCAGGCGAGCAGCCCGGGGCTTCTTTGTTGTCCAGACCTCTTTATCCCTCCCGTGCCCGTTGCGTGCCCGATGAGCCGTCGTCGTGCCCGTCGATTGATTCGCGGTCAGCCCGCACTCGGGCATCGAGCGCGGCGGCGATCTGCTTCTGCCGCTCCAGCGTCGAGTGCTGTTCTACCGGGAGCAGGGCTTCATGATCAGCCAGCCGGTGCCGGACGACGCGATGAACGCGTACGTACGACTGCGCCAACACGGCTTAGCGAGTCGGCTCGTCACTCCGACACCACGTCTACCTAAAGGCCGTCCCGTACAAGCTCGGGCTCAACAAGCAACACGTCCTCAGCGCTACGGGAACACACGGCTCCAGCCATTCACCAGCAGCCACCCTAAGTGAGCGGATCGGTGAGGGCGCGATAACGGTCGAACGCCTCGCGAGCATCCGGAACAAACGTCTGCCGACGGACAAAGCCGCTCAGGTAGGACTCGCTACACCAGTCGTACCAGGCGATCTCCGAAGGATCCGGCTGGATGGGCCCCTCCACAACGACCTCATGCAAGCCGAGCCAGTACGGGCTGATTGCGCCCTTACAAAGGAACTTGAACACGAACCCAGGGCGGCCCTCGACCCCGAGCTCCTCGGCCAACTCCCGTGCAGCGGCATCCTCATACGACTCGCCAACGTTCACGGCGCCCCCAAGCATCCAGTTGAACCGCCCAGGAAACAGCGAGACGCCATCGGGACGACGGTGCACCAGTATCCGACCACCGGCATCACGGCACACGATCGTCGCTATGCGATGCATCCACTTGTGTCGGATCGCGGAATCCCTGTCCACAACGCCCAGTACATGATCATGCTCATCGACCCGCTCAACCAGTTCACCCATGAGCCACACGATGGCAGTAGCAGCCGACAAACCGTTCTTCAGGTCCGCACGCGCCTCAGACATGCCGGACGTCAGTCTCCATCCGCACGCTCGCTTGAGGAGAGCACCAGAGTCCCCCGACCAGGCGCCGACGCATCAGGTGAAGCCGCACTTCAACCATCAACCAAGACAGACAGTAGCCCCCAGAGGGCAAGCTGTTACAGGTTTCTCTACCTCATCAAGACACCCGGCGTCGCTCACGCTCCGCCGGGCGCGCGGCCGACGTCCGGCTTGGCGCGCCGTCCGCCGCCGCGCGCCCACATAGGTAGGCCGAGGGCATGAGGTCAGAACCGCGGTGGCTGGGGCGGCCGACGCTCCGATGCTTTAGGCAGCCACCATGGGGCGAGCCTCGAAGATCGGGGCCCACATCGGGCTATTGCGGGCAGGCAAGGAGCCAGCCCGATTCGCGGCCAGCGTACGGGCCCCGATCCCTCGCCCCATGGCAGCTCCCGCCCAAAGCCGCTACGCGCCGGCCGCGAGGTACCGTGCCCGGGTGGACGAGGAACCGGTGATCATAAAGCTCACCCACGATCAAGCGTTCGTGCTGTCTGACTGGCTGTACGAAGTGATGATGAAGTCCGACAAGCTGAGCGCGATCGTGCCAGACAAGGCTGTCTGGTCTGCTGTGTACGCGATCTCCGGCACCCTAGAGACCTCGCTCCCAGAGAACTTCATGCCGGATTACGTTGGTCGCCTGGAGCAAGCTCGACGGCGCCTGGTCGCAGCTTCCGCCGAGGATGAGGACGAACACCAGGTAGCCGAGTCCAACTGACTTTGGGCCGTCTTCGGGCCGTCCGAGGTGAGCCAACGTTGACAGACGATGACAGCCGTTCACGGCATCGGCACAGGCCAGAAGCCTGGAATGTTAACTCTGCCCAGGCGGGAAGCTCGGTGCACCACTTCCAGAAGAACTGACGCGTGGAAGGGAGCAAGATGACCACGCTTCGAAAGGGGCTGGTCTCTTGACCATCTTCTACTGCTCGAAGTGCGGTGACGCACTCACTCCCGACCTCGTAGCACTCCCCCGCGTTCCGGAGGGAGCTCCCTCAGCCGATGGCCGGGACGAGAAGTCTCGGCTGGATCATTCCACGGTGCCACAGGGTCACTATGCGATTGACCCTTTGCCCTGGGGCGCACCCTTCCTTCCAACAGGCACGGAAGAACAGCTTGAACCGCCCGGGAGGAGGCTTCTCATGGTCGACAGCCACCGACTGATGTCGGCTGGTCCGCGGAACACCGTTGTCATCCACCCCGAGGACGCACCGACCCTTCAACCGTTCATCCAAGGGGACAACAACCTCGGCTGCTGCGGGCCAACTGGCGCCCATGGGCCCAACCGGGCCTGTCCGTGCGGTTCACGCCTGGCCACGCTCGCAGCCGACTGTATGGGTCCGTGCGAACTCCACCTCGACCCCGTTCGGGTCTACGCCTGGAACGACGAAGCGCAGCCATCCTGAAACGCGCGTGCCACATCCGTGCCAGAACGGACGGGGAGTCAGGGGGAATCGCGGGGCGCAGAGGGAAGCGCCGCCCACTCCTTCCTAGTCTGGGAATCCGCAGGTGACGCCGCCGACCGCCCCACCCCGCTCCTAAGGAGGTGATCGCGGATCCTGGCGCGGTGCACCATGGAGCCATGCGAGTCTTCGGCAGTCCAGCGGCGGCACCCAGAATGCTGCTACTCAACGAGGTGAGGTTCGATCCGGAGCGGATTTTCCGCCTCGAACGTCCTTTGTTTCTCATGCCAGGAGATCGGGTCTCCACGGATGGGGGTCGTCTTCTGGTGCAGCGGGCCAGCGGCCGGGAGGAGTACCCGGCTGCCGACCTCGCTCCGTGGTGCTGGCGTTGGCGGCTCGTCTGACGGCCGTGCCCGCTGCGTGCCCGATCGGTCGGATAACTGCGGTCAGTCAGAGTCCGCTACACGCTGCGGCACGACTACGGGTGTCCCCTGTTTGGCCAGATCAGAGCCACTTTCACGCCCGCCAAGCCCGGTGATTCCCAAGCTCAGAGCGCGGGTTCGATTCCCGTCACCCGCTCCAGCAGAAAGCCCCAGGCGAGCAGCCCGGGGCTTCTTTGTTGTCCAGACCGGATCAAGCGTCTCGTGGCAGATCCGTGCCAGGTGCCGTGTCATGGCAGGGTCGGCCATCGGCCAGGCAGACACCGGACCTGGCGGTACCTACGCCCGCCTTGCCCAACTCGGTTACAAGCCGGTGCACTTCCGCGAAGATCTGCCGCACCGCGTTCGCCGACGAGGGACGCCCGGTCGAGGTCAACGAGATGACCTCGGACTCGGCCGCCTGCATCCTCGAATACGACTTCGACGCCTGACGGGAGCACGTCCTTCGGGTGCAGGCCGGACCTTGTACCGAGAGACAGGCCACCACGGCTCGGCGGCGTCAGGTCTACTCGGCTTCTCTCGGTCGGACTCGCCGGGTCCGATGCCACCACAAACCTGTCAAAGGGATCACGACACCAGCCAGCGCCAGTGCGAAACCGCCGATCCAATGCCTGTCCTCCCTGCCCATGAGCAGTACCGAGGCCGCGCCGACGCCACACCCCAGGGTCAGGCTGAGGAGCGGTTTCCAGTCAGGTACGCGTGGCAGCTCGTATACGAAGGCCATCAGGGCGATGAAGCCGGCGAACAACGCGAACTCGTACCAACCCCCGCCCTCTGGAAGGTTGTAGTAGGAGCTCCCGCGCCTGAACGATCGATCGAGACCCATGTCGACGCTCCCGGCGACCCCCCAGCAGAACGCACTGGACGCAGCGACACCTAGGACGATCCATCCTGGTTTCCTCACGCCCAAATGCTAGGGGCGCACCCCACCACGCCGGCACGGCTGTTACAGATTGCTCTGCCTCACAGATTTCTCCACCTCATCACGGCGCTCCCGCCGCGCAGAGCGCGGCCCGGCGCGTGACCGCACAACCAAACCGGGGGCTCGGCAATCGGGTAGATCACCGTCCCCGGCAGGGACGGGCACGTAGGTGACCGGACGGAGGCGAGACGTGATGCGGTCCCGCAGGTGTGGTGTGGTCCCGGTTCTCACGGTGGTGGCGGTGCTCCTGTCCGGGCTGGCCGCGTGCTCCGGGGGACCGCCGTCCGGCAAGCCCCGGGCCACGGCCACCGCCCGTGCCCTCGACAACGCCCCGCCCTCGGGCCCGAGGGTGACCAACCGCTTGCCCCGCGCCGACTTCAACGGCGACGGGTACAACGACGTGGTCCTCGTCGCGCCCGGGCGAGCCATCCGCACGCCTGGGGAGGAGCCCACGCTGGTGGTGATGTACGGCGGCGAGGACGGCCTCGACGCCCGCCACCGCACCGTCCTCACCTACGGCAGTCCCCCCGTCGCGGGCCAGTCACGCCACGGTCTTGCCTCGCCCGGGCGGGACATCGCCCGGGGCGACCTCGACGACGACGGCTACACCGACCTCGCCACCTCCAGGTGGGCGGACCGCTGCCGTGGCCGGTGGAAGAGGGAACCGACGGGTGCGCGACCAGGGTGCTGCCGGCCCCGCTCGGCGACTGCGACCGCCCGGAGCCCCCTTCGGGCTTCACGGCCACAGCGCCGCGGCACCGGGCTGCAGGTCCTCGGAACGAGGACCTGCAGCCCTTCCGAGCGGTCACCGATGGGTGAAGACCGGCTCCCACGCCTGGCCGGGCCTGGGTGTCCGGAGGGCGGTGAGCGGCGTCAGGTGGTCGCCGTCGACGTCGACCACCACCAGGCGCTGGCAGTACTGGGACCGGGTGCAGCGGATGCTGTCGCTCTGCCAGGCGATGACGCGCTGGTCGTCCGCCCAGGCAACCAGTTCGTCCACCGGCTGGGCTGCGACCACGTAGCCGGTCTTGGAGTCGAGAATTTCGGTGATCTTGTTCCCCATGATGTCGTCACCGGCGACCAGTCGCCCGTTCGGTGACAGGCCACCGGTCGATGGGGACTCCGGATCCTCGCCCGCCGGGGCGGGACGCCGACGACCCTGGAGGTCGTAGAAACGGGGACGTCCGGTGTTCGTGGCGCCCTCCATTTTGATCAGGCGGCCGTCACGGCTCCACTTGGCGTCGCCGATCCGCCAGAAGCGCGGTGAGTTGCGGGCGGTCTCCGGCAACGGACTGCTGCGCCAGACCGACGCCCCGGTCGCCAGGTCGACGACGTAGTAGCCGGTGCGCTCGATGCCCCAGAACCGGCGGGGCAGGTTCTGGTCCCTCGGGATGTCCGAGTCCGCCGAGTCCACGTGGAACCCGTCCTTCGACGGTTTCCCGGCGACATAGGTGGTGACGGCGAGCTTGTCGCCCTGCGGCGACCAGGCCACACCGCCCACCGCACGGCCGAGGTCGATCCAGCGGGCCACCTTTCCGGTGCTCATGTCGACCAGGCCGACCCGCTTGGCGGGCAGCGGCCCTTCGAGCACGGCGGCGGTCTTCAGGCCCCGGGCGACGTCGAT